>DATCLR010000127.1:0-11055 GCA_036563785.1 Burkholderiales bacterium | reverse complement strand
GGTCGGCGCCTCCATTCTGATCGAGATGAGCTACCAGCTGGCGACGCATCCCGAGCTCGGCACGAAGATCCGGCTCTACTGGATGGATCTGGACGCCGCTACGCCGTGGCCGTGGGCCGGCGGCGCGGTGCTGTTCGCGGTCGGCGCCGTGCTGTTTCGGCTGACCTGGCCTTTCGTCGCCCGCGGCTGGCAGCAGGCGACCGCGGAGCTCAAGCAGCCTACGGGGGGCGCGCAATGAGCGCCGAAGCGACGTCCGTCCGTTCGGATGCCTGCGCGCTGGCGCTGCGCGACGTGCACAAGACCTTCGGCCGCACCGAGATCATTCGCGGCGTGACGCTCGACGTCGTGCGCGGGGAGCGCCACGCGATCATCGGGCCGAACGGCGCGGGCAAGTCGACGCTGTTCAACCTGATCACCGGACGCATCCCCGTCACCCGCGGCTCGATCCTCCTGAACGGGCGCGAGATCACCGGCAAGCCGCCCTTCGGCATCAACCGCCTCGGGCTGTCGCGCAGCTTCCAGATCACCAACATCTTTCCGCGGATGACGGTGTTCGAGAACATCCGCTGCGCGGTGCTGTGGTCGCTCGGGTACCGCTACTGCTTCTGGCGCAACGTCGACCGGCTGCGCGACGCCAACGAGCTCGCGGAGAAGACGCTCGAAGAAATCCGCATGACCGACCGGCGCGACGCGCCGGCGGGCGTGCTCACCTACGCCGAGCAGCGCGCGCTCGAGATCGGCATCACCATCGCGAGCGGCGCGGACGTGATCCTGCTCGACGAGCCGACCGCCGGCATGAGCCGGCACGAGACCGAGGCCGCGGTCGAGCTGATCCGCGACGTGTCGCGCGGGCGCACGCTCGTCATGGTCGAGCACGACATGAGCGTCGTATTCAACCTCGCCGACCGCATCTCGGTGCTCGTCTACGGGCAGGTCATCGCGACCGAGACGCCCGATCGCATCCGCGAGAACGAGGCGGTGCGCGCCGCCTATCTCGGAACGCACTGACATGCTCGAGGTCGAGAACCTTCACGCCTACTACGGCAAGAGCCACATCCTGCAGGGCGTGTCGCTGCGCGTGGGGCCCGGCGAAATCGTGAGTCTCCTCGGGCGCAACGGCGCCGGCCGCTCGACGACGATCAAGGCGATCATGGGCGAAGTGCCGCCGGTCGGCGTCGTGCGCTTCAACGGCGAGCGCATCGACGGGCTGCCGCCGCACGAGATCGCGCGCAAGGGCATCGCCTACGTGCCCGAGAACCGCGACATCTTCCCGGGGCTCACGGTGCGCGAGAACCTGCTCCTCGGGCTCAAGCCAGGGAGGAAGGACGGCGACGGGCGCTGGACGATCGAGGACATGTACGAGCTGTTCCCGGTGCTGCGTCAGCGCCAGGACGCGCCGGGCGGCGTGCTCTCCGGCGGCGAGCAGCAGATGCTCACGATCTGCCGCTCGCTCATGGGCGATCCGGCGCTCATGATGGTGGACGAGCCGACCGAGGGACTCGCTCCGCGCATGGTGGAGCTCGTGCGCGAGCTGCTCGAGCGCATCGCCGCGCGCGGCGTCGCGATCCTGCTCGTCGAGCAGAAGCTCACCATCGCGCTCGACATCTCGCACCGGCTCTACGTCATGGGGCAGGGCCAGGTCGTGTTCGAGGGCACGCCGGAGGATCTGCGCGAGAACGACGCGATCCGCAAGGAGTGGCTCGAGGTCTAGCGGGGCGCGAACGCCCCGCCGCGCTCAGCCCGTCGTGCGCACGATGCCCGCGTGGAGGCCGGCGTCGACCACGAGACAGTGGGCGTTCACGTACGACGACTCGCGCGAGGTGAGGAACAGCACCGCGTACGCGACCTCCCAGCCGGTTCCCTGGCGTCCGAACGGCACGACGGTGGCGCGCTGCGGCTTGAGCCGCGACGCGTCGCGCCCCATGGGGGTGTCGATGTACCCCGGCGCCACCGCGTTGCAGCGGATCCCCTTGGGCTCGCCCGCCATCGCGATGCTGCGCGCCAGGGCGACCTGCGCGGCCTTGGACGATTCGTAGGCGGGATTGCGGCCGGTCGCGCGCATGCTCGCGAGCGACGACATCAGCACGATCGTGGAGCCCGGATCCATCACTTCGAGCGCCTTCTGGGCGAACAGCATGTTGCTGCGCACGTTCACCGCATAGTCGCGGTCCCACTCGGCGGCGGTGAGCTTCTCGAGCGGCAGGCCCTTCGAGATCCCGACGTTGAGCACGAGCCCGTCGAGCCCGCCGAGACGGGCATGGCAGCGCTCGACGAGCGGCGCGATCGTCTCGGCGTCGCCGACGTCGGCGGTTTCCGCGAACGCGGTTCCTCCCTCGCGGCGAATGAGCTCGCAGGTCTCCTCGGCGGCCTCGCGCACCGCGTCGACGCAGGCCACCTTCGCGCCCTCGCGCGCGAACAGCAGCGAGATGGCCCGGCCGTTGCCGATCGGCGGCTCGGCGTCCACCGTCCGCCGCTGTCCCGCGCCGACGACGAGGATGCGCCGGCCGGCGAGCCGGCCGCGCCCGGGGGCGCGCCCGAGCGCTTCGTCGAACATGTGGCTCGACGGGTCGATGGAGGTCGGTGGAAGGTTGGGCAGTGTCACGTCGTTTCTCCGTCAGGCGTTCTTGTTCGGCTCGAGGCTGGTGATCTCGACGGTGCCGGGCGGCTCGATCTCGACCTCGAGGTTTTCGAGGAACCGGCACACCATCATGTAGAACCCGATCGTGAGGAGCAGCTCGACGATCCGGCGATCGCCGAGCTTGCGGTGCAGCGAATGGAACACGGCGTCGGACGCCTTCACGTTGCGCACGACCTCGTCCGTGAACGCGAGCACCTCGCGTTCGAGGGCGTCGTATACCGGTGCGGCGGCACCCCGGGCGACCGCGTCGATCTTTTCGGCCTCGAGCCCGACCAGTCGCGCGACCCGCTTGTGCTGATGCACCTCGTAGGCGGCGCCGCTCAGGATGCCGACCCGCAGGATCGCGAGCTCCCGCAGCCGCGGGTCGAGCTCGCTCTCGCGCAGCAGCGCGCGCCCGAGCCGGAGGAAGCCGGGCGCGGCCGTGGTGGCGTGCGCGAGCATGCGGTAGATGTTGAGCGGATGGCGCGAGGCGAGGTGCTGCTTGATCTCCTCGGGCGCCTGCTCCAGATCGAAGTACGGAATGCGCGGCATCGGGTTCCTCCGGTTGCGCGGCGCGGCTAGCGGTCGAGCCAGATCGCGCGCGGGCGGATGATGTTGTTGACGAGGGGCGGCACGTTGCGCACGAACGGCTGCGCGACCGCGTGATAGGTCGTCCAGTTCGGGAACAGCAGGATCGCCTCCTCGGACACCAGCTCCGCCACCCGGCAGTAGAGGTCGTGCCGGCGCTCGCGGTCCGGCTCCACGCGCGCCGCGTCCAGCAGCGGGTCGATGCGGCTCGCGTCGTGGCGCGTGACCGGCTTGCCCGTGCGGGTGCCGAAGTAGTACGTGAGCACCAGGTCCGGATCGCCGCCGAAGTCGGTGAAGCGCCAGACGTCCATCTGGTAGTCGCCGGTCACGCCGATGCGCACGTTCTGGCTCTGCTCGACGAGACGGATGTCGACCTCCATCCCGACGGCCTGCATGAACTGCTGCAGGATCGACGCCATGCGCCGGCTCTGCGGGTTGTTGACCGCCGTCAGCGTGAACTTCACCGGCTTGCCGACCTCGGCGAGGAGCGCTTTCGCCTTCTCCGGATCGTAGCTGCGCCAGCGGATGTTCGGGCAGAACCAGCCGGAGTTCGGGCCGAGGAGCCCCGTCGCGACGGTGGTGGTGCCGAGGTAGAAGTTTTCGGCGATCGCCTTGGCGTCGACCGCGTGGATCACCGCCGCCCGCACGCGCACGTCGTTGAACGGCTCGCGCGCGTGATTGAAGTTCCAGGTGAGCGCGCCGGAGCCCTGGTGCCGATGCACGACGAGCCCGGGGTCCTTCTGCGCGTCGAGGATGTGGCCGGCATTGTCGATCGAGGCGATGTGCACTTCGCCCGACTTGATGCTCTGATAGCGCGTGTTGCCGTCCGGGAGGATGCGGAACACCACGCCGTCGAGATAGGGCAGCCCCTTCTCCCAGTAGTCCGGATTGCGTTCGAGCACGAGGCGATCGCCGGCGCGCCATTCGACCACGCGGAACGGCCCGGTGCCGATGGGCTTGCGGTGGAACCCCTCCGGGTCGCTGGCGAGAGCGGTCGGGGAGCCGATCAGGTTGATGAGGTGCTCGAGCGCGAGTGCGGACTGCAGCGCGGGCCACGGGTGGGCGAGCACGAAACGCACCGCGAAGTCGTCGACCTTCTCCACCGTCTTGATCGGCGCGATCATCGACGTGTTCACGCCGCTCTTCGGATCCATGAGCCGCCGGTAATGAAAAACGACCGCATCGGCGTTGAAGGGCGTGCCGTCGTGGAACTTGACGCCCCGGCGCAGCCGGACCACGGCGCTCAGGCGATCGGGCGCCTCCTCGAAGGAAACGCCGAGCCGCGGCTTGATCTCGGCCCCCTCGTAGGCGAACAGACCTTCCATCACCGCCGACGCCGGCGTCACGGTGTTCTGATTGAAGATGCGCGCCTTGAGGTGATTGAAGCCGTTGAACTCGGCCTCGGAGCCGATGATCAGCGTGCCCCCGCGCTTCTGCGCGTGCGCCGGCACGGTGCCGAAGACGGCGAGGACCACGAGCAACAGTCCGGCGACGCTACGGCGTCTCTTGAATCGCATGGCGGTTCCTCCTCTTTCGGTTATGAAGGGTCAGGCGTTCGTTGCGCGAGCGGCACCGAACCCGGGTAGTGGCAGGCGACCGAATGATCGGTTGCGATCGCACGCAGCGCCGGCGCCTCTTCGGCGCAGCGCCGGTCGGCGGAAGGGCAGCGCGTGCGGAAGCGGCAGCCCGAGGGCGGCGCGAGCGGCGACGGCATTTCGCCCGCGCGTACCGGCACGACCGGCGGCGGCACGTCCGGGTCGGCGATCGGCACGGCGCTCATGAGCGCGACCGTGTACGGGTGCGCGGGCGCGGAGAAGATACGCGCGCTCGACCCGATCTCGCAGATGCGCCCGAGGTACATCACGGCGACGCGGTGCGCGACGTTGCGCACCACCGCGAGGTCGTGGGAAATGAAGAGCATTCCGAGGCCGAGCTCCTCGCGCAGGTCGTGCAGCACGTTGAGCACCTGCGCGCGCACGGAGACGTCGAGCGCGGAAACCGCCTCGTCGCACACGAGGAGCGCGGGTTCGAGCACGATCGCGCGGGCGATCGACAGGCGCTGGCACTGCCCGCCCGAGAACATGTGCGGATAGCGGTCGAGCACGGCGTGCGGATCGAGATGCACGAGCTCGAGCACGCGCGCGACGCGCCGCCGCCGTTCCGCGGCGGGCACGCCGTGGATGCGCAGCGGCGCTTCCAGGATGTCGCGCACCCGCCGGCGCGGGTTCAGCGAGGCGAGCGGGTCCTGAAAGATCATCTGGAAGCGGCGCCGTGCGAGCTTCAGCTCGGCCGGCGCGAGACGCGCGAGGTCACGGCCTTCGAGCAGCACCCGACCGTCGGCGATCGGCTCGAGCTGCATGACGGCGCGGGCGACCGACGACTTGCCGCAGCCGGATTCCCCCACCAGCGCCAGGACCTCGCCGTGGTGCAGCGCGAAGGACACGCGATCGACCGCGCGCAGCACCCGTCGGCGGCCGAGCGGGTACTCCACGCTGACGTCCCGGAGCTCGAGGAGCGGCGCGGGTGCAGCGGACGTCATGCGGCCTCCGGATTCCAGCAGCGATACAGGTGGCGATCGCTGCCGGCCGGCACGAGCGCCGGCTTTTCCTGCAGGCAGCGCGCTTCGCGCCGCTCGCAGCGCGGCGCGAAGCGGCACTGGGGCGGATCGCCGTAGAACGTCGCGGCGCGGCCGGGGATAGCGACTAGCCGCCGCTGCGGCTCTCCGTCGAGGCGCGGAACCGAGGCGATGAGCGCACGCGTGTACGGCATGCGCGGGGTCTTGAACAGCACGCGCGTGGCGGCGCGCTCCACGATCTGACCCGCGTACATGACGGCGATCTCGTCGGTGTAGCCGGCCGCGAGACCGAGGTCGTGCGTCACGAGGATCATCGCCATCCGGTGCTGCGACTGCAGGCGCCGCAGGAGCTGCAGCACCTCGGCCTGCACCGTGACGTCGAGCGCCGTGGTCGGCTCGTCCGCGATCAGCAGCTCCGGCCGGCATGCGATGGCCATGGCGATGGCGACGCGCTGGCGCATGCCGCCCGAGAGCTCGTGGGGATACTGTCCGAGCCGCTGCTCCGGCGCGGTGATGCCGACCTGGTCGAGCAGCTCGAGCGCGCGCTGCCGGGCGTCGGCGGACGCGAGCCCCAGATGCACCCGCATTCCTTCGATGAGCTGTGCCGCGATCGTGCGCACCGGATTGAGCGAGGTCATGGGATCCTGGAACACCATGGCGATGCGGCGCCCGCGGATCGCGCGCATGGCGGCCGAGTCCAGGCGCAGCAAGTCCTCGCCGCCGAAGCGGATCCGCGCCTCCGGCGCGACGAAGGCGGCGCGCGGCAGCAGCCCGAGGATCGCGCGGCAGAGGAGCGACTTGCCCGAGCCGGACTCGCCGACGAGGCCCAGCGTGGCGCCGGGCTGCAGCTCCAGCGCGACCGAGTCGAGCGCGCTCAGCTCACCCTGCGCCGTCGGGAACCGCACGCTGAGCGCGCGGATGTCGAGCAGAGCCGTCACCGCAGCGCCCCTTCGCGCGCCTCGGTCCGCTGGCGCAGCGCGTCGCCGAGCAGGTTCAGGCTGAGCACCGTGAGGAACATCACGGCGGCGGGCACGAGCGTGACGTGGGGCGAGCGCTCGAGCGCCTCGCGCCCGTAGGCGATCATCCCGCCCCAGCTCGGCGCCGGCGGCGGGATGCCGACCCCCAGGAAGCTGAGCGACCCCTCGGCCACGATGACGAGCGAGATCATGGTGAGCCAGTAGGTGAGAAGCGGCATCGCCATGTTCGGCAGCACTTCGCGCAGCAGAATGTAGAGATCGCCGGCGCCGGCGGTGCGGGCCGCGAGAACGAACTCCCGGCCGAGCAGCGGCAGCGCGTTGGCGCGCGCGATGCGCGCGAACGCCGGAATCAGGATGATCCCGAGCGCGAGCGTGACGTTCTCGAGCGTTGCGCCGAGGATGCTCGTGAGGGCGAGCGCGAGCACGAGCGTCGGGAAGGCGAGCAGCACGTCGAGTGCGCCGAGAATCGCGCGCCGCACGAAGCCCTTGTAGTAGGCGGCGATCAGACCGAGCGCGCCGCCGATCACGAGACCGAGCGTCGGCGCGGCGAGGCCGACGAAGAGCGAGATGCGCGCGCCGTGCACGACCCGCGACAGGAGGTCGCGCCCGTCGAGGTCGGTCCCGAAGGGATGCTGCAGGCTCGGGCCCTGGGCGGCCGCCGCGAAATCCATCGCGTGGGGCACCGGCAGCGGCAGCCACGGCGCAGCCAGCGCCGCTGCCGCGACGAGCGCGAGCCAGGCGAGCGGCAGCAGCACGCGCGGCGGCATCGCCCGCGGCGCCGCCGCCTCGATCGGGCGCTCACCGTCGACGATCATGGCGGACTCGCGGGTCGATGAGCGCGTACAGCGCGTCGACGACGAGGTTGACGACGACGAACGCGGCGGCGACGAAGAGCACCAGGCCCTGAACGACCGGGTAATCGCGTTTGATGATCGCCTCGATCAGCAGACGCCCGAGGCCCGGCAGCGCGAACAATGTCTCGATGACGACGGCGCCGCCGATGAGATGACCGATGTTGATGCCCATCACGGTGATCAGGCTGAACGAGGAGGGCCGCAGGGCGTGCGTCAGCAGGATGCGCCGATCGGACAGCCCCTTCGCCCGCGCGACCGTGATGAACGGCTCGCGCAGCGTGCTCGCGAGATCGCTCCGCAGCAGGCGCAGGTAGACCGGCGCTTCCGCGAGCGCCAGCGTCAGGGTCGGCAGCACCATCGAGCGCAGGTTCCCCAGGGGGTCGGCCGCGAACGGCACGAAGCCGGTCGCGGGCAGCACGCGCAGCCAGATCGCGAAGACGAGAATGAGGAGGATGCCGAGCACGAAGTGCGGCACCGCCAGGACGCCGAAGGCGCCCCCCGAGATGATGCGGTCGATCCGCGTCCCCTCGCGGTAGCCGGCCAGCGTGCCGAGCGGCAGCGCAATGGCGAGCGCGGCCAGCTGCGCGAGCACCATCAGCTCGATCGACACCGGGAGCCGCTCGGCGACGGCGCTCGCCACCGGTTCGCCCGTGATATGAGAGCGCCCGAGATCGCCCTGGAGCGCGTGCCACAACCACGCCGCGAAGCGCTCCGCGAGCGGCCGGTCGAGGCCGAGCTCCGCCTCGAGCCGCGCGATGTCCTCGGCGGTCGCGTTCTCGCCCAGGATGGCGTCGGCGAGCGAGCCCGGCAGCAGCTCGAACATGAGGAACGTCGCGGCGGCGGCGCAGAGCATCACCGCGGCGAGATATGCCAGGCGCCCGCCGACGTTCGCGCCTACGCGTCCGATCACGACGGCGCTCCGCGGCGCCGTTGACGTTCGTGCACTGGGCCTCCCGTCCGAACCGCCGGTTGTAGTCGGGGTGGCCGGTAGTCTGCGTTGGAAACGTTTCCATTGCAAGCTGCCGGACCGCGGCGCCGCGTTCGGCTATGATTGCGCGCGATCCGGTGCGTGGGGCGTGATCCGATGGGAAAGAAGAGGATAGACATTCGCGACGTTGCGGCCCTGGCGGGAGTTTCCGTGGGCAGCGCCTCGCGCGTGATCAACGGAGCTGTAAACGTTTCACAGGCGACGCGGGAGAAGGTCGAGCGCGCCATCGCGCTGCTCGGCTACCGCCCGAGCCATGCGGCGCAGGCGCTGCGCTCGCGGTCCACGAAGACCGTCGGCTGCATGATCTCGGACGTGACCAATCCGCTGTACGCGCGCCTGTTCCAGGCGATCGAGGCGCGGCTGCGCACCGAGGGCTACGTGCTGCTGCTCGCCAACGGCCTCAACAACGCCGAACGCGAGCGCGAAATCATGGCGCTTTTCCAGCAGCGGCGCATGGACGGGATTATCGTGACTCCCGGCAACGAGCGCGACCCCGGCATTCTCGCCGCGCTGAACACCGACATGCCGGCTGTGATCGTGGACCGCGACATGCGCACGCGCCAGGACGCCGTCATGTTCGATCACGTTCCCGCGATGAAGTGCGCGGTCACGCACCTGCTCGATCTCGGTCACCGGCGTATCGCACTCCTCGTGTCGCGCGTGGAGGTGCGGCCGAACCGGCGGCGCGTCGAGGGTTTCCGCGCGGCGTTCCGCGCCTACGGGCTTCCCTGTCCGGAAGAGCTCATCCGGCGTCAAACGACGTCGGCGCGCGCCACCTTCGACGAGGTGCTCGGCCTGCTGCAAAGCCCGGATCCGCCCACGGCCTTCATCGTGCAGGGAACGAACACGCTCGCGGCCGCGCTCAACGCCATCAGCGCCGCCGGCCGGCGCATTCCCGACGACGTCTCGCTCATCAGCATCGGGGATCCGGACTTCGCGCAGACGCACGTGCCGCCGATCGGCGCGCTGCGCATCGACCCCGAAGTGGTCGCCGACCGCATCGCGACGCTCCTGCTCGACCGCATGCGGCGAACGTTCGCGGACCCGGCGCCGCGTCGCAGCGTGGTGCGATTCCAGTTCGAGCCGCGGGGTTCGTGCGCGCCGCCGCGGCCGCGATAACGAGCGCGTGCCGCCGGCGGGGGCGATCGACGGTGTCCTGCAGGCCGTCGGACGAATCGACTCAGGGCATCAGGTAGTTCAGCTCCTCGGGCAGCGGCTCGGCGATCGGTACCTCGAAGAACGGGCCGTCGCCGTCCGGATCGATGACGACGGCGCCGTCGCTCGCCAGGAAGCTCGCGATCTGCGTCTGCGCCCGCAGCGCGATAACGGGTGCGATGCCGCCGGCCGCGACGTTCGTGAGAAAAGTATGCGGATTGAGCGGAGTGCCGGCGCTCGCCCTGACGGCCAGATCGTTGCGGAAGTAGGTGACCCGATCGGCGAGATCGCCCGCGCGCACGACAGCGCTCGAGGCCGGATTCGGTACGGTCTGATCGCCTTTCGCGAACTGGAAGACCAGGGATTTCGGCATCACGCCCGGCAGCGGCGCGCGGCGCAGGTGCGGTGCGTAGGCGACCGGGCTTCCCGTCTGACCGATCCATTCGGCGTCGTCGATCAGGCGCTGCAGCGCCGCAGCGCCCGCGACGTCGTTGATCACCGGCGGTCGATCGCGCAGCGGCAGGTTCTCATCGGCATAGACCGGCGGCGGCGCGTTGCCCAGGCCGCGCGCGAGCGCCTGTTGCAGGAAGAGCGGCCGGAACGAGGGGCTGAGGCGGGCGATGTCGATGATCGGTCCGCCCGCGACGTTGAGCACGCCGGCGCGCACGCGGGGCTCGAGCGCGAGGAACAGGGCGCCGTAGATGCCGCCGAACGACTGGCCGATATAGTAGATGCGCGAGCGGTCGAAATCGGCGCTGCCGTCGCCGTCGTAATCGAGGCCGGCATCGATCCGACGCGCGAGCCGCATCAGATCCGCCGCCGCTTGGCGCAGCGCGTCGGTGGTGCCGACGAGGCTGCGCGCGCCGGCGGCGCTGCTGCCTTCGGCCGCTCCGATCTCGCCGTCGCCGTCCTGATCGACGCCGCGTCCGCCGGCCGGAACCGTCACCGGCTCGGCGCCGGAAAGCTCGATCGTCAGCGTGCCGAGCGGTCCGTGCCCGTGGCCGGGAACGTTGATCGCGACGAGCGCGATGCCGCGCTCGGCCAGCTTCGCCGCCAGCACGAACGGCGCGATGTCCTTGTTGCTGCCGAAACCGTGCCCGAAGATCGCGATCGGCCAGCCGCCCGCAGGCTTCGTGCCGGCCGGAACGAAGAGATTGAAGTAGATTTCCTCGATGCGCTGCACGGCCGGCTCGTCGGTGCGCGTGCCGACCGCGGGGATGTGACCGTCCGGCGCCAGGAAGCTCGGCGACGCGAGCCTGCCGAACGCGATCTCCGCGACCGCGCCCGGCACGAGCCCGAGC
>DATCLR010000052.1:0-19335 GCA_036563785.1 Burkholderiales bacterium | reverse complement strand
CCGAGGAGCGTGTCGATATAGTCGGCCGGCGCGTCGGTCATCTTCCACGGCGTATCGCGTCCCGCCTCGTGAACGGCGGTCAGCGTTTCGAGATGGCTGCGCAGCCAGGCACGATCCTCGACGACGCGAAGCGGCCCGTGGGCGTGCACTACGACGTAATTCCACGTCGGGACCACCTTGCCGGTTTCCCGTTTGCTCGGATACCAGCTTGGAGAAATGTACGCGTGCGGTCCATGGAACACCGCGAGAGCATCGATATCCGGACGATAGTGCTGCCATACGGGGTTGGCGCGCGCCACGTGTCCGCGCAGCGTGCCGAGCGGGGCGGGCTCGGGGTCGAGCACTAGCGGAAGGTGATTCGCGTCGAGGCCGTCGGTGGAGAGAGTGATCAGTGTGGCGAAGGGGTGGGCGCGAATGAACGCGTGCAGAACGTCGATCCGTGTCTCTTCGAAATGTTTCGGTACGTGCATTACGAGTCACCCCTTGCCGCTGTTTTCCGGCTGCGCGCGGCGCTGCGAAAGATCTTAACTCGCTCCAGCGGCTGGCAGGAATCGAACGGCTGCGCGCAAGCCCTGGCAAGTCGAGCACGCGAGCGGCCGCGGTAGCGGGGGCCGCAGCTGCGCAGTTCGGGTGCGAGACGGTGTAATCGGTGGAGGTCGGTAGCTGAGTCGAGGCGTCGCCGGCACGATCGAACGTCGACTGCACCGATGTCGCGGCTGCGACCCGCTTTCGGACGTGCGCGCCTTGCGGCGCGCGCGTCCGGAGCGAAAGCGTCGAGTTGCGATTTCCGGGGAGGGGTAGACTGCGCCCGAGCGCAGCCTACCGATTGCGGCCGTGCGGGGTCTACCGCGCGTTCTCGTCCTCGATGATGCCGTCGTAAACAAGGAACGACGACGGCCGCTCGGCGGGTTTGCCGTTCTCGACGGCGTAGTAGCCGGCCTGGAGCTGCGTGGCGTTGTCGCGGCGGTAGAGCGCCGCGCGGATCATGTACATCTGCCCCGGGAAGAACGGTCGGCGGAACACGAGCCGGGCGCGCGTGATGTGGTGCCGGTCGATCGGCAGCCCCGCGCCGTGCAGCGCGCGCGTGAACGCGTTCTCGCCGCCGCGGACGTACTCCTGCACGTTCACATGCTGATTGATGTCGGTGTTCGGGATGCCCCAGACGTCGGTGCGCTCGGCCCACGGGCCGAGATCGAGCCGTTCGTAGCCTTCGGGCGGAACGTTCAGGTTCTCGATCGAGGGCATCGGCCCGTCCCAGGCGTGCTCCTTCAGCCGGCGAAGCTCCTCCGGCGCCGTTGTCACCTGGCGCTGACCCGGCGGCGCCATGGGGCGCGTGATCACGTGCAGCGCCTCGGCCGTGCCCGCCTCGATCATCTCGCCGCTGCCGTCGTCGTAGCCGAGCGCCTCGGGGCCGTGCGAGCGGCGCTTGGCGCGCAGCACGCTCTTCGAATGCAGGAACACGCGCTGCTCCGCGGCACTGCGACAGAGCCGCAGCGTGTGCGAGTTCTCGAGCGGGCGGCCGAACGCGATCGGCGTCGTGCCGCTGCGGAAATCGAGAAAGTACATGATCGGCGCGTAGCCCTGCCTGCGCAGCGCCATCATCTTGATGTGCGACTCGAGGTTCGAGAACACGGGCGGCATGCACAGGCTCACGAAGGCACGCATGCGCACGCGATATTTCATGTCGAGCCAGTCGAAATGCGACGGCGACATGACGCTGCCGGTGATGGCTTCGATCGGGGTGGTGCTTTCGGACATGGTGTTTACGTTGTTGTTCGTGACCTGCAGAAGGCCGCTAATTCTAGCCGCCGCCGTCACTCGCGCGCCGCGCGGGCGCGGGCCGGGGCGGGGCGCGCGGCGGCGCCGGCGCGGCGCTCGGCGCGGAGGTTGTAGAGATTGCCGGCGAGAATGAGCGCGGCGCCCGCGAACACGAGCCACTCGATGCGCTCGCCGTAGAAGACGAAGCCGACCAGCGCGATCAGCGGGAGCCGCAGGAAATCGAGCGGCACCACGACCATGGCGTCGGCATGCGCGAACGCTCGCACCATGCAGTAGTGCGCGCTCATGGCGGTGAGCCCGACGACGAGAAGCCACGGCCACATGCCGGCGGAGGGCCAGGCCCAGTCGAACGCCGCCGGCACGAATCCGAGCGGAAGCTGGATGAGTGTCATGTAGAAAAGAATGGCGAGCGGGGTCTCGGTCGCGGCGAGCTTCTTGGTCAGGGTGTGCGAGAGCGCATAGCCGAGCGCGCTCAGCAGCACTGCGATTGCCGCCGGGTGCACCACCGCGAGCCCGGGCCGCACGATGAGGAGCACGCCCGCCATGCCGAGGACGACGACCACGCCGCGTGCGGTCGTGAAGCGCTCGCCGAGGAGCAGGCTCGCGAGGAGCGCCGTCCACACCGGGGTCGTGAACTCGATCGCGAACACCTCCGCGAGCGGCAGAAACGCGAGCCCGTAGAACCAGCCGAACTGCCCGCCGAAGTGCGCGACGTTGCGCACCGCGTGCAGCCCGAGCCGGCGCGTGCGCACCTGGGCCCAGCCGTGGACCGTGAGGAGCAGCGCGATGACGGCGAGCCCGACCACGCTGCGGAAGAAGAGGATCTGGAACGTGTTGAGCTCGGCCGACAGCTCGCGGCCGCCGACCGCCATCGCCATGAACGAGGCGAGCGTGCCCACCATCCAGAGGGTCGCGCGCAGCACCGGATGCGCACCCTTGCCTTTCAAGTTGTCGCTCCTGGGGTACCGGGACGCACGCCGCTGACGGCGGCGTGCCGCCGGAGGCGGGAAGGGGCGCTGTGGGCAGTGAAGGGCGATGGGTCTGGACGCACGGCTCGAGATTGCGGGCGAACATTAAACGCGATCGAGGCGGCGAGTCCAGCGCCGCCCGGGGCGGGGCGGGTGTGCCGGTGCGCGGCCTCCGGAAGCATCGGTGCCCGCCGACGGGATTGCTTCGTCGCGCTGCGCGCTCCTCGCAACGACAGTCGGGGTCCCAAGCCAAGTGTCATTGCGAGCGAAGCGAAGCACTCTCGTGACGCCTGCCTGACCGCGTGCTCGAGGCCGAAATTGACCAAGCGACGTCCTTGTGATCGTCGTCAACGCCCGCTCTGCGGCCCGAGCAGCGAGTGCGACCGGTAAAATCGCGACGGCGCGCACCCCGTGGTCAGCCGGCCGCTGCCGGGTGCCGGCCGTTGGCGTGCAGCGTAAGCGCCGCGCAGACGAAGCGGTTCGCCGGCGTGGGAACGCCGAGCGACTCGCCGAGGCGCACGACGGCGCCGCTCAGCCACGGGAGCTCCAGGCGATTGCCGCGGCGCAGGTCGCCGAGCATGGAGGCGATCATCGTCGCGGGCAGCGTGTCCATGAATGCGAGCTGCCGCTCGACGCTGTCGGGGCCGAGATCGATGCCGCGCGCCCGCGCGACCGCGTCCGCCTCGCGCATGACGTCGGCGAGCAGCCCGCGCGTCAGCGGCTCCTCGCGGATCGGTCCGATCGGTAGGCGCGTGAGCGCGGTCATGGCGCTCAGGCCCACGATGAACACGAACTTTTCCCAGATCGCGCGCTGGATGTTGTCGCTCAGCACGGTCTCGATGCCGGCTTTGCGGCAGGCTTCGTAGAGGCGCTCGCCGCGCGCGGACCGGCTGCCGTCGAGCTCGCCGAACGTTAGGCGCTGCAGCGTGCCGTTGTGGCGGATGACGCCGGGCGCCTCGATGAAGGCCGCGATGTGGGCGAGGCCGCCCATGACGCGCTCGCGCCCGTACCTGCGGGTCAGCACATCGACGGCGTCGACGCCGTTCTGGAACGAAATCACTGTCGTATCGGGCCCGACGGCGGGCGCGATCGCTTCCGCCGCGGCTTCCGTGTCCCAGAGCTTCACGCCGACGAGGACGTAGTCGAACGTGCCGGCGCCGGCGAGCGTGTCGGTCGCCTGCACGGGCTGCAGCAGGAGATTGCCGAGCCCGCTCTCCACACGCAGGCCCTGGGAACGCATGGCCCGCAAGTGCTCGCCGCGCGCCACGAAGGTGACGTCCACGCCGCTCGCTGCCAGACGCCCGCCGAAATAGCCGCCGACGCCGCCCGTGCCGAAAACCAGTACCCGCATCTAAACCCCACTACGTACCCGCGACTATGTGGAAGCGGCATCGTACCCCACGCCCATGTCGCGCGGAACAAAGCCGCCTCCGAGCGACCGCCGGCCGCGGGCGCCGTATCGTCGTCCGCGCAACCATCGGCGTTTCCGCACGGAAACTGGAGGAATGCGGAGTGGTGCGGCACGGGCCGGTCTGTGTATGCTCGGTTTCTCCCCCGTTCACTCCCGGAGGCGAACCATGGAAAGGCAGTCGCTTCTAAAGGACGGTCACGCGGGTCGCGGCGGCGAAGAGGCGCCGAGCACGCACATCACCGACCCGCGCCGGCGGGCGCTCCTGCAACGCGGCACGCTGCTCGCGCTCGCGGCCGTCGTCGGTCCGCAGATTCCGTTCGCTCGCTTCTTTCCGGCCGGACTCGTTCCGGTCGCGCTCGCGGCCGAAGCCGTGGACTTCGCTGCGCTCGGCAAGAACGCCGAGCTCGTCGTGATCGGCGATCGCCCGCTGGTGGCGGAGACGCCGCCGCACCTGCTCGACGATCCGGTGACGCCGGCCGACCGGCTGTTCATGCGCAACAACGGCCTGCCGCCCGACGAGAAGACGATCGACCCGGCGACCTGGACGCTCACGATCGACGGCGAGGCGGTCGAGAAGCCGGCGAAGTTCACCATCGCCGAGCTCAAGAGCAAGTTCCGCCCGATACGGCGGCACATCTGGATCGAGTGCGCCGGCAACGGCCGCGCCGGCTTTCATCCGCCGGCGAAAGGCGGCCAGTGGACCTACGGCGGCGTCGGTTTCCCGATGTGGACCGGCGTGCGGCTGCGCGACGTGCTCGAGGCGGTCGGCATCAAGAAGAATGCGGTCTACATCGGCTACTACGGTGCGGACAGGCATCTCTCCGGCGATCCGAACCGCGTGGTGATCTCGCGCGGGGTGCCGATCGAGAAGGCCATGTCCGACGGCGTCATGATCGCCTGGGCGATGAACGATCAGGACATCCCGCTCTGGCACGGCCATCCGCTGCGCCTGATCGCGGGCGGGGCGCCGGGCTCGGCGTCGGGCAAGTGGCTGCGGCGCATCGCGGTCCGCGACCAGGTGCACGACGGCGAGAAGATGCTGGGCACGTCGTACCGCGTGCCGTGCGAACCGATTGCGCCGGGGGCGAAAGCCGGCGACATGTGCATCCTCGAGGTCATGCCGGTGAAGTCGCTCATCACGTTCCCGCGCTCGGGCTCGGAGCACGGTTACGGCAAGCCGCTCGCGGTGCGCGGGCACGCATGGACCGGCGCGGAGCGCGTGACGCGCGTCGATCTTTCCTACGACTTCGGTCAGACGTGGCACAAGGCCGAGCTCGAGCGCCCCGCGAACGCGTACGCGCCGCAGCGCTTCCAGGCGGAGCTGAAGCTCCCGAGCCGCGGCTACTACGAGATCTGGGCGCGTGCGACCGACAACACCGGCAAGGCGCAGCCGATGATCGCGCCCGGGTGGAATCCGGGCGGCTACGGCAACAACGCGATGCACCGTATCGCCGTGCAGGTGACGTGAGCGGCGTGCGCGCTTCGTCGCGGGCGGCGGTCGCCGCGGCCTTGCTCGCGGCCGCGGCGGGCCACGCCGCGGACAAGCCCATCGATCCCAAGACCGGGCTCGTGATCGACGAAGGTTTCGAGATCGTGAGCGCGTGGTGCACGGCGTGCCATTCCGCAAGGCTCATCACGCAGACGGGCATGACGCGCGCCCGGTGGCTCGAAACGATCCGGTGGATGCAGGACACCCAGGGGCTGTGGGATCTCGGCGAGAAGGAGGACGAGATCCTCGATTACCTGGCGCGGAACTACGGCGTGCCCGAGCGCCCCGCGCAGCCCGGCGTGATCCCGCTGCCGCGCTGAATGCGGCGGTCGCCGCGAGGCGACGAACGGACGAAGCGCTGCGACGCGATGCGCTTGCGGCACGACTCGTCCGGTAGTGTCAATCCGCTTCTTCGCGCCACAATGCCGCCGTCCATTCTGCAACCGGAGGGGCTTCGGTCCGGCCTCGGCGAGCACACCCGTACGGATGGCTCTGATCCGTCATTTTCCCCGCGAGACGCCCCCGGCGTTCGAGCTCAAGGGGCGCATGATCGCGCTCTCGGTGCTGCACGTGCTGACCGCGGATCTCGAGGCGCTCGCCGAGCAGCTCGACGCCCGGATCGCCTCCGCGCCGGATCTCTTCGAGAACTTTCCGGTGCTGCTCGATTTCGAGGCGCTCCCGGAGGAGACCCAGCTCGCGTTCGATATCGCGCGCCTCGACCGGCTGCTGCGCGAGCGCGGCTTCATTCCCGTCGGCATTCGCGGCGCCTGCGAGGTGCTCGCCGGCATCGCGGCGGGAGTCGGTCTCGGCACGCTTGCGGCCGGCGCGGCCGCGGCCGCGCCGCGGCAGCCGCCGCGCGAGAGCGCGGAGCCGCGCGCCGCGAACCTGCTCGTCAGGGAGCCGGTGCGTTCTGGGCAGCAGATCTACGCGAAGGGTGGCGATCTCATCGTGCTCGCGGCCGTCAGCCCCGGCGCCGAGATCCTCGCGGACGGCAACATCCACGTGTACGGCACGCTGCGCGGCCGCGCGCTCGCCGGCGTCACCGGCGACACGCAGGCGCGCATCTTCTGCCGCCACCTCGACGCCGAGCTCGTCTCGATCGCGGGGCACTACCGGGTGAGCGAGCAGATCCAGGACGCCGAGCGCGCGCAGCCGGTGCAGATCTATCTGCGGGACGAACGCCTGATCATCGAGAGAATGTAGCTAGCGGAGGCACGCACGCCGTGGCAAGAATCATCGTCGTCACCTCGGGCAAGGGCGGAGTGGGCAAGACCACGACCGCCGCCGCCATCTCCACCGGCCTCGCGCTCAAGGGCCACAAGACGGTCGTCATCGATTTCGACGTCGGGCTGCGCAACCTCGACCTCATCATGGGCTGCGAGCGCCGCGTGGTGTACGACTTCGTGAACGTCATCAACCGTGAGGCCACGCTCAATCAGGCGCTCATCCGGGACAAGCGCGTCGATGGCCTCGCGATCCTGCCGGCCTCGCAGACGCGCGACAAGGATGCGCTGACGAAAGAGGGAGTCGAGCGGGTGCTCGAGGAGCTTTCGAAGGATTACGATTACATCGTCTGCGATTCCCCGGCCGGCATTGAAAGGGGAGCTTTGCTGGCCGCCTATTTCGCGGACGACGCGATCGTCGTCACCAACCCCGAAGTCTCCTCGGTCCGCGACTCCGACCGCATTCTCGGCATTCTCGCGGCGAAGACGCGCCGGGCGGAGCTTGGCCAGGAGCGCGTCAAGGAGTACCTCCTGCTCACGCGCTACTCGCCCGCGCGCGTGCAGAAGGGCGAGATGCTGAGCGTCGACGACGTGCGCGAAATCCTCGCGATCGACCTCCTCGGCGTCATTCCCGAATCGAAGTCGGTGCTGCAGGCGTCGAACGCGGGCGTCCCCGTGATCCTCGACAGGGACAGCGACGCGGGGCAGGCGTACGACGACGCCGTGGCGCGCTACCTCGGCGAGGACCGCCCGCACCGCTTCCTGGTGGAGAAGCGCGGCCTCTTCGGCCGGCTGTTCGGGACCTGAGATGAAACTTCTCGATTACTTCCGCTCGCCGCGGCGCAGGAGCGCCGCCGTGGCGAAGGAGCGGCTGCAGATCATCGTGGCGCGCGAGCGCACGCCGCGCGGCGGGCCGGATTACCTGCCGCTGCTCAAGGAGGAGCTGCTGAACGTTGTGCGCAAGTACGTCGCGATCGACCCGGACGGCGTCAGGATCCAGCTCGATCGCGAAGGCGACTGCGAGGTGCTCGAGCTCAACATCACGCTGGCGTCCGAGGCGACCGCCGCGGCGCGCTCCAGCCGGGGTTGAGCGCGTACCGGCTCGACCCTCGACCTCAGCCGAGGCCGGCATCCTCCCGGGCGCCGAGCGCCATCGCGGACCAGTCGAGCCCGCCGCGGCCCTTCGCGAGCCCCGAGAGAATGCGCTGCTGGATGAGCGCGGCGAACGGCATCGGCGTCCGGGCGGCGCGCGCCGCATCGAGGACCAGGCTCGCATCCTTCAATCCCAGATCGAGCCGGAAGCGCGGCGGATCGTAGTTGCGCTCGGCGATGAACCGGCCGTAGGTGTGGTAGACGGTGCAGTTGAAGAGCGTCTGCCCGAGCATGTTCGCGAGCGCGGCCGGCGCAACGCCGTTCTTCTCCGCGAGCGCGAATGCCTCCGCCAGCGCCTCCATCGCCGACATGATCAGGAAGTTCCCCGCGAGCTTGACGACGTTGGCGGCGCCCGGCTCCCCGCCGAAATCGAAAATTCCCTGGCCGAGGGCATCGAGGATCGGCTTCGCGCGCGTCTTGGCTGCCTCGTCTCCCGAGGTGCAGATCCAGAGCTTCTTCGCCGCGGCCGCGGGTGGAGGACCGAAGACGGGCGCGGCGACGTAGGCGCCGCCTTGCGTCCGATGCCGCTCGGCGAGCCTGGCTGCGGTCGCCGGGGCGATCGTGCTCATCGAAAGGTGCAGCCCCTTGCCGAGCGCCGGCGCGAAGCCCCGCGGCCCGAACGCCGCCTCCTCGACCGCCTGGTCGTTCGCGAGCATGGTGACGACGATGCCGCCGTCGACCGCCGCCTGCGCCGGCGTGTCCACGATTTCCGCCCCTTCGGCCGCGAGCGCGCGCGCTTTCTCCTTCGTGCGGTTGTAGACCTTCAGGCGGAAGCCCGCGCGCAGAAGGTTGCGCGCCATGGGCTCGCCCATCATGCCGGTGCCGATGAAGCCGATGATCTCGCTCATGGTGACTGTCCTGTCCGTTCCGCGAAGTCGGAGATTCTAGCGTCGGAAGGAGTCGGGCGCGCGCGGCGCGCCGCCGCGCGGCAGATGCGCAGCGAGACCGCCGTCTCTCCGGCCGAGTGGGACGCCCCCGATCGGTGCCGCACTTCGGGCGCAAGTACGGCCTCGCCGCGGCGCGGGGACGGGCGATCGCCCGCCCGGGAACGGCGCCGCTAAGGCGCCACGAATCCGAGCTTCTGCAGGTCCGCCTGCAGCGCTTCGAAGCGCGCGTCGTCGAGCGGCAGATGCGGCGGGCGCGGCAGGCGCCAGCCCTCGTGGCCCGTGCGCTCCGCCGTCAGGCGCTTGAGCGCCGCGATGACGGGATACTTCTCGAGCGCGTCGCGCACGCGCGTGAGCGTCTGCTGCAATCCCTGGCCTTCGCCCGTCGCGCGCTTCGCGTACACCTCGGCCGCGAGCCGGCAGGTGATGTTGGTGGTCGCGGAGATGCAGCCGACGCCGCCCGCGGCGAGGATCGGCAGCAGGAACTTCTCGGTGCCCGCGTACACCCGAAAGCCCGGGTACATCTCGCAGGTCGTCTTCATGTTGTTCCAGTCGCCGCTCGAGTCCTTCATGCCGACGACCGTGTCGGGGTACCGGCGGATGAGTCGGCCGATCAGCGCGTGGCTGATCGGGACGCCGCTCATGGGCGGTATGTGATAGAGGTAGAGCTTCAGGCGCGCATCGCCAACGCGCTGGATCACCTGATCGAACGCAGCGTAGAGCCCGTCGTCGCTCACGTTCTTGTAGTAGAAGGGCGGGAGCATCAGCACGCCGCCCGCGCCGAGCGCGACCGCGTGCCGCGTGAGCGCGACGGTGTCGGTGATGGAGCAGCAGCCGGTGCCGACCATCATCTTCGACGCCGGCACGCCCGCTTCGACCAGGCGCTCGAACGCCTCGATGCGCTCGGCGACGCTGAACGAGTTCGCTTCGCCGGTGGTTCCCATCGGCGCGAGGCCGTCGCAGCCGTTCGCGAGCAGCCAGCGGCAATGCTCGGCGTAAGCCTCGTGGTCTATCGAATAGTCGTCGCGCAGGGGCGTGAGGACGGCGGCGAATACGCCGTCGGGCAGTGTCTTCGGAGCTCGGGAAGTCATGTCGGTTCGTCGGTCGGTTTACGGGCGGCGTTGCGAGAGGTGCGCCTCGGCCGATGCGATCTGTCGTCGCGTCGGGCTTCGAACGGCGCATCGGCGCGGTTCAGGGCGCGGAGACCTCGACGGGCACGCCGCCGCGCAGCGTCTGATAAACCACGCAGTAGCGTTCCGTCAACTCGATCAGCTTGCGCCGCTGCTCGGCGTCGGCATCGGTGTCGAAGTCGAACGCGAGCCGGATGCGGCGAAACCCCACCGGTGCGTCCTTGGCGACGCCGAGCGTGCCGCGGACGTCGAGCTCGCCTTCGGCGCGTACGCGTCCGTTGCGCAGCTCGATGCCGAGTGCGAGCGCGACCGCCGAGAGCGTCACGCCGGCGCAGGCAACCAGCGCCTGCAGCAGCATGTCGCCGGAGCAGGCCTGCAGGCCGCTGCCGCCCGTCGCGGGATGCAGCCCGGCCTCGACGAGCGCGCGGGACGTCTCGACGCTGCAGGCGACGCCTTCGCCGAGCGTGCCTTCGGCGCGCAGCGTGATGACGGCGGCTTCGGGATCGGCGCGATAGCGCTCCTTGAGGGGTGCCTGGACGGCGCGCAGTTCGTTACGGTTCATCGGATGTCCTCGAGGACTTCGGGGCGGACGGTGCTTCCGGAGCGTCAGTCTGCCGGTATCGGGGCGGGCGGGCAACGGATACCGGCGGCGGCCGAATGCCCGGCGGGCGCGTCTGTCTGACACAGTGCGCGCCGCGCATCAGGAGGAAGGAGATGGCCGAGAACGAACGGAAGGACCCGGAGCCGCGGGCGTCGGCGACCGCGGGTGTCGAAGCCGAGGAAGCCACGGGCCACATACCGGCGACGGTCGGCGAGCACGCGGTGGAGCGGCAGGGGGAATCGACGCGGGCGCGCCGCGGACCGATGACGACCCGCGGCGTGGCGGACCGGAAGCGCTGAGCGGCCGAGCGCCGAACACGTCGCCGAAGCGGCACGAAGACCCGCGGCACCTATCTACTTACGCCACGCGCATCGCCGACGCTGCGCCGATCGCTCTTCGTGCGCGCTGCAGACGCGCGGCGCGAAATCAGTCGGGCGGATGAATCACCAGGTGGCGCAAGGGCTCCTTGCCCTCGCTCTGCGCCTCGAGGTGATAGCGCGCGATCATGCGGTGCTGCATCTTGCGCACCATCGGCCGGCGCGGGGCGAGCGCGACTTCGACCCCTTCGGTCAGCACGCGCCGGATCGCGTGCTCGACCTCGCGCACGGCGTCCTTCACTTCCTCCTCGTCGAGCCCCTGAACGACGTTGAACAGGTTCTGCAGCAGCCGCCGCATCTGGGCGGAGGTGTTGCTCTTCACGACGTGGAGCGGCAGTCCCGTCGCCTGCAGCATGCGCTGCAGCCGCGGGTCGCCGGCCCGCGAGCGCAGGGCGACGACCATGTCGGCGTGCTCCGGGCGATTCGTCGCGCGCGCATTGAGGCGCAGCTCCCGGATGCCGCGCTCGAGCAGATCGCGGCTGAGCGCGTAGGGGTAGATGCGCACCTGCCGGTCCCTCTGCGGCAGCGGCGGCGGAGCCGCCGCTTCAGCGGGCGCCCGCCGGGTCTCGCGCACCTCGCCCTGATTCGTGCGCAGCCGGCGTTCGCCCCCGGGGTCCCGCCCTTCGAGCAGACGGTCGACGGCGCGCGCCGTGTCGCGATGCACCAGCAGCTCGTTGCGGCCGATGATCTCGACGACGGTATCGAACGTCGGCGGCGCCCGGCGCTCGTTGATGGTCTTGTACGTCCCGCGCCGACGCGCCTCCTCGTCGCTCAGCGTCACGGTGTGCACGCCGCCCACGAGATCGGACAGCGTCGGATTCATCACCAGGTTCTCGAGCGTGTTGCCGTGCGCCGTGCCGATCAGCTGCACGCCGCGCTCGGCGATGGTGCGCGCCGCGGCGGCCTCCGCTTCGGTGCCGATCTCGTCGACGATGATGACCTGCGGCATGTGATTCTCGACCGCCTCGATCATGACCGCGTGCTGGCGGTCGGGCCGCGGCACCTGCATGCGCCGCGCGCTGCCGATCGCCGGGTGCGGGATGTCGCCGTCGCCCGCGATCTCGTTCGAGGTGTCGATGACGATGACGCGCCGGCGGAGATCGTCGGCGAGGACGCGCGCCGCTTCGCGCAGCAGCGTGGTCTTGCCGATGCCCGGTCGGCCGAGCAGCAGGAGGTTGCGCCCGTTCTCGAGGAGATCGCGGAGGATGTCGATGGTGCCGAAGATCGCGCGGCCGACCCGCAGCGTGAGCCCGACCACGGCGCCCTTGCGGTTGCGAATCGCCGATATCCGGTGCAGCGTGCGCTCGATGCCGGCGCGGTTGTCCTCGGTGAACTCGCCGATGCGTCCGAGCACCCAGGCGATGTCCTCCGGTCCGACCGGGCGCTCGGCGAGCCGTACCGCATCTTCCGGAAAGCGCGCTTCGGCCGGACGGCCGAGATCCATCACGATCTCGACGAGCGTTTCGGAAGGGAGGCGCGCGGCCGCTTCCCGCAGGTCGTCCGGCAGCACGCCGAGCAGCAGGGGCACGTCGTCGGTCGCGCGGATCGTCTCCGTGGAGGTCGGGGCGTTTCGGCTCACGGCGGTACGTTCCCGGCTACGGCGGCGGCGCGAGACGCTCGCGCCAGCTCCGCATCAGCGCCTCCCGCGCGTGCTCGTCGGTTCGCAGCCGGGTCAGGTGCTCGGGCTCGATCCAGAGCGTCACCGTCTGCCAGCCGTCCGCGAGCGGACGCTCGACGCGCACCTCGAAGCGGCCGTCGCGCGGCTCGACGCCGAAGACATAGGCTTCGAGTCCGAGCGCCTCGAGAAGCTGCTCGGCCAGCTCCCTGGCTTCGGCGAATTGTCGGGCGGACAGGTGCATCGGTCGGCGCCACGGCCAGCGCTCGCCGGCAAGCCTAGCGCTGCGGCTGCGCGGATTGCACCGGGAAACACCCCGAGGCCGCCGATGGTCTCCCGCGCACCGATGCCCAGATCCGGCGGACGGCCGCCGGGCGGGCCGCTCGTGGGGCGCGAGCGTGCGTTGCCCGTGCACCCGTGCTCAGCGGCCCTTGAACACGGGCTTGCGCTTCTCGACGAACGCGGTGACGCCCTCCAGATGATCCGCGGTCGCGACCGCCGCCGCCATGCCCTCGGCCTCGCGGTGCGAATGCTCGTCCCAGCTGTTGTCGAACGACGAGCGGATCAGGCGCTTGGCGATGCCGAGCGCGACCGTGGGCCCGTCGGCGAGCCGGCGCGCGATCTTCGCGGTTTCCTCGGCGAGCTGCGCCCGCGGCACCACCCAGTTGAGGATGCCGAGCTCGAGCGCCTGCTGCGCCGTGAAGCGGTCGCCGAGCAGGGCGAGCTCGAGCGCCTTGCGCTCCCCGACGATGCGCGGCAGGAAATAGGTCGCGCCGCCGTCGCCCGAGAGCCCGATGTGGCGGTAGGCGAGCGTGAAGAAGGCGTCGTCCGCGCCGACCGCGAGGTCCGCGGCGAGTACGAGGCTCAGGCCGATCCCGGCGGCGGCGCCCTGCACCGAGACGAGCACCGGCTTCGGCATGCGCCGCAGCTGGGCGAACAGCTGGTGCACGTTGACGACATTGAGCTCCATCGCGGCGAGGTGCGCGGCGCGGTTCTCCGTCAGCGACTTGTAGAAGCCTTTCACGTCGCCGCCGGCCATGAAGTTGTCGCCCGCGGCGCGGATTACGACGCAGCGCACCGCCGGGTCGCGCTCGAATGCCGCGGTCGCCGCGACGAGCTGGCGTCCCATCTCGTGCGAGAGCGCATTGAGCGCCTCGGGGCGATTGAGCGTGATGGTGGCGATGCCGTCCGCGGTTTCCGTGAGTATCTGCTGCTCGCTCATGTGAGACCTCGTAGTGCCGGTGCGCGCAGTGTAATCGAGAACGGCGCGCCGGGAGGAGGCGGCCTCAAGCCGTGCTCGGCGCCGGCCGCAGGGCGGCCGGCCCTGCGTCGGCCGGGCGGTCGTCCATGGTCCACTGGAGGACGAACGCGAGGAATCCGACCACGATCAACGCGGTCCAGGCGATGCCGTAGCCGCCCGTGAAGTCGAAGACGACGCCGCCCATCCAGGCGCCGGTGAACGAGCCGAGCTGGTGGCTCAGGAAGGCGACGCCGTAGAGCGTGTTGAAGTATCCGAGGCCGAACATCCGTCCGATCAGGCCGGCTACGAGCGGCACCACGCTGAGCCAGAGGAAGCCCATCACCGCCGCGAACACGAGCGTCGAGGCGACCGTGATCGGCAGCGCGAGGTAGACCACGATCGTCACGGTGCGCAGCAGGTAGACGAGCGCGAGCAGCCGGCGCTGGCTGAAGCGCGCACCGAGCAGACCGGCGGTGTACGTGCCGAAAGCGTTGAACAGGCCGATCAGCCCGAGGGCGCTGGCGCTCGCGCTCGCCGGGAGTCCGCATATGTCGAGGAAGGGCGCGAGGTGCGTGGTGATGAACACGAGCTGAAAGCCGCAGGCGAAGAACGCGATCGTCATCGCGAGGAAGCCGCGGTGAGTGGAGGCGGCACGGAACACCTGCGCGAACGAGAGGCCGGCCGCACCGTCCCGCGCGGCGGCGCCCGGGAGCGCCGCGGGACCGCGGATCGCGGCGGCTAGCACGGCCATGAGCGCGGCGATCCCGGCGAAGCCGAGGAGGGCGGTGCGCCAGTCGAACGCATCGATCAGCGCCTGGCCGAGCGGCGCGAGAACCATGGTGCCGAGCGAGCCCGCGGCTGCTACCGCGCCGACCGCCTGGCTGCGCCGCTCGGGCGGGGTCGCCCGGGAGACCACACCCATGAGCACCCCGACGCCGGTGCCGGCGATGCCGATGCCGATCACGAAGCCCGCGACGTTCACGCCGAGGGCGCCGTCGGCATACGCCATGATCAGCAGGCCGGCGGCATAAAGGAGCGCGGTGGCGACGAGCACGGGACGCGCGCCGAAGCGGTCGGCCACCATGCCGACGAGCGGCTGGCTGCAGCCCCAGACGATGTTCTGCAGTGCGAGCGCGAAGCTGAAGGCGGCGGCGGAGATGCCGAGGTCGATCGTCACCGGACGCAGGAACAGGCCGAGACTCTGGCGCAGCCCGAAGCAGATCGTGAGGATCGAGGCGGCGGCGACGAGGAGCAGCAGCGAGCGCGCGGGCAGGGTGCGTGTCACGAGATCGGGGCGAGCAGGTTCCGGACGCGAGCATGAGGCGCGGAGCCGCCCGGCGTCAAGCGACATTTGCTCATCGCCGTATGCGCGCCGTGCATGCGAGCCGCGGCGTGGTGGTCGAGCGCGCCGCGGGGCGCAGGGGAATCGCGACGCCGGCGGGCGCGCTCAGTCGAAGAACGCGAACGCCCGCGTCTCGATGCTGCGCCGCGGCGGCGCTTCTGGCGGAGTCGAGGGATCGTCGAACGCGGTGTGCACGCCGCTGCGAGCGCGACCGTCCGTCGCCGAATCGAACGTCTTGAAGACGAGCGCCTCGTCGCGCCGCATCTCCGGAAAATAGAACCAGCGGTGGGCCGGGTTGTAGCGCGCCTGGTAGATCTCGCCGACGCGGTGCGGGTAGCGCCGTTCGGCGGGAATGAGGTCGGCCGGCGCGACCGTGCGCGCGTCGGCGATCGCGAGCGGGTGCATGCGAATCGGCTGGTCGATCGCGCGCCATACCTGAACGATCGCGAAGCGCCGCGCAAGGAGCACTTCGGCTTCGGCCGGAAGGATCTCGCGCATGCGCCGCGGGGCCGAACGCTCGGTGTAGTCGTTGTGCACCGAGGTGACGGGCTCGCGCACGAGCCGCGCCTCGCGCTCCGTGGCGTCGCCCGAGCGCAGCGTGTGGTCGAACACGACGACGCGGGCAGCGCCCGACAGCTGCTTCACCAGCGCTTCCACCTCCGGGCGGTAGACGCGCTCGATCTCCTCGGGATCGAAGAAATCGCGCACCGCGGTGCGGTGCACGACGAACGCGAAGCCGTGGACGTCGAGCGAGAACGCGCGGGCGCGCGGACGGCCGTCGGCGATTTCCACGGCGTGCGGGTCGTGGACGCCGGTGTAGCGGAAGCGGCTGTTGTTCGGCCCGTAGCTCTCGCTTACCGGCCGCACGCCGGTATCGAGCGTGTAGTTGAGGACCGCGGTGACCATGGACGCATTCGGAGTCTAGCGACGCTCGCCCGCCCGCAGCAAGCCGACCGTGCCCCGGGCCGCCACGCGTTCCCGGCGCTCGGCGCAAACGACGCACGCTCTTGCGCGCCGCCGCGTCAGCGGAACACGACCGTGCGCACGCCGTTCAGGAGGATGCGGTGCTCGATGTGCCACTTCACGGCGCGCGCGAGCACGGTGCACTCGATGTCCCGCCCGACCTCGGCGTAGTCCTCGACCGTCATGGCGTGGTTCACGCGCGCGACGTCCTGCTCGATGATCGGGCCTTCGTCGAGATCCTCGGTCACGTAATGGGCGGTGGCGCCGATCAGCTTCACGCCGCGCGCGTGCGCCTGCTGGTACGGCCGCGCGCCGCGGAAGCTCGGGAGGAACGAATGGTGGATGTTGATCGCGCGCTCGCGCAGGTGCGCGCAGAGCTCGGGCGAGAGGATCTGCATGTAGCGCGCGAGCACGACGAGGTCGCAGCGCTCCCGGTCAATGATCTCGCGCATCTGCTGCTCCTGCCGCGCGCGCGTCGCGGGCTCCACCGGCAGGTAGTGGTAGGGGATGTCGTGCGCCGCCGCGAGCGCCTCGAAGTCGCGGTGATTGGAGATGATCGCGGGGATCTCGACCGGCAGCGCGCCGATGCGGTAGCGGTAGAGCAGATCGTTCAGGCAGTGCCCGAACTTCGACACCAGGATCGCGACGCGGGGCTTGATCGCCGTGTCGTAGAAGCGGTACTGCATGCCGAAGGGCTCGGCGACGCGCGCGAACGCGGTCTCGAGGTCGGCGACGCTTCGCGGCGCTTCGGCATCGAAGCACACGCGCATGAAGAAGCGCCCGTTGAGGGCATCGCCGAACTGGGCGCTGTCGACGATGTTGCAGCGGTGCTCGAGCAGGAACGTCGAGACCGCGGCGACGATGCCCATGCGGTCGGGGCAGGAGAGCGTGAGGACGAAGCGGCGCACGTAAGGTTTCCCGTCAGTTGGCGTCGGCGGCGACGCGGAACGTATCGTCGAGCAACTCGAAATGTCCATCGGCGGCGGCCCGGCGCCACGCGCAGGTGCGCGCCAGCCCGCCGAAGGCGAAGAAGTGTATCCCGCCGAGGTCGATCGCGCCCGCCGCGGCGGCGCGCGCCAACGCGCGCACGATCGGCTCCGGGCCGTGGGTGGCGGCGAGGCGGGCGAGCGCGCCGCCCCGCGCGGTGAGCGCGCGCAGCGACGGACCGACGCCGCACAGCGTCGCGTAGCGCACGAGTGTGGCGAGGCGCGCGGGGCCGGCGAGTCCGGCGACGACCGGCGCGGTGATGCCCCGGGCCCGCAGCTGCCCGACCCAGTCGATGATCGGTTCCGCGCTGAAGCAGAACTGCGTGATAAAGCTCGCCTCGAGACCCGCACGGCGGGCGGCCTCGATCTTGTCCCGTTCGGCCGCGCGCAGGACTTCCGGCGCGATCCGCGGACTGCCTTCCGGGTGCCCCGCGAACGCGACCGCCTCGATGCCGTAGACCTGCAGCAGGCTGGTTTCGACGACCTCGGCGCTCGAGGCGTAGGGACCGCGCGGCGTGTCCCGGTCGCCGGCGATGAGGAGCACTCGGCGCACGCGGGCAGTGCGCCGCAGGTCGTCGAGGATTTGCGTGAGCTGCGCGCGGCTCTCGATCTCGCGCGCGGGCAGGTGCGGGATCGGCTCGAAGCCGGCGGCGCGCACCGCGGCGGCCGTTTCGACGGTCCGCGCCCAGGTCTGCTTCGGCAGAAAGCTCACGTACACCGGCGTGCCCGGCGGCAGGAGCGTGCGGCAGGCGTCGAGCTGCGGCGCATCGTGCGCCGTCATCTCCACCGAGGCGTTCCGCATGAGCGCCCGGATGGCCGCGCGTTCCTCTTCCGCTACGGGCGCGGATTTCGGCGACACGATGGGCATGGCGGCTCGCTCCGCTCTCAGCGCACGTAGCGCTGACGAGCGATCACGTACGACTCGTTCAGGAACCAGAGCTTCCCGTGCCTGCGCAGCACCTCGCGCGTGGCGTCGAGGTAGCCCGGTCCGCTCATCACCGCCTCGAGCCGATGGTCCTCGATCTGCGCCACGTACACGGCCGCGTTCCAGGCCGCCATCAGCGTCGAGGTGCCGATCGACGAGCTGATTTCCGACGGCAGCGTGTGCATGTAGTACTTGAAGAGCGAGCGCTGGTCGGAATAGGCCTTGAACACGAAGCCGCGGGCGTCGGCGCCGAGGATCTTCTTGGTGGCGCGCAGCAGCTCCTCGCGCGTCATCTGAAACGGGTTCTCGCCCGGCCAGACGCGCTGAATGATCTCGAGCCCCGGGTCGTTGCCGTAGGAATGGATGCCGAGCAGCCGGCCGCCGGGCCCGAGCGCGCGCGCGAGCGGTGCGACCACGCGCGACGCCTTGAACTCCGTCGGTGCCCGCGCGCGGTAGGGCTGCGAGGCGATGACGAGATCGAAGTCGGCGCGCACCGCGCCCTGCTTGGGAATGACGGGCTCGAGCAGGAAGCGGTAGTCGTGGCGATAGATCACGAGGACGACCGGACGCTCGTACACGGGGTTGCCGGACGTCTTGCTGATGCGGGCGGTCCAGTTCTCGGACAGGAACGGCTGCAATGCGGTGATCTGCTCTTCGAACTCGGCCGAGGTGCTGCCGCGCAGCGCGAGCTCGTGCCACACGAGCCCGCTCGCGGCCGCGAGCGTATTCGGCCGCAGCCACGGCGCTTCCGAGTAGTACATGTTGGTCATGACCAGCACCGTCGCCGGGTGCTCGAAAAAGCGATCGGGCATTTTCTCCAGCGTGAGCCGCACGTCCTCGAGGCTGATCTCCTTGCCGACGATATAGAACGGCGTGGTCGGAAACTTGCCGTGCATGAGCCGCATCACGCGCGTGAGCACGGTGCCGTCGCCGACGCCGGCGTCGAACAGCCGCAGGGCCGGCGGCCGGGGATACACGTGGTCGAGCTCCATCGCGACCCGCTGCGCCACGACCCATTTCTCGCTGCAGGTGTTCACGAACAGCAGGTATTTCTGGCGGTTGTCGTAGAAGCGGAAGTTGGTTTCCGGGGTGCCCACGGGAGCCGGAGCGGGGGTCCCGTTACGCGGGGTAGGGGTGGGGTCCGAGGCGGCCGCCGCAGGTGCCGGAGCGTTTCGCCGATGCTGGGCGATGAACGCGCGGATGCGCGCCTCCGTTTGCGTGGTCACCTTCCCGCCGAAGCGCAGCCGTGC
>DATCLR010000105.1:0-4896 GCA_036563785.1 Burkholderiales bacterium | reverse complement strand
GGGAACCTTTGCCGCGGTGCAGAACAACGTGATGCAGGCAGGTCTCGCGATCGCGAGCTACCTGCCGAGCGGCGTGCCGTCGGTGTACGTGCTCTATAGCTCCGTCATTCCCGGAGACGACGTCGTCGCCGCGAGCGGCGCGGCGCTCGAGGTCATGACGCTCCATTGTCCCTCGTGCATCGAGGAGGCGAAGAAGGCGAACGCGGTGCTGCTCGCCGGCTGGGTGGCGGCCCCGTACCAGCTCCTCTGCCGCGAGCCGGTGCAGAGCGCCGATCAGATCAAGGGCAAGCGCATCCGCGCAACCGGCGGCACCGGCGAAGAGCTCAAGACCGCGGGCGCGGTGGTCGTGGCCGGTACCCTCGTCGAGGCGGTGAGCCTGCTGCAGCGCGGCGGCCTCGACTGCGTGCTCGGGAACACCGACTGGCTGCGCACCCTCGGCTACGCCGATTTCACCAAGCACGTGACCGACCACTCCTTCGGCATGGTCGGACCGGCGGTCGGCTTCTACATGAACCGCGACACCTGGAACAAGTTCACGCCGGAGCAGAAGCAGGTGCACCTGCGTGCCTCGGCGCGCATGAGCGCCGAGATGGCGATCGGCAGCTTCATCGTGAGCAACGAGCAGTCGCTCGAGTGGGCCGTGAAGAACAAGGGCGTGAAGGTGGTCAAGGGCGATGCGAGCCTCGAGAAGCTCACGAACGACTACGTCCGCGCGCAGCGCGAGCACATCGTGAAGCAGGGCAAGGAGCTCGGCGTCGCCGACCCGGGCGCGATCTACGACGCGTACATGAAGGCGTACGAGCGCTGGAAGCCGCTCTCGCAGCAGATCGGACGCGACGTGAAGAAGTTCGAAGAAGCGATCATGCGCGAGATCTACGCCAAGGTCGATCCGGCGAAGCTCTGAGCATCGGCGCCGGCCGCGCGGCGGGCGGCGCCGCGCCTTCGCGCCGCCGCCGCGCTTCCCGTTCCCCGTCCGGGTTCACGAAGGAGGGCTCGTGCTCGACAGACTGATCGCGCGCACGGAAAGCGCCGCGCGCGTGCTCCTGTGGATCGCCATCGCGGCCGGCCTCCTCATGATGCTGCACGTGACGGCGGACGTGATCGGCCGCACCGTCTTCAATCACCCGCTCGCGGGCACCACCGAGATCGTCTCGGGCTACTACATGATCGCGGTCTCCTTCCTCCCCTGGGCCTGGATCTCCGCGAAGGAGGGGCACATCCGCGTGGAGATCTTCACGACGTCGATGTCACCGCGCCGGCGCGCGTGGCTTGACGTGGGCGTGGCGCTGCTCACCCTGGCGTACGTCGCCGCGTTCACCTGGCAGACATTCGAGCGCGCCGTGCACGCGACCGCCGTGCGGGAATCGTGGGAAGCGCCGAGCGGCTTCCTGCCGGTGTGGCTGAGCCACTGGCTGCTGCCGCTGGGGGGCGCGCTCATGGCCGCCTATCTGCTCCTCTGGGTGCTCGCCGAGATCGCGCGGCTCGCGCGCGGGCACGCCGGCGCCCGCGCATGAGCGGCCTCTCGCTCTCGCTCTGGAGCGTTGCGGCGCTCCTGGTGCTGATCGGGCTGCGCGTGCCGATCGGCGTCGCGCTCGGAGCGGTGGCGTTCGGTGGCTTCTGGGCGCTGCGCGGCGTCGACGTTGCGTTCAGCGTGCTGCGCGAAACGCCGTTCGTATTCGCCGCGAACTGGGATCTCACGGCAATCCCGATGTTCCTGCTCATGGGGGCCCTCGTGAACAACTCGGGGCTCGGCGAAGCGATCTTCCGTGCGGCGCGCGTCTGGTTGAGCGGCCTTCCCGGCGGCCTCGCCGTCGCGAGCAACATCGCCTCGGCCGGTTTCGCCGCCGCATCCGGTTCGAGCATCGCTTCGGCGGCGGCCATGGCGCGGGTGGCCATTCCCGAGATGCTCCGGCACGGGTACGACAAGGCGCTCGCGGCCGGCGTGGTGGCGAGCGCGGGAACGCTCGCGGCGCTCATTCCGCCGAGCATCCTGTTCGTGCTCTACGGCATCTTCGCGGAGGTGTCGATCGCGAAGCTCCTCATCGCCGGCGTGCTGCCGGGGCTGCTCACGGCGGTCGTGTACACGCTCATGATCGTCGTTCGCTGCCGGCTCAATCCCGCGCTCGCGCCGAGCGCCGCGACGGAAAGCGCCAGCGGGCTGTGGCGCGAGCGCATCGACGCGCTCAAGCCGGTGTGGCCGCTCCTGGTGCTGATCCTCGGCGTCATCGGCGGCCTCTACGCCGGCGTGGTCACGCCGACGGAAGCGGGCGCCGCGGGCGCGGCGCTCGCGCTCGTCCTCGGGCTCGTCCAGCGCCGGCTCACGCTGCAGCGGATCGTCGACAGCGTGCGCGATGCGGTGTCGACGTCGGCCCTGATCTTCTTCATCGGCATGGGCGCGGTGATGTACACCAAGTTCCTCGCGTTCGCGGGCATCGGCCCGGCGTTCGCCGGGATGATCGGCGGCTGGGCCGAGGAACCGCTGCTGCTCGTGATCGCGATGTCGATCATCTACCTCGTGCTCGGCATGTTCCTCGATCCGATCGGGATCATGCTGATCACGATTCCGGTGTTCGTGCCGATGTTCGCGGTCCTCGATCTCGATCTCATCTGGCTCGGCGTGCTCGTGGTGAAGTACGTCGAGATCGGGCTGCTCACGCCGCCGGTCGGCTTCAACGTGCACGTCGTGAAGAGCGTCGTCGGCGCCGCGATTCCGCTGGAAACCATCTTCCGCGGCTGCGGCTGGTTCCTCTTGTGCGAGCTCGTGATCATGACGCTCCTCATCGCGTTCCCCGAGATCTCGCTGTACCTGCCGAACAGGATGTTCTGACCGGGATATCCCGGCCGCTCGCCTCGGCGGTCGGCCGGCGACGAAGTCGTCTCCTTCGGACCGTCGGCGAGCGCTGGGCGCCGCCGCATGACGGATGGATGCCCGCGTCGTGCCGGCCGCGCCTCGCCGGGCCGCTCTCCTGGCCGTTGGGGTAATTCCCCGAATCCGCTTGCTCTTCGGGCGCTGCTCCCCCGGCGGGTGTTAGAGTCGGATCCCGGAACCGGAGCGGCGTGCGGCGGGCCGGCGGGTCGAGACCGACGCGAGCGCGGAAACGCTGCGCCCGGACGCAGGCATGTGCGTGAAGGTGACCGGCGGCGTGCACGAGATCCAGGGAAGGAGCCTGATCATTCGGCCCAATCGCTCGCTTCCGGTAGGAGGCATGGTGCTGCTGTTCGCTGCGGCGCTTGCCTGGGGCATCGCCGTGGGCGGGGCCTTCCTCGTGCGCGGCGCGGGCATGGTGCTGCCCTTCATTGCGCTCGTCGTGCTCGGACTCGGCGCGCTCCTGCGCCGGCTCTACGTGCACCGCGACGACTGTGAGCTGGTGACCGTGGACGAGGACAGGGTGCACATCACCAAGCGCTCGGGAAACGCCGTGACGCGGCACGAGTTCCAGCGGTACTGGCTGCGGGTGCGCTGGGGCAGGACGCGGCACGGCGAGAGCCGCGGCCGGCTGCTGGTGGGATCGCACGGGCGGTTCGTAGCGCTCGGCGACGAGATCGACGACCGGGAGCGGGAGCTGCTGGCGCGGGACCTGCAGCGACTGCTGCGTGTGCCTTGAGGCGGCGAGCGATGCGCGGCGGGCGCCACGAGAGAAGACAGCGGCGCTCGGCTTTCGCCGTGCGCCCCGAAGCCGCTCGCGCGCCGGTCTTCGCCGCGCTGACCGCGCCGGCCGCCGCGTTCGCCGAGTACGGGATGAACCTGCCGACGCCGGTCACGCCGATCGGGCAGCGCATCCTCGACCTGCACAACCTCGTCCTCTGGATCTGCGCCGTCATTTTCCTGCTCGTGTTCGGCGCCATCTTCTATTCGATCGTCGCCTACCGCAGGCGACCGGGTGTGGAGCCCGCGACGTTCCACGACAACGTGCAGCTCGAGGCCCTCTGGACGATCGTCCCGTTCCTGATCCTGGTCGGCATGGCGATTCCGTCCACCGCCACGCTGATCGATATGACGGACGTCCGCGGCTCGAAGATGACGGTGCACGTGATCGGCTATCAGTGGCGCTGGCAGTACGAGTACCCCGAGCACGAGATCGGTTACCTCAGTACGCTCGCCACCCCGCGCGAGCAGATCGCGAACCTCGCCGCGAAGAACGAGAACTACCTGATCGAGGTGGACAATCCGCTCGTGCTCCCGACCGGCGTCAAGGTGCGGCTGATTCTCACGTCGAGCGACGTGATCCATGCGTGGTGGGTGCCGGAGCTCGGCATCAAGGCCGATGCCGTGCCGGGGTTCATCCGGGAGGTGTGGACCCGCATAGACGAACCGGGCACCTACCGCGGCGTCTGCGCCGAGTTCTGCGGCCGAGACCACGCGTTCATGCCCATCGCGGTGCAGGCCGTGACGCCCGGGGATTTCGAACGGTGGATCGCCGGACGCAAGCAGCAGGCCGCGGCGGCGGCGACCGAAGCCGAAAAGACGTGGAGCCGCGAGGATTTGATGGAGCGGGGCAAGCAGGTGTACCAGCAGGTGTGCGCCGCCTGCCACGGTCCCGACGGCAAGGGCGTGCCGGGCGCGTTCCCGCCGATTGCCGGGAGCGCCATCGCGAAAGGGCCGGTTTCGGAGCACGTCGGATCCGTCTTGAAGGGTCGCAATACCGGCAGGTTCCCCGCGCCGATGCCGCCTTTCGGTCAGCAGCTTAGCGACGTCGACGTCGCCGCGGTGGTCACGTTGGAGCGCAACGGCTTCGGCAACGACAGGGGGGATGTGGTCCAGCCGGCGCAGGTCAAGAGCGCGCGCTGAGCGCGCTGCAGGAGGTTTCGATGGCGATCGTGACAGCGGAGCATCACGAGGCTCATCCGACGGGAATCACCCGCTGGCTGTTCAGCACCAACCACAAGGACATCGGC
>DATCLR010000087.1:0-19453 GCA_036563785.1 Burkholderiales bacterium | reverse complement strand
CGCCAATCTCAACGACGAGCTGGAAGGGGCGGAGCTCTACAAGGCGCTCGCGGCAGCCGAGCGCGACCCGGTCCGCAAGGATCTGTTCCTGCAGCTTTCGCGCGCCGAAGCCGAGCACGCCGAGACGTGGCGGGCGAAGCTCGAGGCGGCGGGCGTCGAGATTCCGGAGTTCAAGCCCAGCCTGCGTACGCGCGTGCTCGCGCGCCTCGCACAGCGATTCGGTCCGCGTTTCGTGCTGCCCGCGATTGCCGCCGCCGAGTACGCGGACCGCGACAAGTACGCGACGCAGGCGGATGCCGCGCACCTCTCGGCGGACGAGCGCGGCCATGCGGCGGTGGTGCAGGCGGCGGCGAGCGCGCGCGGCGCCGGTATGACCGGCGCGGAGATCGCGCGCGCCGAGCGCTGGCACCGGCGCGGCGCCAACGAGCTGCGCGCCGCGGTGCTCGGCGCGAACGACGGGCTCGTGTCGAACCTCGCGCTGGTCATGGGGGTGGCGGGCGCCGGCGCCGACTCCGAGACCATTCTGCTCGCGGGTCTGGCGGGGCTCCTCGCCGGCGCGCTGTCGATGGCGCTCGGCGAGTGGCTTTCGGTCACGAACGCGCGCGAGCTCGCGCGCACCCAGATCGCGCGCGAGCGCGAGGAGCTCGAAGCATCGCCCGAAGCCGAGCGCAAGGAGCTCGCGCTCATCTTCCAGGCGAAAGGGCTGCCGCGCGACGAGGCGCAGCGCGTCGCCGCCGAGATCATGCGCGACAAGGAGGTGGCGCTCGACACGCTCGCGCGCGAGGAGCTCGGCATCGATCCGGCCGAAATGGGCGGGAATCCCTGGAGCGCGGCCGCGTTCTCGTTCGGTCTCTTCGCCGTCGGCGCGATGTTCCCCGTGCTGCCGTTCTTCTTCGCCGCCGGGACCGCCGGTATCGCCTGGAGCCTGGCCGCGAGCGGTGCGGCGCTCGCCGCGATCGGGCTCGCGACGTCGCTCTTCAGCGGCCGCGGGCCGCTGTACTCGGCCGTGCGCCAGGTGCTGATCGGCGCGGCCGCGGCGGCGATCACCTACTTCACCGGCGCGCTGATCGGGGTATCGCTCGCATGAGCCGTGCGCGCGCTGCCGCGCGCACGGCCGGCGGGCGCGAGGCGCGCGGATCGCGGCGAAATCGACGGTGGGCGGGCGCGCGCCTGCCGCTCGGAGGGATCCGGTGACGTCGCCCGAAAGCGACTTCGATCCCGTCGCGTTCGCGAGCCCGACGCGCCTCGCGCGCGCGATCGCGCCGCGCGCGGCCGCTCATCCCGGCCGCTCGGGCGTGTACCCGCTGCTCGATGCCCGCGACGCCTTCGCCGCGCGCTATCTCCTGGCGCAGGCGGCGGAGCGCACGCTCGACGTGCAGTACTACATCTGGCGCCAGGATATGTCGGGGACCCTGATGTTCGAGGCGCTGCACGCGGCGGCCGAGCGCGGCGTGCGCGTGCGGCTGCTCCTCGACGACATGCAAACCGCCGGCCTCGACCGCGCGCTCGCGACGCTGAACGCCCACCCGAACATCGAGATACGCCTGTTCAATCCGTTCCGCATCCGCTCGCTGCGCTGGCTCGGCTACCTCACCGACTTCTCGCGGCTCAACCGGCGCATGCACAACAAGTCTTTCACCGTCGACGGCGAGGCGACGATCGTCGGCGGCCGCAACATCGGCGACGAGTACTTCGACGCCGCGGAAGGCGCGGCCTTCGTCGACCTCGACGTGCTCGCGGTGGGCCCGGTGGTCGCCGAGGTCGCGCGCGATTTCGAGCGCTACTGGACGAGCCCTTCGGCTTGCCCGCTCGAGCGCCTGCTGCCGCCGGCCGAGGCGCACTGCCTCGATCGCCTCGCGGCCACGGCCTCGCTCATCGAGCGCAGCCCGGCCGCGGCCGCGTACGTGCGGGCGCTGCACGAATCGCCGTTCGTGCGCGATCTGCTCGAGGGGCGCCTGCCGCTCGAATGGGCGGCGACATACATGGTGAGCGACGACCCGGCCAAGGGCCGCGGTCGGGGCACGCGCCGGGCCTTCCTGCCGCACAAGCTGAGAACGATCGTCGGCGAGCCCCGATCCTCGCTCGACCTCGTGTCGGCCTACTTCGTGCCGACCGCGGAGGGTGTCGAGGCGCTCGCGGCGCTCGCGCGCCGCGGCGTCGAAATCCGGGTCCTCACCAACTCGCTCGAAGCGACCGACGTGGCGGTGGTGCACGCGGGCTATGCGAAACGGCGCAAGGCGCTGCTCGCCGCCGGCGTACGGCTCTTCGAGCTGCGCCGCCAGCCGGGACCGCGGCGCGCGCGGCCGCGCCGGCGCGAAGCGCGCCGCCTGGCGGCCGGCTGGGGCAGCGCCGGCCGGTTCCGGCAGTCGGCGAGCTCCGCGTCGAGCCTGCACGCCAAGACCTTTTCCGTGGACGGCCGGCGCGTGTTCATCGGCTCCTTCAACTTCGATCCGCGCTCGGCCGCGCTCAACACCGAGATGGGCGTCGTGATCGAGAGCGAGGCGCTGGCCCGCGAGATGAAAGAGCTGCTCGACGAACGCATCCCGCTCGACGCCTACGAGGTGCGCTTGACCGAGCGCGGGCGGCTCTGCTGGCTGGAGCGGCGGGAGGAGGGCATTGTCCGGCACACGCGCGAGCCGGGAACGCGCTGGTGGCGGCGGGCGGCGGTGCGGCTGCTGTCGCTGCTGCCGATCGAGTGGCTGCTCTGATCACACGGCGCATCGAACGAACGGCGTCAGTCGTCGCGCGTGCGGCGTTCGAGGAGCGGTCCGAAGGCGCAGCGCTACCCCGGCACGACAAGCACGTCGCACGGCGCGGCCGAGAGCACGCGGCGGGCGACGCTTCCGAGCAGCAGCTCGCTGGCGCCCGGGCGGTGGCGCTTGCCCATGACGATGAGATCGGCCTCGAGCGCCGCCTGCTGCGCGAGGATGAGCGGCGCCGCGTCGTCCCGCTCGATAATCGTATGCACCGCGCGATCCTTTGCACCGGCCGCACGCACGCGCGCCGCGATCCGCTCCGCCGCGCGCTCGCGCGCCCGGGCCTGATGCGCGTCGATGTGCTCCTGCGAGACGCCCGCGAGCCAGAGCGTGTCCCTCCCCGGAACGTGGAGCGCGTGCACGACGGCGAGCTCGGCCTCGGGCGCGACCCGAAGCGCGAGCGGCAGCGGGTCGGGCGCGTCCGAAAAGGCGTCGAGCGGGATCAGCACCCGGCGGTAGGGGCCGGCCGGCGGCCGCTTCACGACGAGCACCGGGATGCGGGTGCGCGCGAGCAGGCGCGCCGCGGTGGTGCCGATCAGCATGTCGCGCAGGCGGTTGAGGCCGTGCGCGCCGACGACGAGCAGGTCGTGCCCGGCCGCCGCGGCGAGTATCTCGTCGAGCACGGGCCCGACGGCGACGTGCGTCGCGGGCGGCGTGCCCGCCGGGGCGGCCGCCGCCTCCTTGCTCAGCAGGCGCCGCAGCTCCTCGATCATCCGCTGCTCGGCATCGGTGCTGCAGCCGAAGTCGCGGTGCAGCACCATGAGCATCTCGGCATCCACCACGTGCAGCACCGCGAGCCGTGCGCCGAGCGCGGCGGCGAGCGCGCCGGCCCGCGCGAGGGCGGCGCGCGCATCGTCGGAGAAATCGACGGCGGCGAGGACGGAGGCGATTCTGTTCATGCGAGTGTCTCCCGGGAGCGTTCGGCGCCCCGCCAGGCGGGCGCCGGTAGGCGGACGCCCCGCCGGCGCAGGGCGCGCACGACGAGCTTCTCGATCTCCGCGGCGACGAACACGAAGGCGCCGGCGAGCACGACGCGCAGCCATTCGCCGAGGGTGAGATCGGTCGAGCCGAATACGGCCTGGAGCGGCGGCGCGTGCACGTACGCGATCTGCAGCGCCGCGCACGCGAGGATGGAGAGCGGCACGTAGACGTTGCCGCGCAGCGCGCCTGCGGACAGCACCGGCCGGAAGATGTAGCGGCTGTTCACCAGATAGAACATCTCGACCGCCACGATCGCGCTCACCGCCATAGTGCGGGCGCGCTCGAGGCTCGCGCCGTTCTCGAGCTCGAGCAGGAACAGGCCGAGCGCCGCCGTCATCATGAGGAGCGACACCATGACCAGGCGCCAGACGAAGAACCACGAGAGCAGCGACTCCTTCGGGTCGCGCGGCGGGCGCTGCATGACGTCGTCCTCGGGCGGCTCGAACGCGAGCGCGAGTCCCAGCGTGCTTACGGTCGCCAGGTTGATCCAGAGCACCTGCGCGGGCGTGAGCGGCAGCACCAGCTGGAACGCGATCGCCGCGATCACGACGAGCGCTTCGCCGCCGTTCGTCGGCAGCATGAACAGCACGAACTTGCGGATGTTGTCGTAGACAGCGCGGCCTTCGCGCACGGCGTTGGCGATGGTTGCGAAGTTGTCGTCGGCGAGGACGATGTCCGCCGCCTCCTTGGCCGCGTCGGTGCCCTTCAAGCCCATCGCCACGCCGACGTCGGCGCGCCGGAGGGCGGGCGCATCGTTCACGCCGTCGCCCGTCATCGCAACGACCTCGCCCGCCTGCTGCAGCGCGTTCACGAGCCGCAGCTTGTGCTCGGGGCTCGCGCGCGCGAACACGTCGATCTCCGGCGCGACGCGGCGCAGCGTGTCGTCGTCCATGAGCTCGATCTCGGTGCCGGTGAGCGTCGCCTTCTCGCGCTCGAACCCGAGCTGCTCGCCGATGGCGCGCGCCGTATCGACGTGGTCGCCGGTGATCATCTTCACGCGAATGCCGGCGCTGTGGCACGTCGCGACCGCGGCGATCGCCTCCTCGCGCGGCGGATCCATCATGCCGACGAGCGCGAGGAGCGTGAGGCCGCTCTCGACGTCGGCGAAGTCGAGCTCCGTACGCCCCTCGTCGGCGCGGCGGCCGGCGATCGCGAGCACGCGCAGGCCGCGCGCCGCGGTGTCCGTGGCCCAGCGCCGCCAGTAGTCGCGGTCGAGCGCGCCGTCCGCCTGCCGGTCGCACATCTCGATGACGCGCTCCGGGGCGCCTTTGACGTAGATGAAGCCGCGGCCGAGATGGTCGTGGTGGAGCGTCGCCATGAACCGGTGGTCGGACTCGAACGGGATCGCGTCGGTGCGCGGCAGCGCCCGGCGCTCCTCCGCCGGCTCGACGCCGGCCTTCATGGCGAGCGCGAGCAGCGCGCCCTCGGTCGGGTCGCCCTCGAGCCGCCAGCCGTCCTCGCGCCGGTGCAGCTCGGCGTCGTTGCACAGCACCGCCGCGCGCATAATCTCGGCGAGCTCCGGGTACTCGGCCGGCGCGATCGGCGCGCCGTCGAGATGGAGCGCGCCTTCGGGCGCGTAGCCGACGCCGCTCACGTCGAACGCCCGGAAGGCGGTGATGACGCGCTGCACCGCCATCTCGTTGCGCGTGAGCGTGCCGGTCTTGTCGGAGCAGATGACCGTGACCGAGCCGAGCGCCTCGACCGCCGGCAGGTGCCGGACGATCGCGCGTCGGGCCGCCATGCGGCGAACGCCGATCGCGAGGGTGATGGTCATGATCGCGGGGAGACCCTCGGGGATCGCCGAAGCGGCGAGCGCGACCGCCATGACGAACATGTCCGCGGCCGGCTGGCCGCGCCAGTAGACGCCGACGAAGAACGTAGCCGCGACGAGAACGAGAATCGCGGCGGCGAGCCAGCGCGCGAACCCGGACAGCTGCCGCATCAGCGGCGTCGGCGCGGGCCGGACCTGCGCGAGCATGGCGCCGATCCGGCCGATCTCGGTGGCGGCTCCGCTCGCCACCACGACGGCGGTCGCCTGCCCGGAGGTCACGAGCGTGCCCGAATAGAGCATCGAGCGGCGGTCGCCGAGGGAAGCGAGGCGGTCGACCGGCGCCGGCGATTTCTCCACCGCGTGCGACTCGCCCGTGAGAATCGCCTCGTTGACCTGCAGACCGCGCGCGCTCACGACGCGCAGATCCGCCGGCACCTTGTCGCCGGAGCCGAGCACGACGAGATCGCCGGGCACCAGCGTCTCGGCCGACACCTCGATGCGCCGGCCGTCGCGTATCACCATGGCGCGCGGCGACAGCATGTCGCGGATCGCGTCGAGCGCGTCCTCGGCCTTGCCTTCCTGGATGAAGCCGATCACGGCGTTGACGATCACGGCGGTGAGGAGCACGGCCGTATCCACCCCGTGGCCGAGCGCCGCCATGATCGCCGCGGCCGCGAGCATCACGTAGATCAGGACGTTGTGGAATTGCTGCAGCAGGCGCAGCCACGCCGGCCGCTTGCGCGGCGGGGGAAGGCGGTTCGCACCGAAGCGCGCGAGGCGCCCCCGCGCCTCGTCGGCCGACAGCCCGCGCCTGCGGTCGCTGCCGAGCCGGCGAATGACCTCGTCGGGCTCGAGGCTGTGCCAGTCGGGCTGCTCGGCGCCGGACGGCGCCGCGGTCCCTGCTTCTTTTCGTTTCACTGCGCGCATGGTTCGGCTGCCGGCCGCCGTCAAACGAATGCAACCGTGACGGGCGACGATCGGAATGGTATGCGAGAACCTCGCGGACGGTACAGCCTCGGCGACGACCGGCGAAGCCGACCGATCCGATGCGTCGATCGGATGCAATACGACGCTCCGGGTTTTATCATGCGAGATAAAAAGCCGGGGTGCGAGCGTCCTCGATCGACCTCGCCCGCGGCCCCGGAACTCGTCTAATGGAGCACAATCTTTCTCTCATCACCACGCTCGCCGCCGGCTTCGGTCTCGCGCTGATCTTCGGCTTCGTCGCCGAGCGCCTCCGGATTCCCGCGCTCGTCGGCTATCTCCTCGCCGGGATCGTGATCGGCCCGTACACGCCGGGCTTCATCGCCGACGCGGACATCGCCGCCCAGCTCTCCGAGATCGGGGTGATGCTGCTCATGTTCGGCGTCGGGCTGCATTTCTCGCTCGGCGATCTGCTGGCCGTGCGGCGCATCGCGCTTCCGGGCGCGGTGGTGCAGATGGCGGTCGCGACGCTGCTCGGCATGGCCCTCGCGATGGCGTGGGGCTGGAGCTTCGGCGCCGGATTCGTCTTCGGCCTGTCGCTGTCCTGTGCGAGCACGGTGGTGCTGCTGCGCGCGCTCGAAAGCCGCAATCTGCTCGAGACCATGAACGGCCGGATCGCGGTCGGCTGGCTCGTGGTCGAGGACGTGGCCACGGTGCTGGTGCTCGTGCTCCTGCCGCCGCTCGCCGGCGTGCTGAGCGGCTCGACCGAAGGGGGCGGGGAGGGGATCCTGTGGACGCTCGGGCGCACGCTGCTGCAGATCGGCGCGTTCATCGCGGTGATGCTGTTCGCGGGGCGCCGGCTGCTGCCGTGGCTCATGTGGCACATCGCCGGAACGGGCTCGCGGGAGCTGTTCACGCTGTCGGTGATCGCGGCGGCGCTCGGCATCGCATTCGGCGCCGCCGAGGTTTTCGGCGTCTCGTTCGCGCTCGGCGCGTTCTTCGCCGGCATGGTGCTGCGCGAGTCCGAGTTCAGCCATCGCGCCGCGGAGGAGTCGCTGCCGCTGCGGGACGCGTTCGCGGTGCTGTTCTTCGTCGGCGTCGGCATGCTGTTCGACCCGGCGGTGCTGGTCGAGCAGCCGCTGCACGTGCTGGGCGTGCTCGCTATCATCATTCTCGGCAAGTCGGCGGCCGCGCTCCTGATCGTGCTGCTGTTCCGCTACCGCCTGCACACGGCGCTCACGGTGTCCGCGAGCCTCGCGCAGATCGGCGAGTTCTCCTTCATCCTGGCCGGCCTCGGATACGCGCTCGGCCTGCTGCCGGCCGAAGGGCAGAGCCTGGTGCTCGCGGGCGCACTGATCTCGATCGCGCTCAACCCGTTCGTTTTCGCCGCCGTCGCGCCGACGCGCGCGTGGATCCTCAAGAACTCCGAGTTCGCGCGTCGGCTGGAGCGCCGGCCGGATCCGCTCGCGGAGCTTCCGATGAGCACCGAGCGCCGGTACCTCGAGGGGCAGGTGGTGCTGGTCGGCTACGGCCGCGTCGGCCGGCGGATCGCCGAGGCGCTGCGCGCGAAGGACATCCCCTTCGTCGTGGCGGAGCAGAATCGGGAGCGCGTCGGGGAGCTGCGTGCGCAGGGCGTGCCGGCCGTCGCCGGTGATGCCACCGATCCCGCCGTGCTCATCCAGGCGCACATCGCCGACGCCGCCATGCTCGTCATCGCGACGCCCGATGCGCTCAACGTCCGGCAGATGGCCGATATCGCGCGCACGCTCAATCCGGACATCGAGATCGTGCTGCGCACGCACAGCGAGGAGGAGTCGCGCCTGCTGCAGCGCGACAAGGTGGGGAAGGTGTTCTTCGGCGAGGAGGAGCTCGCGAAGGGCATGATCGCGCACGTGCTCAACCGCTTTGCCCGCCAGCCGGCCGCCCGCAGCGCCGACGGCCGCGTCGAGCACGCGTAGGGCGCCGCACCGCGGAAAAGCCCGGTAACCGGAGAACGGCCGCCGCGATCGCCGGCGGCCGGGCGGGGCGTCAGGCGCTTCGCGTGATCAGATCGTCGACGATGCGCCGGAACAGGCGCATCACGGCCTCGCGGTCGATGTCGGGGTTGCGAATGGCGCGCACCCGCAGGCCTTCGAACATCGCCCCGATCGTCTCGACCATTCCCCGGAGGGTCGCGTCGTCGTCCCGGTCTCCCCCCGCCTGGCGCACTGCGCGCAGCGTCTCGAGCACGTGCTCGCGCCAGACCGCGTCGGCCGAACGCACAATGCCGGCGATGTGCGGGTTGCGCGCCGCCTCCGCCACGATCTCGATCTGCAGCGCGGCCGTGCTCGGATCGAGCACTTCCTGCACCCCCCGGGCGGCGCGCTCCACGATGGCCGCCTTCGGATCGGGCGCGGCGCGCAGCGCCTGGGTGACGGCGAGCGTGCGCTCCATGTCCTGCGCGACGATGTCGGCGATGATCGCTTCCTTGTTCTCGAAGTAGTGGTAGATGTGGCCGGTGCTCATGCCGGCCGCCTGCGAGATCTCGGCGATGCTGGTGCCGTGGAATCCGCGCTGACGGAAGCACTCGGCGGCGGCGGTGCGAATCTGGGCGCGGCGCGCTTCGGCGCGGGACGGTTCGTGGGCGCGGTCGGCGCTCATAGGTCTCTCCGGAAACAGGAAGCCCACATATCTAACGGCGCTTGCTTTTGAAAGCTGGTCTAGTATAGATTGAACATTCATTCTAGAACAAACGTTCTATTTGCCTCCCGTTACGTCTGCGCCTCGCCGGTGCAGGTGCCGGATGGTTCCGAGACCTTCTATGCACATCGCCCGTGTTGGACCCTTGCGCACCTCGGCGCTCGCGCTGGCGGCCGCCTGGCTCCTGGCTTCCTGCAGCGCCGAGCAGCCCGCTCCCACCGCGCCGACGCGCCCTGTGGTGACCGTCGTCACCGTCCAGCCCGAATCCGTCCCGGTCACGGCCGAGCTGCCCGGACGGACGCTGCCGTATCTCGTGGCCGAGGTCCGGCCCCAGGTGACCGGCATTATTAAGAAGCGCCTCTTCACCGAGGGCAGCGAGGTCAAGGCCGGCCAGGTGCTGTACCAGATCGACCCCGCGCCCTATCAGGCCGCTTACGACAGCGCCGAAGCGAACCTCGCCCGCGCCAAGGCGAACCTCGAGGCGGCGCGGATCAAGGCCGCGCGCTACGCCGAGCTCGTCGCGGTGGAGGCGGTGAGCAAGCAGGAGAACGACGACGCGCAGGCCGCGCTGAAGCAGGCGGCCGCCGAGGTCGATGCCGCCAAGGCCGCGCTCGAGAAGGCGCGGCTCGACCTCGAGTACACACGCGTGCGGGCGCCGATCGGCGGCATCATCGGCCGCTCCGCGGTGACGCCGGGTGCGCTCGTCACGGCGAACCAGCCGGAGGCGCTCGCGACGATTCAGCAGCTCGACCCGATCTACGTCGACCTGACGCAGTCGAGCGCCGAGCTGCTGCGGCTGCGGCGCGACCTCAAGGCGGGCCGCCTGGAGCGCGTCGAGAACGGCACCGTGCCGGTGAAGCTCGTGCTCGAGGACGGGAGCGAGCACCCGGCCGAAGGGCGGCTCGCGTTCTCCGAAGTCTCGGTGGACCAGACGACGGGCACCGTGACGCTGCGGGCGGTGTTCCCGAATCCGGGCGGCGAGCTGCTGCCCGGGATGTACGTGCGCGCGCGGCTCACGCACGGGGTGAACCGCGACGCCATTCTCGTGCCGCACGCGGCGGTCGCCCGCAACCCGCGCGGGCAGGCGCAGGTGCTCGTCGTCAACGGCGAGGGCAAGGTCGAGGCGCGCATCGTGCGCGCCGACCGCGCGCTCGGCGACAAGTGGGTCGTCACCGACGGACTCGCCGCCGGCGACCGCGTGATCGTCGCGGGGCTGCAGCGCGTGCGCCCCGGCGATCTGGTGCAGGCGGAGGAGGCGGGCGCGCGGCACGCGCAGGGGCGGGAGCCGACACTCGAGCCCGTCGCGGTCAACTGAGGTAGTCCGATGGCCCGCTTCTTCATCGACCGGCCCATCTTCGCGTGGGTCATCGCCATCGTGATCATGCTCGCGGGCGGCCTCTCGGTGCTGACGCTGCCGGTCGCGCAGTATCCGGCCATCGCGCCGCCCACGATCGCGATCATCGCGAACTACCCCGGCGCGTCCGCGAAGACCGTCGAGGATTCGGTCACGCAGGTCATCGAGCAGCGGATGACCGGCCTCGACGGGCTGCTCTACATGAGCTCGCAGTCCGACTCCTACGGCCGCGCCAACATCCGCCTGACGTTCGACGCGGGCGTCAATCCCGACATCGCCCAGGTGCAGGTCCAGAACAAGCTGCAGCTCGCCATGCGGCAGCTGCCGCTCGCGGTGCAGCAGCAGGGCGTGCAGGTGGTGAAGACCGCGTCGAGCTTCCTGATGGTCATCGGCTTCGTCTCCACCGACGGCCGCATGACGCGCGACGACCTCGCGGACTTCCTCACGTCCTCGGTGCAGGATCCGCTGTCGCGCGTGACCGGCGTCGGCGAGGTGCAGGTGTTCGGGTCGCCGTACGCGATGCGCATCTGGCTCGACCCGGCGAAGCTCGCCAAGTACGGGCTCACCCCGGCGGACGTGCGTGCGGCGATCGAGGCGCAGAACGCCCAGGTTTCCGCCGGGCAGCTCGGCGGCGCACCCGCCGTGCCGGGGCAGGGGTTCACCGCGTCCGTCACCGCGCAGAACCGCCTCGAGACGGTCGAGCAGTTCGAGCGCATCCTGCTGCGCACCGCGACCGCGGGCGGCGAAGTGCGGCTCAAGGACGTCGCGCGCATCGAGATCGGCGCCGAGAACTACAACTTCCTGAGCCGCTACAACGGCCGGCCCTCGGCGGGCATCGCGATCCGCCTCGCGGCCGGCGCCAACGCGCTCGATACGGCGAAAGCCGTGCTCGAGCGCATCGAGCAGATGCGCCCCTATTTCCCGCCCGGCGTCGACGTCGTCGTGCCGTACGACACCACGCCCTTCGTGCGGATCTCGATCAAGGGCGTGGTGAAGACGCTGATCGAGGCCATCGTGCTGGTGTTCCTCGTGATGTATCTGTTCCTGCAGAACCTGCGGGCGACGCTGATCCCGACGATCGCGGTGCCGGTGGTGCTGCTCGGAACCTTCGGCGTGATGGCCGCGTTCGGCTTCAGCATCAACACCCTCACCATGTTCGGCCTCGTACTCGCGATCGGCCTGCTCGTCGACGACGCGATCGTCGTGGTCGAGAACGTCGAGCGCATCATGAGCGAGGAGGGGCTGCCGCCCAAGGAAGCGACGAAGAAGTCGATGTCGCAGATCACGGGCGCGCTCATCGGCATCGGTCTGGTGCTCGCGGCCGTGTTCGTGCCGATGGCTTTCTTCGGCGGCTCGACGGGCGTCATCTACCGGCAGTTCGCCATCACGATCGTGTCCGCGATGGCGCTCTCGGTGCTGGTTGCGATCGTGTTCACCCCGGCGCTCTGCGCGACCATGCTGAAGCCGGTGGAGAGGGGCCACGAGCCCGGCGAAGGCGGGCCGCTCGCCGGGTTCTTCCGCGGATTCAATCGGCTGTTCGCCCGCGCGACCCGCGGCTACGAATCGGCGGTCGGCCGCATGCTCCGGCGAAGTCTGCGCTTCGTCGCGATCTACGTCGCGCTCGTGGGCGTGCTCGCGTTCGCCTTCGCGCGCCTGCCGACGGCGTTCCTGCCGGACGAGGATCAGGGCGTCATGTTCGTGCAGGTCACGCTGCCTCCCGGGGCGACGCTCGAGCGCACCGTGAAGGTGCTCGAGAAGATCGAGCGCCACTTCCTCGAGAACGAGAAGGACACCGTGCGCGCCCTGTTCACCGCGGCGGGCTTCAGCTTCGCCGGGACGGGGCAGAACGTCGGCATCTCGTTCGTCAACATGAAGGACTGGAGCGAGCGCACGGGCCCGGGCATGGACGTGAAGTCGGTCGCGCAGCGCGCGATGGCCGCGTTTCAGGAGATACGCGAAGCGAACGTGTTCGCGTTCGTGCCGCCCGCGGTCATCGAGCTCGGATCGTCCACGGGCTTCAGCGTGCAGCTGCAGGACCGCGCCGGCCTCGGGCACGACGCGCTGATCGAGGCGCGCAACCAGTTCCTCGCGCTCGCCGCGCAGGATCCGCGGCTCGTCGCGGTGCGGCCGAACGGCCAGGACGACGTCGCCGAGTATCGGCTCGAGATCGACCACGCCAAGGCCGGGGCGCTCGGCGTGTCGGTCGCGAGCATCAACGACACGCTCTCGACCGCCTGGGGCGGCGCGTATGTGAACGACTTCATCGACCGCGGCCGCATCAAGAAGGTTTACATGCAGGCCGACGCTCCCGCGCGCATGAAGCCCGAGGACCTCGGGAAGTGGTTCGTGCGCAACGATCGCGGCGAGATGGTGCCGCTGTCGGCGTTCACCTCCGGGCGCTGGGTGTACGGCTCGCCGCGGCTCGAGCGCTTCAACGGCATGCCGTCGGTCGAGATCCTCGGGCAGGCCGCCCCCGGGCTTTCCTCGGGCGACGCCATGGCGGCGGTCGAGGAGATCATGGCGAAGCTGCCGCCGGGCATCGGCTACGAATGGAGCGGCATCTCGTTCGAGGAGCGGCGCTCGGGCGCCCAGGCGCCGGCGCTGTACGCACTGTCGGTGCTGGTGGTGTTCCTCTGCCTCGCGGCGCTCTACGAGAGCTGGTCGGTGCCGTTCGCGGTCATCCTCGTCGTGCCGCTCGGCGTGGTCGGCGCGGTGCTCGCCGCGACGATTCGCGGCCTCTCGAACGACGTGTACTTCCAGGTGGGGCTGCTCGCGACCATCGGGCTGTCCGCGAAGAACGCGATCCTCATCGTCGAGTTCGCCAAGGCGCAGATGGAGCGGGAAGGCAGGGAGCTCATCGCCGCGACGCTCAACGCGGTGCGCATGCGGCTGCGGCCGATCGTCATGACCTCGCTCGCCTTCGGCTTCGGCGTGCTGCCGCTCGCGCTCGCCACCGGCGCCGGCTCGGGCGCGCAGAACGCGGTCGGCACCGGCGTCCTCGGCGGCACGATCGCCGGCACCGTGCTCGGCATCTTCTTCACGCCGCTCTTCTACGTGCTCATCAAGCGGACCTTCGGAGGCAGGGCGCGGGAGGAGGTCGCGACGACGAGCCGGACCGCCGAAGCGGCCTGAGGCAGAGCGCGCGACCGGGCCGAAGCCAGACCCGGAACGCGACCCCGCCCCGCGCGGGTTCGTCGCTTCGTCCGGTCCGCCGGCGCATACGCTCACCGCCGGCGGTGAACGCGGTTGCGGTCGAGGATCGCGATCAGAATGAGCCCGTACGCCAGAAGGCGGATCAGGTAAAAGAGCGGAGCGTCCTCGCGCACGCTGCCGCTCAGCCCGATCAGCACGCGGCTCAGCGCTTCGAGCCAGAAGGCGAGCGCGAAGAACAGAAAGAAGCGGTCGCGGGTCGCCCCCCAGAAGCGCAGAAAGAACAGCCCGGCGACGACGGCGGCCGTCGCGATGCCGCCGAGCAGCATCCCGTTCGTCATCGTTTCCCCTCAGTCTTCCGATATCAGCCCGTGAAGCAGCAGCAGCAATCCGATCAGCGCGGGCACCGAGCGCCACAGGGCGAGGTCGATCGTGGTCGGGAACACCACCCGATCGAGTACGAGCATCACGTTGTTCGCGGCGAGCCCTGCGAAACAGAGGCCGCTCCAGAAGAGCAGGCGCTGCCGGGTCCGGGCGAAGCCGCGGAACAGCAGCCACGCGACGCAGAGCGACATCAGGGCGCAGAGAGCGTAGACGACGCTAGCCATCCTTGATTCTCCAGATGAAGGCGTCCGCGAACTGCTGTGCCTTCTTGTTGAGCCCGGAATGGATCAGATTCGTTACTTCGACGAGGTGGCGGGCATAGACCGCGGCGAGCCTGTCGACGAGGGACCGCAGCTCGTCGGTGCGCGGCGCGTAGCGGTACGTCGCCGGGGACTGCCCGACCGCCTCGAGCGCACCCATCTCGTGCAGATCGCGCAGCACGGCAGCCGCGGTCTGGTCGTTGACGTAGAGGCGCTGTCCGAGGCGCCGCGCGTCCCACGGGTCGTCGGGAGCGCCGCGCAGCAGCAGCAAGCCTTCGATGTGGGGTACCGAGGGGATGCTGGTGAGAATGAAGCGACGAATGTCTTCGGGGATCGCCTGCCCCGTCATGACGTCCTCGAGAAGGGGAACCCGGAGGAGCGGCGGGGCCGCTCAGGTCGTCGGCGTCTCGACGAGCGACGCGGCCCGCTCGCGCGCGCTCCCGCGCGCGGGGGCGCGAACCCTGCTCGCCGCGTGCTCCGCCAATAGCGCGAAGAGCGACTTGTGATCGAGGGGTTTCACGAGGTAGTGGTCGAAGCCGCCCGTAATCGCGCGGTCGCGGTGCGGCTGCCCACCGAAGCCCGTCATGGCGACGAGAAGGGTATCCCGCGTCGCGGGATGGGCGTGAAGGCGCCGGGCCACCTCGTATCCGTCGATGCCGGGGAGCGCGATGTCGAGCAGCACCCACGTCGGGGACGTGCCGCAGCGCGGTTTCGATGCCGGCTTCGCCCGAATGCGCCACGTGCACCTCGTGGCCGCGGTCCTCCAGGCACATGGTGAGCCCGACCGCGGAATCGGCGTTGTCGTCGACGACGAGGATACGCAGGGCCGATTCGTGCTGCGCCCGCGGAGCGTCCGCCGGGGTCTCGGCGGGGCGCGGCGGCGGACAGCACGGCAGGCGCACCGTGAACTCCGAGCCGCAGCCCGGTCCTTCGCTCTGCGCCGCCACGGTCCCGCCGTGGAGCTCGGCGACGCCGCGCACGAGCGACAAACCGATGCCGAGCCCGCCCCGGGAATGGTTGCCCGGCGTGTCGGCCCGCGCGAAGAGGTCGAAGACCCGGTCGAGCAGGTGCGGGGGAATGCCCGAGCCGTTGTCCCGCACGCGGATCACCGCCTGCTCACCCGCGCCGTTGCGCTCGACCGCGAGCGACACCGAGATCGCGCCGCCCTCGTCGGTGTACTTGGCGGCGTTGGAGAGCAGGTTGTCCAGCATCTGCACCAGCCGCACCGGGTCGCCGTCCACGTACACCGGCTCCGGCGTCAGGTCGAGGGTCAGGCGATGCTTGCGCGCCTCGATCAGCGGCCGCGCGGTGTCGAGCGCCCGGCCGACGATCGCCGCCAGATCGACCGGTTCCTTCTTGAGCCGGATGCGGCCGCTGGTGAGGCGCGATACGTCCAGCAGGTCCTCGATCAGCCGCGTGAGGTGGCCCACCTGCCGGTCGAGCAGCTCGTGGATGCGCAGCGTGCGCGGGCTGCGGCCGGCCTCGGCGCGCAGCACCTGGACGCCGTTGTAGATCGCCGACAGCGGATTGCGCAGCTCGTGCGCGAGGATCGCGAGGAAGCGGTCCTTGCGCTCGGCCGCCTCCTGGAGCGCCCGCTGGGCGCGCTCGCGCTCCTCGATCTCCTTGCCCAGCGCGGCGTTGGCGCGCTCGAGCTCGCGGGTCTTCTCCGCACGCAGGTTGTTGTGCGCCGCGGCGAGCTCGGCGTTGGCGGCGGCCAGGCGCTCGTTCAGGCGGCGCAGCTCCGCGCGGCTGCGGTAGAGCTGCACGAGGACGCGCAGCTTGCTGCGCAGGATTTCCGGCACGACCGGCACCTGAACGTAGTCGACCGCGCCCATGGCGTAGCCGCGCAGCTTGTCGAAATCCGTCACGTGCACGCCGGTCACGAAGATGATCGGCAGATCCTGAAAGCGCGGATGCTTGTGGATCAGCTCCGCGATCTCGAAGCCGTTCATGCCCGGCATGCTGACGTCGAGGAGCATCGCCGCGAACTCCATCTCCATGAGACACTGCAGCGCCGCGGCGCCCGAGCGCACCTTGACCAGGTTCTCCTGCAGCGGCTCGAGAATGGCTTCGTACGTGAGCAGTCGCGAGGGCTGGTCGTCTACCAGCAGGATGTTGGCCTTCTCGGACGTGTTCATCTTCCGGGTCTCCTTACCGGTACAGCCACATGCGTAGCGTCGCGTGCAGTTGGCGGTTGTCCACGGGTTTCGCGATGTAGTCCGAGGCGCCCGCCTCGAGGCACTTCTCGCGGTCGCCCTTCATGGCCTTGGCGGTGAGCGCCACGATCGGCAGCGCGTGCAGCCGGGGATCGCGGCGGATGCGGCGTATGGTCTCGTAGCCGTCCATGTCCGGCATCATGATGTCCATGAGCACGAGCGAAAGCCCCGGCGTGCGCCCGATGATGTCGATCGCGGCGCGGCCGTTGCTCGCCGTGAGCACCCGCATGCGGTAGCCCTCGAGCACGCTCGAGAGCGCGAACGTGTTGCGCGCATCGTCGTCGACGACGAGCACGGTCCGGTTCGCGAGGATCTCGTCGCCGTCGCTCAGGCGCTCGAGCAGTCGCCGCTGCGGCTCCGGCAGATCGGCGACGGCGCGGTGCAGGAACAGCGCCGTTTCGTCGAGCAGACGCGCGCGCGTGCGCGCGACGCGCAGCACCAGACGCCCCGCAGCGGCGCGCACCGCCGCCTCCTCGTCGGGCGCGGCGCGCCGCGGCAGGAACAGGACGAACGGGACGCAGTGCACGCCCGGTTCCTCGGCGAGCCGGGCGAGCAGCGCCGGCAGCGGCGTGTCCGCCGCGTTCGCGGCCAGCACCACGCAGTCGAAGGTGTCCGCGCGCAGGGCCTGCAGAGCGGCGTCGCCGTCCGTCACCGCGGTGAGCTCGATATCGTCGTGCGCGAGCCACTCGCCGATTCGCGCGCTTCCCGCCGTCCGATCCTCGACGACGAGCAGCCGCCGCGACGGATTGCGCGCGAAGCGTGCCAGCCGATCGAGCGCCTCGCGCAGCGTCGCCTCGGTCGCCGGCTTCTCGACGTGGGCGTAGGCGCCGCGGGCGAGGCTGTGCTGGATGTCGCATTCGGGGGTCATCACCTGCACCGGCACGTGGCGCGTGGCGGCGTCCTGCTTGAGCCGGCTCAGGACGGTCCAGCCGGACTGGTCGGGCAGGTCGGAGGAGAGGGCGATCGCGCGCGGGCGATGGGCGCGCGCGAGCGCGACGGCGTCGGCGCCGGTCGCGGCGACCACCGCCTTGAAGCCGCGCTCGCGGGCGAGGTCGCGCAGGAGCCGTGCCTGCTCCGCGTCGGGCTCGAGGATGAGCATCACTTCGTCCTCGGGGCCCAGCCCTTCCCGGTCGTCCGGCGGCGTGCGACCGGGGGCGGCGAGCAGCGGCCGCGGCACCGCGGCCGTCTGCGTCTCGCCGTCCGCGCGCGCGAGGGGAAGGTAGAGCGTGAACGTGCTGCCGCTTCCGGGCGCGCTGCACAGGGAAATCTCTCCGCCGAGCAGCCGGGCGAGCTCGCGCGAGATCGCGAGGCCGAGCCCCGTGCCGCCGTACTGCCGCGCCGTGCCCGCGTCGGCCTGCTGAAACGCCTCGAAGATGATCTTCTGCTTGTCGGGAGGAATGCCGATGCCGGTGTCGGTCACGGAGAAGGCGACCGCCGCCGGCGCCTGGTCGAGGATCGGGTGGCCCGGGGTCCAGCCGCCGACGGCCCGCCGCGCGCGCACCGTCACCGAGCCGCGTTCGGTGAACTTGAGCGCGTTGGAGAGGAGGTTCTTGAGCACCTGCAGGAGCCGCTTGGGATCGGTGCGCATCGTCGGACCGAGGCCCGGGTCGAAATCGACCTCGAAGGCGAGCTGGCGCGCCTCGGCTTCGTGGCGGAAACCGCGCACGATCGCTTCCTCGAGGCTCGCGAAGGACAGTTCCTGGTATTCCACCGTCACCGTGCCCGACTCGATCTTCGAGAGATCGAGGATGTCGCTGATGAGGTTGAGCAGGTCGGTGCCGGCGGCGTGGATGGTGCGCGCGAACTCGACCTGACGCGGGGTCAGGTTGCCCGTGGCGTTCTCGGCGAGCTGCTGTCCGAGGATCAGGATGCTGTTGAGCGGCGTGCGCAGCTCGTGCGACATGTTCGCGAGGAATTCCGACTTGTAGCGCGACGTGAGGGCGAGCTCGGCGGCCTTTTCCTCGAGCGCGCGGCGCGCCTGCTCGATCTCGCGGTTCTTGCGCTCGACCTCGGCGTTCTGCGCGGCGAGCAGCCGCGCCTTCTGCGCGAGCTCCTCGTTCGTCTGCTGCAGCTCGCGCTGCTGCGACTGGAGCTCCCGCGCGAGCTGCTGCGACTGCTGCAGGAGGCTCTCGGTGCGCATGTTGGCGGCGATGGTATTGAGAACGATGCCGATGATGTCGGCGAGCTGCTCGAGCAGCGCGATGTGCGTCGCGGTGAACTCGCGCAGGGACGCGAGCTGGATCACCGCCATCACCTGGCCTTCGAACAGCACCGGCAACACCATGACGGTGTGCGGCCGTATCTCGATGGAATCGGCGACGACGCGCACGGCGTGCGCCGGAATCCCCGTGATCGTCATCCGGCGGCGCTCGTAGGCGCACTGGCCGATGAGCCCTTCGCCCAGCGCGTACTCCCGCGGCTGATCGGCGTTCGCGTCCGCGAATCCGGCGACCTTGCGCAGCCGCAGGCCGTCCTCGGCCGCGGTCGCGACGTACATCGCGCCCTGCTGGGCGTCGACGAGCGGGGCGAGCTCCGAGAGCAGCATGCGCGCGACCGCGTACAGGTCGCGCTGGCCCTGCATCATGCGCGAGAACTTCGCGAGATTGGTCTTGAGCCAGTCCTGCTCGGTGTTGCGCTCCGTGGTCTGGCGCAGGTTGCCGATCATCGCGTTGATGTGGTTCTTGAGGTCGGCGACCTCGCCCTTCGCGTCCACCTGGATGTAGCGGGTGAGATCGCCCTCCGTCACCGCGGTCGCGACGTCGGCGATGGCGCGCACCTGGGTCGTGAGGTTCGCCGCGAGCAGATTGACGTTGGCGACGAGATCCTTCCACGTGCCGGCGGCGCCCGGCACGTGGGCCTGCCCGCCGAGCCGGCCTTCGACGCCGACCTCGCGCGCTACCGTCGTCACCTGGTCGGCGAAGGTGGCGAGCGTGTCGATCATGCCGTTGATGGTGTCGGCCAGGGCGGCGATCTCGCCC
>DATCLR010000079.1:0-9978 GCA_036563785.1 Burkholderiales bacterium | reverse complement strand
AAGCCCGTGTACATGGTGGAAGGCAACGGACTGTGGCGTGCGTGCTGGGCCAAGGATCAGGCGAATCAGACGGTGACGCGCGCCGCCTGGGCGGTGACCCTCGCCGGCGGTTCGTTCACCTGGTCGGATATCGGCGGCTGCTTCGACGGCCCGGTGTCCGAGATGCTCAACTGGCCCGCGAACGATCCGGTGGCGAACCGGCTCGACGTGCTCTACGACGTGATGACCAAGGAGGTCACGTTCCACCGCATGGTGCCGCGCAGCAATCTGCTCGGCGGGTGTCCCGCGACGTTCGCCCGCAACGGCGCCGTGCCGCAGTCGCCGTGCTACGCGCTCGCCGACGAAGGGCGCGAGTACCTCGTGTACAAGGAGAACGGCGGGAGCTTCACGCTCAAGCTCGCGCCGGGCATCTACGACGCCGCCTGGATCGACACGCGCACCGGTGCGCGCCAGAGCCTCGGCGCCGTGCAGGGCAGCGGTGCGGCGCTCGAGTTCGTCGCGCCGAGCACCGCCACCGACTGGGTGCTGATGCTGAAGCGCGCCTCGTGAGGCGGAGGCGCCTCCGGGGTGAGGGCCGCGCCCTCATCCCGGAGGCCACTGCATCTTGCGTCCGGCAAGGAGGTGTACGTGCACGTGGAATATGACCTGTCCGCCTTCGGCGTTGGTGTTGATGACCGTGCGGTAACCGCGCTCCGCCACGCCGAGTTGCCGCGCGATGCGGCGCACGGCGAGCAGGAGCGCGCCCGCGAGCGGCGCGTCCTCGTCGCCGAGATCGTCCAGCGTTGCGACGTGCCGCTTCGGCACGACCAGCACGTGCACCGGCGCCTGCGGGTTGATATCGCGGAACGCGAGTACCTGATCGTTCTCGTAAACGATGTCGGGCTTGACCTCGCCCGAGACCATCTTGCAAAAAAGGCAATTCTCGGCCATCGAATCCTCCGCCGTGTCTGCGTGGTCCAATGATGTCAAGTGGATGGTGCCGGCCAGCGGCGCGCCGAGGTGGCTTGCCTCGCTACCCGCAACCTATGGTTTAGAATAACTGCATCCATCCGGAAACGCTCTGGAGGTGGGATATGCCGATGGACGAAGAACCGGTCGTTGGCGCCATGTACGAAGACGAGGACGGCCTCGCGTTCGAGGTGCTGTCGTTCGACGAGGACGAAGGCATTATCGAGGTGCAGTACGAGGACGGCGAGGTCAGCGAAATCGACATCGACACCTGGTACGAAATGGACTTGCAGCGGCTCAAGTCCGACAGCTGGAAGGAGTCCGACGAGGACGAGATCGAGGACGTTGAGGAGAAGCCGCGCAAGCGCAGGGTGGTGCGCGACGAGGACGACGAGGACGACGACCTCGACGATTATGACGACGACAGCGACGACTACTGATACCCCGCCCCCCTCCCGCCTTTCGCCGGCGGGCCGCGGTTTCTACGCATCCAGTCGCGTTCCCGTCGCCCGTTAGCGCCGTCGACCCCCGAACCGTCATCGCACGGAAACCGTCAATCGGTAACCAGGAAATCAGCCGGGCACCGGCCGCGAGGGACGCGTCCCCGCGAGCGCCTCACGGCCGGGCATAGCGCGGCCGGGCCAAAGCGGAAAAGAGAGGGGAGGGGTGGACCGCTCGGAGACATGGGCAGGGAGGGCGCGGCAGCCCTCCCCGCGAATCCGCAATCAGACCATGTCTTTCAGCGTCTTGAGCGGCTGCACCTTCACGACGTTGCGCGCAGGCTTCGCCTTGAAAATAACCTCTTCCTTGGTGAAGGGATTGATACCCTTGCGCGCAGGAACGGCCGGCTTCTTGACGACCTTGATCTTCATCAGCCCCGCGAGGTTCACGACGCCCGGCCCCCGCTTGAGGTCGCGCTCGATCAGATCGCTCAACGCATCAAACACCGCAACGACGTCCTTGCGCTTCAGGTTGGTCTTTTCCGCGATGTAGTTGTAGAGCTCTGACTTCGTTGTTGGTTTTTGCCCGGCTGTTGCCATGCAGATCTCCTAACGGTGGGGGTTGCGTGTTTAAGGGGCGTTTAAAGTAGCAGTAATTTATCGGAAAAAATAGCTCCGTAGAAGCTGCGCACCCGCCAGGACGGCATTTGAAAACGCGCGCCGCCGCCCCGATTTAGACGCGCGTCGCGTTCCGGCGGTCGGGCGGCCGCGGGGCCGCGGTCGGGCGTCCGAAAAGCGCCACGACGCACGCAGGCTTAGCGGCGGAACCGCTATAATCCAACCTGCACCGCGCGCGGTCCGACGAGCGGAGCGGGCATGCACCGGTTTGATGCGGAGGAGTTTCATGCCGATCTACGAATACGAATGTGGAGGCTGCGGTCACCGCCTCGAGGAGATCCAGAAGGTCAGTGACGACCCGCTAACCGACTGCCCGAGCTGCGGTCAGTCGCGGCTCCGGCGGCTCGTCTCGGCGGCCGGCTTTCAGCTCAAGGGTACCGGCTGGTACGTAACCGACTTCAAGAACAGCGGACGCAAGAACGGCTCGAGCAAGGGGGGCGACGGAGAGAAGTCGTCCTCCTCCGAAGGCGACGGCGGATCGAAGGCGCACGCCTGCGGCGGCGGGGCTTGCGGCTGCGCGCACTGACATGATCGCCGCGCTCCGGCGGTACCTCGCGGCAGGGCTGCTCGTCTGGGTTCCGCTCGGGATCACACTGCTCTTCATCAAGTTCCTCGTCGACTTGATGGACCAGACCCTCCTGCTCCTGCCCGAGGGTCTGCGGCCGGAAGCGTGGCTCAGTTTCAGGGTGCCGGGCTTCGGCATCCTCCTCACCGCCGCCGTCGTTCTCCTGACGGGCATGGTGGCGACGAACCTCTTCGGGCGCCAGCTCGTGCACCTCGGGGAGCGCCTGCTCAATCGCATCCCGCTGGTGCGTACGATTTACACGTCGGCGAAGAAGATCACCGAGACGATTTTCAGCGGCGGCGGCAAGTCCTTCCGCAAGGTCGTCATGGTAGAGTACCCGCGGCGGGGCATGTGGTCGCTGGCGTTCCTGACCGGCGAAGGCGCGGCCGCCGTCGAGGCGCACACCGGCCAGGAGATGGTGAACGTGTTCATTCCGACCACCCCGAATCCCACCTCCGGCTTCGTCCTCATGGTGCCGCGTCAGGACGTCGTCGAGCTCGCCATGACCACCGACGAAGGGCTGCGCCTGATACTGTCCGCCGGCGTCGTGGTGCCGGAGGGCCGGCGCGTCGAGCGCGTCGCCGAGGCGGCCGGCGCGGCGCAGCCGTAGTAGTCTCCCGATCCTGAAATCCGATTCATCCGTTCCGGCAGGTCGACCTGCATGCGCACTCATTACTGTGGAGAGCTCGAGCGTTCCCTGATCGACCGCGAGGTGGTGTTGTGCGGCTGGCTGCACAGCCGCCGCGACCACGGCGGCGTCATCTTCATCGATTTGCGCGACCGGGAGGGCGTGGTGCAGGTGGTCTGCAGCCCCGACCGCGGCGAGACGTTCAAGATCGCGGAAAGCGCGCGCAGCGAGTACGTGCTGCGCGTGCGCGGCGTCGTGCGCGCGCGTCCGCCGGGCACCGAGAATCCCGCGCTGCGCACCGGCGAGATCGAAGTGGTGGCGCACGAGATCGAGGTGCTCAACCGCTGCGATCCGCTGCCGTTCCAGCTCGACGAGACCGACGTCAACGAGGCGCTGCGCCTCAAGTACCGCTACCTCGATCTGCGCCGCGATCTGATGCAGCGCAATCTGCGCCTGCGCCATCGCATCGTGCGCACGCTGCGCGCCTTCCTCGAGGCGAACGGCTTCACCGAGATCGAGACGCCGATGCTCACGAAGTCGACGCCCGAAGGCGCGCGCGACTACCTGGTGCCGTCGCGCACGCATCCCGGCCACTTCTTCGCGCTGCCGCAGTCGCCGCAGCTCTTCAAGCAGATCCTGATGATGGCCGGCTTCGACCGCTACTATCAGCTGGCGCGCTGCTTCCGCGACGAGGATCTGCGCGCCGACCGCCAGCCCGAGTTCACGCAGCTCGACATCGAGACCTCGTTCATGGACGAGGAGGGCATCATGCAGCTGATGGAAGAGATGCTGCGCGACCTCTTCAAGCGGGTGCTCGACGTCGAGCTGCCGAAGCCGTTCCCGCGCCTCTCCTATGCCGAGGCGATCCGCCGCTACGCTTCCGACAAGCCGGACCTGCGCAACCCGCTCGAGCTCGTCGACATCGCCGATCTCGTGCGCGACGCCGAGTTCAAGGTGTTCTCCGGTCCGGCGAACGCCCCGAACGGGCGTGTCGCGGCGCTGCGGCTGCCGAAAGGCGGCGAGCTCACGCGCAGCCAGATCGACGGCTACACCGCGTTCGTCGCGCAGTACGGCGCGAAGGGCCTCGCCTACGTCAAGGTGAACGACGCGGCGAAGGGGCGCGACGGACTGCAGTCGCCGATCCTCAAGTTCCTTTCCGACGATGCCATCGCCGGCATCCTCGCGCGCACGGGCGCGCAGAGCGGCGATCTCATCTTCTTCGGCGCCGACGACGCCAAGGTGGTGAACGGCTCGCTCGGGGCGCTGCGGCTCAAGCTCGGCGAGGAGCTGGGGCTGGTCGAGGAAGGGTGGCGGCCGCTCTGGATCGTCGACTTCCCGATGTTCGAGTACGACGAGGAAGAGAAGCGCTGGGTCGCGACCAACCATCCGTTCACGGCGCCGAAGCCGGAGGACGAGCCGCTGGTCGACAAGGATCCGGCCAACGCGCGGGCCCGCGCGTACGACGTCGTGCTGAACGGCTGGGAGATCGGCGGCGGCTCCATTCGTATCCACCGCATGGAGCTGCAGCGCCGCGTGTTCGCGGCGCTCGGCATCGAGGCCGAGGCGGCGGAAGCGAAGTTCGGGTTCCTGCTCGAGGCGCTACGCTACGGCGCACCGCCGCACGGCGGCATCGCCTTCGGGATCGACCGCCTCGTGGCGCTCATGGCGGGAATGGATTCGATCCGCGACGTGATCGCATTCCCGAAGACGCAGAAGGCGTCCGATCTCATGACGTCGGCGCCGAGCCCTGTCGACGAGGCGCAGCTGCGCGAGCTGCACATCCGGCTGCGCAAGCCGCTCGACAAGGACCTCGCGGGACTCTAGCTACAGCCGCACGACCCCTTCGCCGAGCGCGATCACGTCGCCGGCGACATAGATCCGCCGGTTCGCGTCGACCCGCAGGCGCAGCCGCGACGGCCGCCCGATCTCGTCCCCCTGCTGCACGGTGCGCGCGAGCGGAAGCGCCGCGCCGGTGGCGACGAGCCACCCGCCGAGGTTCGCGCAGGCGGAGCCTGTCGCAGGGTCTTCCGTGACGGCGCCGTTTCTGGGAAGGAAGAACCGCGCCTTGATCGTATCGCCGCCGGCCGGCGCCCAGACGTACGCTGCGCAACGCCGGCCGTTGTGCGCGTAGCGCTCGAGGAGCGCCGGGACCGGCCGGCAGCGTGCGACGGCCTCGGCCGAGCGCAGCGGAACGACGAGCTGCTCGGAGCCGGTGTCCACCCACAGCGGATTTTCCCCGCAGTCGGCGAGCGCAAGGCCGAGCATCTCCGCGAGCTGCGCCGGAGTCGCCGCCACCGGGCGCGTCGCCGGGGCATTGGTCTCGAGCTCCCAGCGGTCGCCCTCGGCGGTCACCGGAATCACGCCGGCGCGCGTCTCGAGCGTGACCCGATCGCCCGTGCACCGGAGGAGGCGGACCACGTGCGCGGCCCCGAGGGTCGGGTGCCCGGCGAAAGGCAGCTCGAACGAGGGGGTGAATATGCGCACCCCGGCGGTGGCCCGGCGGCTCGGCACGACGAACGCGGTTTCCGAGAGATTGAACTGCCGTGCCAGCGCCTGCATAGTGGCATCGTCGAGCCCGGCGCCGTCCTCGAAGACGCAGAGCGGGTTGCCCGAAAGGACGTTGCCGGCGACCGTAAACACGTTGAGGAGGCGGTAGCGATGCTCGGCCATGGCTCAGGCGGCATGGGGTGGGCTCGGCCGTCATTGTCGGGAGGCCGGCGATGAGCGACAAGCCGCCGTGCTACAAGCGTCCCGAGTCCGTCCTGGTCGTCGTCTACACGCGCACCGCCCGGGTGCTGCTCCTGAAGCGCGCCGACCACCCGCACTTCTGGCAATCCGTGACCGGCGCGCTCGAATGGAGCGAAAGCGAGCCGCGCCTCGCGGCGGCGCGCGAGCTGCGCGAAGAAACCGGTATCGTGGCCGCACCCGAGGAGCTGCGCGATCTCGGGCTCGTGCAGCGCTACCGGATCCTGCCGCAGTGGCGCCATCGCTATGCGCCGGACGTGACCGAGAACACGGAGCACGCCTACGCTCTGGAGCTTCCGGCGGAAATGCCGCTCGCCATCCATCCCGAGCACAGCGAGTACGGCTGGTTCGATTTCGAACGCGCAGCCGCGCTCGCCACCTCCTGGACCAACCGGGTCGCGATCGAGCATATCGCGCGTACCGGAATGCGGCGCTGAGTGACCGATTCCCGTCCGCCTGTCGTTCTCGTGCACGGCCTCTGGCTGTCCGGCTGGGCCATGGGCTTCATCGCGCGGCATCTGCGGCGCTGCGGCTTCCGGACGTATTGCTTCTCGTATCCGACGGTGCGGCGCGCGCTGCGAGAGAACGCCGCGGCGCTGCGCGCGTTCGCCGACGGCATCGCCGGCGACGTGCTCCATTTCGTCGGACACAGTCTCGGCGGCGTGGTGATTCAAACGATGCTCGCGTGCTGCCCGCCGGCGCGCGGCGGGCGCGTGGTGACGATATGCTCGCCGCACGCCGGCACGCGCGCGGGTGCCGCGCTCGCGCGCCGGCCGTGGGGCCGGCGCCTTCTCGGACGCAGCATCGCGGATCTGCTGCGCGGCGCGCCGTATCCGGCGGACCTCGGCGGCCGCGAAGTCGCGCTCATCCGGGGCGATCGCCCGTTCGGGCTCGGCCGGTTCTTCGCCCGCTTCGACGGCCCGAACGACGGCGTCGTCGCGCTCGACGAGATGCGCTGGCCGGGCGCCGTGGACGAGATCCTGCTCCCCGTTTCGCACACGGGCGTGCTGTTCTCGCGGCGGGCCGCCGCGCAAGTCTGCCATTTCCTGCGTTTCGGCCGCTTCGCCCGCTAGCCCCGCGGATTGGGCGGCGTTCCCCCTGGTGGTAAACTCCCCCGCGTTTCGCCGCGATTCTCACGTTTTTCACCGCCGAGGAAGTCATGGCCGGTCACAGCAAGTGGGCCAACATTCAGCACCGCAAAGGCGCTCAGGACGCCCGCCGCGGCAAGATCTTCACCAAGCTCATCCGCGAGATCACGGTCGCCGCCCGACTGGGGGGCGGCGACCCGGCGGCCAACCCGCGGCTGCGCCACGCGATCGACAAGGCGCTCGCGGCCAACATGCCGAAGGACAACATCGAGCGCGCGATCAAGCGGGGCACCGGAGAGCTCGAAGGCGCGAACTACGAAGAGGTGCGCTACGAAGGCTACGGCCCCGGAGGGGTGGCGATCCTGGTCGATTGCCAGACGGACAATCGCAACCGCACGGTCGGCGAGGTGCGCCACGCCTTCGCGAAGTACGGCGGAAACCTCGGTACCGACGGCTCGGTCGCCTATCTTTTCAAGAAGCTCGGCGTGATCTCGTTCGCCGAAGGCGTGAGCGAGGACGCCGTCATGGAAGCGGCGCTCGAGGCCGGCGCGGACGACGTCGTCGCGGCGGACGGGACGGTCGAGGTGCTGACGTCGCCGGATGCGCTCGGCGCCGTGCGCGACGCGCTCGCCGCGCGCGGCCTCAAGATCGAGTCGGCCGAGGTGACCGAGCGGCCCTCCACCGCCGTGACGGTCGAGGGCGAGGAGGCGCAGCAGCTGCTCAAGCTCCTCGAGGCGCTGGACGACCTCGACGACGTGCAGAACGTCTACACCAACGCCGAGTTCCCGGACGCGGTGTTGGCCCGCCAGGCGAGCTGATGCGGCCTTCGACGCGCACGCGCGCGCCGGCACCGGACAGGAATTGACCGCCCCATGCGCGTCCTCGGCATCGACCCCGGCTCGCGCGTCACCGGCTTCGGCGTGATCGAGGTGCTGCGCAACGGCCGACTGCAGTACATCGCGAGCGGCTGCATCAAGGCGCCCGGCGAGGGCCTGGCGGAGCGGCTCAAGGCGATCTACGACGGCGTCAACGAGATCATCGCTTCCTTCCGCCCGACGGTGTTCGCGGCCGAGCGCGTGTTCCTCGCGCGCAACGCCGACTCCGCGCTCAAGCTCGGCCAGGCACGCGGGGCGGCGATCTGCGCGGGCATCAACGGCGGCCTCGCGGTAAACGAATACTCCGCGCGCGAGATCAAGCTCGCAGTCGTCGGCCGGGGCGGCGCCGACAAGCAGCAGGTGCAGCACATGGTGCGCGTGCTGCTCGAGCTCGATCGCGCTCCGCCCGCCGACGCCGCCGACGCGCTCGCCTGCGCGATCTGCCATGCGCATCACACGGTGGGCACCGCGGCGCTGCGCCGCGGCATGGCCGGGCGCGTACGCGCGGCCGCACGGGGGGCGGCATGATCGGGAGCCTCCGCGGCACGCTCGTGCGCAAGGAGCCGCCGGTGCTCCTCATCGAGGTCGGCGGCGTCGGCTACGAGCTCGAAGCCCCCATGACGACCTTCTACGAGCTCCCGCCGGTCGGCGAAACCGTGCACCTGTACACGCACCTCGTGGTGCGCGAGGACGCGCATCTGCTCTACGGTTTCGCCCGCGAGTCGCAGCGCCGCCAGTTCCGCGCGCTCCTCAAGATCAACGGCATCGGACCCCGGGTGGCGCTCGCGGTGCTCTCGGGTCTGACCGAGGCCGAGCTCGCGCGCTGCGTCGCGGACGGCGACGTGGCGCGGCTCACGCAGGTGCCGGGGATCGGGCGCAAGACGGCCGAGCGCCTGATCGTCGAGCTGCGCGACCGGCTCGCCGACGAGCCCGCGAGCGTCGCGGCGCCCGCCGGCGGAGCGCCGGCGCCGCGCGACCCGGTCGCCGAGGCCGTGAGCGCGCTGATCGCGCTCGGGTACAAGCCGCAGGAAGCGTCGCGCGCCGTGCGCGCGGTGCCCGGAAGCCAGGATTTGAGCACCGAGGAAATCATTCGCCAGGCGCTGCGAAGCATGGCAGTATGACCGCGCATAGCCCCGTGCAGGCGCCGTACCCATGATCGAGACCGACCGCATCGTATCCGCGCGCGCCATCGAGCCCGGCGAGGACGCGCTCGAGGCGAACCGCCTGCGCCCGACGCGGCTCGCCGAGTACATCGGCCAGGATCCGATCCGCGAGCAGCTCGAGGTGTTCATCGCCGCGGCGCGCGCCCGCCGAGAGGCGCTCGACCACGTGCTGCTCTTCGGGCCGCCGGGGCTCGGCAAGACCACGCTCGCGCACATCATCGCGCACGAGATGGGGGTGGGCCTGCGCCACACCTCGGGTCCGGTGCTCGAGCGGCCCGGCGATCTCGCCGCGATCCTCACGAACCTGCAGCCGCACGACACGCTCTTCATCGACGAGATCCATCGGCTCTCGCCGGTGGTGGAGGAGATCCTCTACCCGGCGATGGAGGACTACCAGCTCGACATCGTGATCGGCGAGGGTCCGGCCGCGCGCTCGATCAAGCTCGACCTGCCGCCGTTCACGCTCGTCGGCGCGACCACGCGCGCCGGGCTGCTCACTTCGCCGCTGCGCGACCGTTTCGGCATCGTTCTGCGGCTCGAGTACTACAGCGAAGCCGAGCTCGCGCGCATCGTCGCGCGCTCGGCCAGCATTCTCGGCGTCCCGGCGGACGACGAGGCCATCGCCGCGATCGCGCGCCGCTCGCGCGCGACGCCGCGCATCGCGAACCGGCTGCTGCGGCGCGCGCGCGACTTCGCGCAGATCAAGGGCGACGGGCGGCTCACGCTCCCGCTCGTCGAGGGGGCGCTGCGCATGCTCGAGGTCGACGAGCACGGCCTCGACGTGCTCGACCGAAAGTTCCTGCGCGCGGTCATCGAGCGCTTCAACGGCGGGCCGGTCGGTATCGACA
>DATCLR010000068.1:0-2801 GCA_036563785.1 Burkholderiales bacterium | reverse complement strand
GCGCTTCGTCGCGGCGGCGACGGACTCCGGATGGTAGTCGAAGCCGACGAACTGTGATTGCGGGAAGGCCTTCGCCATGATGATCGTCGACTCGCCCCAGCCGCAGCCGATGTCCGCCACGCGCGCGCCGTCGCGCAGTTTCTCTTCCACGCCCTCGAGCGAGGGGATCCACGACTGCACGAGATTCGCGGTGTAGCCGGGCCGGAAGAAGCGCGCGACGCCGTGGAACAGCTCGTGGTCGTGCTGATGCCAGCCGAAGCCCTTGCCGGTCCGGAACGCGTCGGTGATCGGGTCGATGCTGCGGCTGGCGGCGAGCGCGGTCTGAAATCCGCCGATGATGAACGCGGGGCCGTCCTCCTGAGCGAACATCAGCGCCTGCTCGGGCGAGAGCGAGTACCTGCCGGTTTCGGGCGAGTAGTCCACGTAGCCCGAGGCGGCCTGGGCGTTGAGCCACTCGCGTACGTAGCGCTCGTGGGTGCCAGTGCGGCTAGCGAGCTCCGTGGAGGTCTGCGGGCCGCCGTCCGCGAGCGCACGATAGAGGCCCAGCCGGTCGCCGATGACCACCAGTGCTGCGGTCGAGGTACCGCCGAAGTCGACGATTGCGCGGCCGATGAGCTGATTGAGTCTCTCTTCGTTGACTGCGGCTTGCATGTCGGTTTCTCCGGGGGTGTTGCGAGGGCCGCAAGCGTGCGCGCATCATCGGCGCAGCACTTTGCAGCGCGGCCGCCGCTCTTGACCGGTCCGCCGCGGGCCTCACCGCGTTTGACCGGTCCGCCGCAGGACTTGACCATGGACGCACTTTCCGAGTTGCTGCGCGCCGTGAAGCTCTCGGGTGCCGTGTTCTTCAACGCGGTGTGCCGGGCGCCGTGGTGCTTCCTCACGCCTCAGTCGAAGCGATACAGCGCGCACGTCGCCACCGAGGCGAGCCACATCATCGTCTTCCATCTGTTCTCGGAAGGCCGCGGCTACGTGCGCATCGGCGAGGAGACCACCCCGCTCGTGGCCGGCGACATCGTCATGCTGCCGCACGGCGACGGGCACTACATGGGCAACGGCAATCCGGGCGAAATCATCGACGCCGAGCCCAGGCTCGCGGAGCTGCTGCGCGGCAAGCTCGAGCTCATGCACGTCGGAGGCGACGGCGAAGCGACGCATCTGGTGTGCGGTTATCTCGCCTGCGAAGAGCGGCTCATCCAGCCGGTGCTCGCGGGACTGCCGCGCGTCGTGCGCGTTCATCTGCGCAGCGATGCGGCGGGTATCTGGCTCGAGAACTCGATCCGTCATGCAGTCACGGCGGCGGTCAGCAATGCACCTGGCGCGGGTGTCGTCGCGGCGCGTCTCGCCGAAGTGCTGTTCGCCGAGACGCTGCGGCGTTATCTGCTGCAGCTTCCCGAAGGACGCGCCGGCTGGCTCGCCGGCGCCGGTGATCCAACCGTCGGGCGGAGTCTCGCGGCGCTGCACCGCCGCCCGGCAGATCCGTGGACGCTCGATGCGCTCGCGCAGGAGGCGGGCGTGTCGCGCTCTGTGCTCACCGAGCGCTTCGCGCGCTATCTCGGCAAGTCGCCGATGGCCTACCTCACCGACTGGCGCATGGAGCTCGCCGCCGAAGCGCTGCGCACCACCAGCCGCAGCGTGATGCGCGTCGCGTGCGACGTGGGCTATGAATCCGAGGCTGCGTTCAACCGCGCGTTCAAGCGGCACTTCGGTGTGCCGCCGGCGCAGTACCGGCGCACCGCGAGGCCCGTGCCGGAGCGTGCGTCACCCGCATCCCGGCTCGCCGAGTGTCCTACCGTCGATTCGACGCCGGCCGAGGGTCGGTCTTCGATAGCTGCGCAGGCGAAGTAGAAGCGCACCGGCCCGCGCGCATCACTGCGCGCATTGCTGACACACCTCGCATCCCTTGTCGAAGACGATGCGCCACGTGCCCGGCGCTTCGCGTCTCCACACCGAGCTGAAGCGGCCGATGAGCCGGCCGTTCGGATCGTGGACCGGACCGCTCGTCATGGCGAGTGTGCCTGAATCGAGCACGTGCACGGTGTCGGGCTCCCAGGAGAACGGCGCCTTCTCGCCTTCGAAGAACTTCTTCCACGCCGCGGCGACTGCCTCGGCGCCGCGAATGCCCTTCGGACCGCTGAAGAACACGGTCTCCTTCGCGAGCATGCGCGTGAAGGCGGCGTGGTCGCGGTCGGCCATGGTTTTCGCGAATGCGCGCTCGGCGGCGAGCACCTCGTTGCGCAGCTCCTCGGGACCGCCGAGGTCCATCGACTCGGCGGCGGGATCCGGTTCGGCAGCATGAGCCCGTTCGCCGATCTGAACCGCACTGCAGACGAGAAGCGCCGCAATGGCGAAGACGCTGCCGATGCCGCGCGCGAGAATGGAGGCGTTCATCGTTTGTTCTCCGGGTTGGCCCGCCTGCAGGCATCATAGCGTGCATGAGGCACGGGACGATCGTCGGAGTCGACGGCTGCCGCGGGGGATGGATCGCGGTGATCCGGGAGGGCCTGCCGATGCGGATCGTGGCTCAGGCGTCAGCCACGAAAAGCGGTGCGGCGAGGAAAGTCACCGGCAGGAAATCAGCAGACACAGAAAGATTCGGGCTTCGCGCCGCGGATGCAGCGCGAAGCCCGAAAACCTGACGCCCCGGCGCCGAGTGTCAGCGGCCGGAGGCGGCGCGCTCAGCGCGCGGAGGCCGCGAGCGCCTGATCGAGATCGGCGATGAGATCGTCGATGTGCTCGATGCCGAGCGACAGGCGCACCATGTCCTCGGTCACGCCGGCCTTGGCGAGCTCTTCCGGCGAGAG
>DATCLR010000066.1:0-9342 GCA_036563785.1 Burkholderiales bacterium | reverse complement strand
GTGGTAATACTCCGCGGCCCATTGGAGCAGCGACAGCAGCGATGGCGGCAAAAGGGGCGCTTGGTCGAGCACGCGCAGCACCGGCTTGAGCTGCGCGGGCGAAACCTCGCTCTCGTTCCGCAGCTCGACCACGACGCCGATCAGGGAACGGCGTCGACCGAACGAAACCCGCACCCGCGCCCCGGGCAGCGGGCTCGGCAGCTCCGATGGAACGAGATAGTCGAACAGCCGGCGTACGGGGGCTGGCACGGCCACGCGCGCAATGCGCGGGGCGCTGCTCATGCCGGTTCGGCGTGAAACCGATGCTCCACGTTGAGAGCCATGGTAGGAAGCATCGCTAAGCCATTGTTGGCAAAAGGGCCGCGGTTATCAACAAAATCTGTGGATAACGCTGTTGATTACTTCCCGGATCGCCGCCTAAAACCGGTGCCGCAAAGCGGAGTCATTAATTTGACTAAAAAGTAGGCGACCGAAAAAAGTTTATTCATCAATGTCTTATAGAGGCGACTCAGGAGGACCCCGAAACTGAAGACCGGCCGCCACGTCCGCGGTGACGTTTCCCGGCACATGTGCATAAGCCGCCGTGGGAAAAGTCAAGCCCGTTGACTAAGACGCGCCCGCCGGTTCCGGGCGAGCCGCGTCAGCTGCCGAAGATTGCCGTCCGGGGACGCATCCCCCAGTTGGACTTTTCGAGCCATTCGAACAGCTCGGGCGCCGGAAGCGGGCGGCTGAGGTAGATGCCCTGGGCGGCGTCGCAGCCGTGCGCCCGCAGGCGCTGCAGGACCGCTTCGTCGTCCACGCCCTCGGCCACCACCTGCAGGCCGAGATTGTGACACAACTCGATGCTCGTATAGACGATGGCCGCGTCGTTCTCGTCCTTCACCATGCCCATGACGAAAGACTTGTCGATCTTCACGGCCTGCACGGGCAGGCGCTTGAGGTAGGCGAGCGAGGAGTAGCCGGTGCCGAAGTCGTCGATCACGAGCTTGAAGCCCATGCTCGAAAGCTGCGCGAGCAGCCCCATCGCGGAAGCGATGTCCGACATCACCGTGCTCTCGGTGATCTCGAGCTCGAGCCAGTGCGCCGAGGCGTCGTGGGCGCCGAGCTGCTCCGCGAGGTCCTCGGCCAGACTGTTGTCGAGCAGGTCGCGTGCGGAGACGTTCACCGCGATCGGCAGCTCGAAACCCCGCTCGCGCAGCTCGCGCGCCATGCGCAGGGCCTCGTGCGTGACCCAGCCGGTGAGGCTGCGTATGAGGCCGGTCTGCTCGAGCAGCGGGATGAACGTCTCGGGCATGATCAGCTTCCCGCTCGGGTGGCGCCAGCGCACCAGCGCCTCGAGCCCCACCACGCGGTTCGAACGGAGCCCGATCTTCGGCTGGTAGTACAGCACGAACTGCTCGTGGTCGACGGCCTGGCGCAGCTCGCCCATGAGCGTGAGCTGCGCCGGATGATGCCGATCCATGCGCGGGTCGTAGAACATGTGTCCCGCGTTGGTTCGCTTCGCGGCGTACATCGCGATGTCGGCGCGCTGAATCAGGGTGTGCGCATCGACGCCGTGGTCCGGATACAGCGCGATGCCGAGGCTGACGCGCACGTCGAGCTGGTGCGCGCCGATCACGAACGGCGAACGCAGGCTTTGCAGCAGCATGCGCGCGGCGGTCTCCGCCTGCTTCGCCGTCTCGGTCGGCAGCAGCACGGCGAACTCGTCGCCGCCCATGCGGGCGATCGTGTCCGACTCGCGCAGTTTCGCCCGCAGCCGCACCGCCACCTGCTGCAGCAGGGCGTCGCCCACGTTGTGGCCCAGGGTGTCGTTGATCTCCTTGAAGCGATCGAGATCCATGATGAAGAGCGCGAAGGTGCGGTTGTCGCCTTGAGCCGCGGCGATCGCCTGCTCCAGGCGCTCCTGCATCAACAGGCGGTTCGGCAGCTGCGTGAGCGGGTCGGTGAACGCCATGCGTTCGACGTTCTCGTAGAGGTGCTCGAGACGGCCCGTCATGTCGTTGAATCGCGCCGCCAGCTCGGCGAAATCGGAGTTCCTCTCCACCTCGACGCGCCGGCCGACCTGGCTCTCGTCGCGCTGCTGCGCGCGCAGCTGCTCGATCAGCGAGCGCAGCGGACTGATCACGATGTACTCGAGGAAAGCGACCGCGATCAGAACGAAGAGCAGCGTCACCGCGGCGGTGGTGAGAAAGACGGCGTAGCGGGTCTGCTCGATGCGCGCGTACAGGATCTCGTCGTTCTTGACGGCCTGCAGCACGTACGCGTGGTCTCCGGGCGCGGCGAGCACGTACGACGCGAAGAAGGCGTCTTTCGCCGCGCCGTCCACGGGCCAGGCGGGGGATTCGTAGAGCGGGCGACCGTCGGGACCGACGACACGCAGGGGGAGCGCGAGGGCGGGCTCGATTGCCGCGAACGCGGCGGCGACGTCATAGATCGCCTGGAGCGAGGCCGCGGCGGCGTGGGCGAGCGGCACGTGGACCGCGTAGTAGAGCCGGCCGTCGTGCTCGCAGTAGCGGCCTCCGGGATCGAGCGTCGCGGGCACCGGGGGGCTGCAGAACGGCTCATCCGCGGCGGCGGGAGAGAACTTGCGCGCCGCGACCGGCCGCCCGTCGGCGCCGTACAGCGTGACGAAAACGAGCGCCGCGCCGCTTCCGTCGGGCAGATACGGCGCGCCGGGAAAGCCTGTCGCCGGGAGCGGCGCGGCGGCGAACTGCGCGATGAGCTCGGTGTGGCGCATCAGTTCGCGCTCCGTCCGGCCCACCTCGCCGTGCACCACGCGCGACAGGGCGGCGCGGTTCACCTCGAGCGCGTGATCCCGGTAGATGCGCCCCGCGACGGCGGCAAGTATCAGGCCCAGCACGGCGACGGCCAGGACGGTAACGGCGACGCTCGCCCGGGTGGATATACGGTTGAGCAGCATGATCGCGCGAGGCGACGGCCCCGCTCCTTCGTGCTTTGGCGGCCCCGGAGGGGCGATCCCTAGACGCCCGAAAAGCGTGCAAATCCGATGCCACAAGCCGCCGGATTTACGGCGTAGTACAAGCGCTTAGCCGCGGTTGTTACCGTTAAGTCGCCGGGCAAGAATAGGCGGCTAATCAGTGGCTTAAGGGCTAGTTTAGTGCCGGACTGGGCTGCGCTCGCCGCCGAGGTCAGCCGCCTGACGGGAGATGTCATCTCGCCGGCGGCGCTCGGAACGGCTTCGGGGGGGTGCATCAACCGCGCCGTCGTGCTCGAAGGGCGGACGCGCCGCTACTTCGTGAAGTACAACGACCCCGCACGGCTCGACATGTTCGCCGCAGAAGCCGAGGGCCTCGAGGCGCTGGCTGCCGCACGGGCCGTGCGGGTGCCCAAGCCGATCTGCTGGGGCACGGGCGGGGGCGCGGCGTTCCTCGTGCTCGAACATCTCGAGCTCGTACCGGCCGACGCGCGGGCACAGGCGCTGCTCGGCGAGCGGCTGGCGGCGCTGCACGGAGTTACCCGCCCGCAGCACGGCTGGCACCGCGACAACACGATCGGCGCGACCCCGCAGCGCAACGCGCAGACTTCGAACTGGGCGGAGTTCTTCCGCGAGCAGCGGCTGCGGCCGCAGCTGCGGCTGGCGTCGGAGCACGGCTACCGGGACCTCGCGCGGGCCGGCGAAAAGCTGCTCGCACACGTCGACGCGCTCCTCGCGGGGCATGCGCCCGCCGCGTCGCTGCTGCACGGCGATCTCTGGGGCGGCAACGCCGCCGCCACCGCCGACGGCGAGCCGGTCATATTCGATCCGGCGGTCTATTTCGGCGACCGCGAGACCGATATCGCGATGACCGAGCTCTTCGGCGGCTTCGCGACCGCGTTCTACGACGCCTACCGCGCCGCCTGGCCGCTTCCGCCGGGCTACCGCACGCGGCGAACGCTCTACAACCTCTACCACGTGCTCAACCACGCGAACCTCTTCGGCGGGGGCTATGCGAATCAGGCGCGGCGCATGATCGACGCCCTGCTGGCGGAGGTCCGCTGATGGAGGCGGGCCGCGGCGTGAAGGCGCCGCGCCTGTCCGCGGGGTTCGTCGTCGTGCGCTGCATCGCCGGGCGCTATCACTACCTGCTGCTGCGCGCTTACCGCTACTGGGATTTTCCGAAGGGACTCGTCGAACCGGACGAGTCGCCGCTCGCTGCGGCCCGCCGCGAGACCGAGGAAGAAACGGGCCTCGAGCGTCTCGAGCTCGCGTGGGGGGAGGACTACGTGGAGACGCCGCCCTATCGCGGCAACAAGGTGGCGCGCTATTACCTGGCGCGATCGGACAGCGGCGACGTCGTGCTCGGCGTCAATCCGGCCCTCGGGCGCCCCGAGCATCACGCCTACAGGTGGGCCGACTACGCGACCGCCGCCCCGCTCCTCGGTCCGCGCGTGCGCGCCGTGCTCGATTGGGCGCACGCCCGCATCGGCGAGCGCTGCTGACTACTGCTCGGCGGGAGTGCGCGCCGCCGCTTCGTTCCTTCCGCCCGGCGGCAGCTCGATCTCGACGCGGTTGCGCCCGAGACGCTTGGCCCGGTAGAGCGCGCGATCCGCGCGATCGACGAGCGTCGTGTGGGTATCGCCGGGCGCATACAGCGTGAGACCGGCGGAGAAGGTCGGCACGCGCAGCGGCTTGCCGTCGAACGTGCAGGTGGTCGTCTGCGCGCGCGCACGGACCTTGTTCAGCGCGGCGATGGCGCCATCGAGCGACGTGTTCGGCAGCAGCACCGCGAATTCCTCGCCGCCGTAGCGCGCGACCATGTCGTGATGGCGCAGAATCGAGAGCACGTGCGACGCGTAGGAGCGCAGCACCTCGTCGCCGGCCGGATGGCCGTGCGCGTCGTTGATCGCCTTGAACTCGTCGAGGTCGAGCAGCGCGAGCGCGAGCGGCGAGCCGTAGCGCTGCGCCCGGCCGATCTCGTCCTGCAGGCGGCGCATGAACGCGCGGCGGTTCGGCAGGCCGGTGAATTCGTCCGTGAGGCTGAGCAGCCGCACCTTGTTGAGCTCGTCGCGCAGCCGGTCGCTGTCCGACTTGAGCAGCCGCAGGAACTCGTGTGTGCGGCGGAGCTTGACGTCGAGCGAGCGCTGGCCGTGGATCAGCTCCTCGATGCCGCCGATGAGTATCTGCCGCAGCGTCTCGATCTCCTCGGCGGTCTCCGCCTGCCGCAGCGCGTTGAGCTCGATCTGCAGCAGCGCTCCGAACTCGCGGTTCTGCGCGATCGCCTCGTTCACGTTCTGCGCGAACGCTTCCTGCAGCTTCGCGATCTCGCTGCGCTTGCGATCGAGGTGCAGACGATACGCGGAATGAATGCGCCGCTCGGAATGCGCCTCGCGCGGCGCGGCGGTTTCCTCGGCGGCGGGCGCGGAAGCGGCGGAAGGTGCCGAAGCGGCGGACGGCGATCGAGCTTCGCGCGCCGGCGCCGCCGCGGGCGCGGGGCGCGCGTCCGGGGAAGGGCGCGCGGAACGACCGCCGCGAAGCAGCTCGTCGAGCACCGCCGAGGTCTCGATCTCCGGAAACGGCGTCGGCTGTGCCGAGGCGGCCGGCTGCGCCGGCGCGGCTTCCGTCCGCACGGGTTCGTCGAGCGCGTACGCCGGCGCCGCGCCGTTGGGGCCGTCGACCGCGCTGCGCAGCTCGTTCAGTTTGGCATTGATGCGATTGACGTGTGCGAGCGTGGGATTCGCGGCATATGCCTCGACCAGCAGGCGCAGCAGGATGCCGTAAACGCGCTGCGTGCTGCGCTGCGCCGCTTCCTGTTCCGAGAGCAGTCGGGAGATCTGATCGTAGATGACCTTGCCGACGGGCGTTTCTTTGAGCCCCTCGAATGCCGTCAGAATGGACGAATCAGGCTTCGCGGAATCTGCTTCCGGTGCCCCCATTGTAAACACCACCCCCCAAATGGACCTGCCGCGCGCATGCGGCAAGGCACGGAACGTTCCGAGTCCGCGGTGTTAGTTGGATCCCCTATTGTCGGCGACGGGCCGCCGCCGCTCCTTTGCGCCGACTGACTCTAACCCGCCGTCCCTCAAATAACAACTGACGCAATACGGCAACTCGGCGCGGCGCGGCGCTTGAGAAACTACGAGAATTATCCTTGCTAAGGGTTTGCGCGCACGGGAGACGACGACCGATGCGCGGCAGGTCGCGATCAGCGGTGATACGCGGGGCTCAGCGAGTGCACCGCGTCGATGAGCGCGGCGACGTGCTCCGGATCGACGTCCGGCGTGATGCCGTGGCCCAGATTGAAGACGTGCCCGCTGCCGTGCCCGTAGCGCTCGAGCACGTACGCGACCTCGGCGCGTATGCGCTCGGGCGGCGCGTACAGCGCGGCCGGATCGAGATTGCCCTGCAGCGCCACGTGCTCGCCGACGCGGCGGCGCGCGTCGCCGATGTCCGTGGTCCAGTCGAGACCGAGCGCATCGGCGCCGGACTCCGCCATCGCCTCGAGCCACTGTCCGCCGTTCTTGGTGAAGAGTATGACCGGCACCTGTTGCCCGCCGCTTCGGCGCAGGGCGCCGATCACCTGCTTCATGTAGGCGAGCGAGAACGTCCGGTAGTCGCGCGCCGAGAGCACGCCGCCCCACGTGTCGAAGAGCATGAGCGCCTCGGCGCCGGCGGCGGCCTGTGCACGCAGGTACTCGGCAACCGCGCGCGCGAGCACATCGAGCAGGCGGTGCATGAGATCGGGCGCGCCGTACAACATGCGCTTGGTCTGCGCGAAGTCGCGGCTGCTCCCGCCCTCTATCATGTAGGTCGCGAGCGTCCACGGGCTGCCGGCGAAGCCGATCAGCGGGACGCGGCCGTCGAGCGCACGGCGCACCAGCCGCACGGTGTCCATGACGTAGCGCAGCTCGGTCTCCGGATCGGGCACGGGAAGCGCGGCCACGTCGTCGGCGCTCCGTATCGGACGGCGAAACGCCGGTCCTTCGCCCTCCACGAAGTACAGCCCGAGCCCCATGGCATCGGGAACCGTGAGGATGTCGGAGAACAGGATCGCGGCGTCGAGGGGGAAGCGCTCGACCGGTTGCAGCGTCGCTTCGCACGCGAGCTCGGGCGTCATGCAGAGCGTGCGGAAGTCGCCCGCCCGCGCCCGCAGTGCGCGGTATTCCGGCAGGTAGCGTCCGGCCTGGCGCATGATCCAGACCGGCGTCGCGTCGACGGGCTCGCGGCGCAGCGCCCGCAGCAGACGGTCGTTCTTCGGCTGGGTCATGAGCGGTCCGGACCGGGCGGCGGCTCCACACTCCTGCGGTGCGAGCGCGCAGCGCCTAGGGGAGCGGCGCCGGCAGGCTCGAGCTTCCCATGAGGTACCGATCGATGCCGCGCGCCGCCGAGCGCCCTTCCGCGATCGCCCAGACGATGAGCGACTGGCCCCGCTGCATGTCGCCCGCGGTGAAGACGCCCGGCACGCTCGTCATCCAGTTCGCGTCGCGCCAGACGGTGCCGCGCTCCGTGAGCCGTACGCCGAGCTGCTCGAGCATCCCGCCTCGCTCGGGCCCGACGAAACCCAGGGCGAGCAGCACCAGATCGGCCCTGAGCTTGAACTCGCTGCCCGGAATCTCCCTGAACACCGGGCGGCCGTTCTCGAGCACCATCTCCACCTTCACCAGCTCGAGCGCCGCGACGCGGCCGTTCTCGCCGATGAAACGCTTGGTCGAGACCGAGTAGAGCCGTTCGACCCCTTCCTCGTGCGCCGACGCGACGCGGAAGATCACCGGCCACTGCGGCCACGGGTTGTTCGGCGCGCGCGTCTCCGGCGGCCGCGGCAGGATCTCGAGCTGATGCACGCTCAGAGCACCCTGACGGTTGGCGGTGCCGAGACAGTCGGCGCCGGTGTCGCCGCCGCCGATGATGACCACGTGCTTGCCCTTCGCGTCGATCCGCGCCTCCGGCGGAATCGCGTCGCCTTCGCAGATGCGGTTCTGCTGCGGCAGATACTCCATCGCGAGGTGGATGCCGGCGAGCTCGCGCCCCGGCACATTGAGGTCGCGCGCTGCGCACGCGCCGCCCGCGAGGAGGATGGCGTCGAAGTCGCGGCGCAGTTCCTCCACCGCCACGTTGACGCCGACGTGGGCATTGGTGCGGAACTCGACGCCCTCGGCACGCATCTGCTCGAGCCGCCGATCGAGCACCTTCTTCTCCATCTTGAACTCGGGGATCCCGTAGCGCAGCAGTCCGCCGATACGATCCGCGCGCTCGAACACGGTGACCCGGTGGCCGGCGCGGCGCAGCTGCTGCGCCGCCGCGAGCCCCGCCGGACCCGAGCCGACGATGGCGACCTTCTTGCCCGTCTCGACCTTCGGCGGCAGGGGCTGCGCGCGCCCCTCCTCCCAGGCGCGCTCGGCGATCGCGAGCTCGATCGCGCGGATGGCTACGGGATCGTCGTTGATGCCGAGCACGCAGGAACCTTCGCACGGCGCCGGGCACAGCGTGCCGGTGAACTCCGGGAAGTTGTTGGTGTCGTGCAGCCGCTTGATCGCATCGTCCCAGCGGCCGCGGTACACGAGATCGTTCCAGTCGGGGATGACGTTGCCGAGCGGGCAGCCCTGATGGCAGAACGGAATGCCGCAGTCCATGCGGCGTGCCGCCTGCTTTTTGAGCTCCGCCTCGGGATACGGCAGCATCACCTGCTTCCAGTCGCGCACGCGCTCCGCGACCGGGCGATAGGGCTGCTTCGCCCGCTTGAACTCGAGGAATCCGGTCGGCTTACCCATGGGCGGCTTCCATCACGGCTTCGTCTTCGGGGATGCCCGTTTGCCGCGCCTTGCGGATGGCCTCGAGCACGCGCTTGTAGTCCTTCGGTATGACTTTGACGAACCGCGGCTGCGACGCCTTCCAGCGATCGAGCAGTTTCTGCGCCAGCGTGGACCCGGTGTAGCGCACGTGCCGCTTGAGCAGCTCGCGCACTTCCTCGGCGTCCTCGGCGTTTAGCGGCTCGAGCTCGACCATCTCGAGATTGCAGCGGCGCGCGAAGTCGCCTTTGACGTCGAGCACGTACGCGAGACCGCCCGACATGCCGGCGGCGAAGTTGCGTCCGGTCGGCCCGATCACGACCACGCGGCCGCCTGTCATGTACTCGCAGCCGTGGTCGCCGACGCCCTCGACGACCGCCTGCGCGCCCGAGTTGCGCACGCAGAAGCGCTCGCCGGCAACGCCGCGGAAGTAGGCTTCGCCCGACGTCGCACCGTAGAGCGCGACGTTGCCGATGAGAATGTTCTCCTCCGGCACGAAGGTCGCCTGGCGCGGCGGATAGATCACGAGCTTGCCGCCCGAGAGGCCCTTGCCGACGTAGTCGTTGGCGTCGCCTTCGAGCGTGAGCGTGATGCCTTTCGGCAGGAACGCCCCGAAGC
>DATCLR010000060.1:0-9524 GCA_036563785.1 Burkholderiales bacterium | reverse complement strand
TCTTCGGTGAGACCATCGAACAGCTGGGCCGCACGATGCCGAAGGAGCTGCTGCCGCGCCTCGAGGAGATGCAGGCGATCTACGCCAACATGGCGAAGAACGTCGACGCCATCCTGAGCAGCGCCGCGGAGCTCTTCGTGTCGCAGCGTTCGGGCCAGGTGATCTCCGAGCTCTCCGAGCCGCTGCTTGAGAAGTCGCGCGCGCTGGTCGACGCCTATGCCGGCCTGAGTCAGGAGCGCACGGTGCTGCAGACCGTGATCTACGTCGTCGGCTTCACCACGCTGCTCTTCCTCGCGCTCCTCGTCGGCAAACTCGTGAGCGACGCGCGCGAGCGCGAGCGCGCCTCGGCGGCACAGAACCGCCAGACGCAGGACGCGATTCTGAAGCTCCTCGACGAAATGGGCGACCTCGCGGACGGCGACCTCACGATCCAGCCGGAAGTGACCGAGCAGATCACGGGCGCGATCGCGGACTCGATCAACTACGCGGTGCGCGAGATGCGCGGCCTCGTCACGCGCATCAAGAACGCGGCGGTGCAGGTGGCGGTCGCCTCCGAGAACTCGCGGCAGACGGCGACCGAGCTCACCGAGGCGGCGCTGCGCCAGGCGGCGCAGATCACCGAGGCGAGCAACCGCGTCATGAGCATGGCGAAGTCCATGGAAGAGATGTCGAAGAGCGCCGAGCGCTCGGCGGAAGTGGCGCAGGGCTCGGTGCAGACGGCGAAGCGCGGCGCGCAGGCGGTGCAGGACACGATCCGCGGCATGGACGAGATGCGCGAGCAGATCCAGGAGACCGCGAAGCGCATCAAGCGCCTCGGCGAATCGTCGCAGCAGATCGGCGAAATCGTCGAGCTCATCAACGACATCGCCGAGCAGACGAACATTCTGTCGCTCAACGCCGCGATCCAGGCGGCCATGGCCGGCGAGGCGGGCCGCGGCTTCGCGGTGGTCGCGGACGAAGTGCAGCGCCTCGCGGAACGCTCGGCGGAGGCGACCAAGCAGATCTCCGACCTCGTGAAGACCATTCAGGCGGACACGAACGAGGCGGTGGCGTCGATGGAGCAGGCCACGAACGGCGTGGTGCAGGCGACCAAGCTCGCCGACGCCGCGGGCCAGGCGCTCGGCGAGATCGAGTCGGTGTCGGAGCAGCTCTCCAACCTGATCGTGGCGATGTCGCGCGACGCGCACCGGCAGTACGAGACGGCGACCGCGGTGTCGGCGGCGATGGCGAAGATCCAGGAGACCACCAACCTGACCTCGGCCGGCACGCGCCAGACGGCGGAGTCGATCGGCAAGCTCTCCGACCTCGCCCGCGAGCTGCAGGCGTCGGTCGCCGGCTTCAAGCTGCCGAACTGAGGTGCAAGGCGCAGAGAAAGGGGTCAGACGTAAGCAACCGACGGGCGCGATGGGAGGCGGGGGGTCGCGGACCGGGGGAGGGCGGCGCCGCGCGTCCCTCGCGCCTCGTACATTGCGCCTTCAAACATGAATACGTACAGAAAGGTCGATCCGAGCACGCTCGGCTGGGTCAAGAGCGAGATCGACGAGACGCTGAAGCAGGCGCGGCTCGCGCTCGAAGGGTTCGTCGAGAATCCCTCGGATCGCGGCCGTCTGCGCTTCTGCATCACGCACCTGCACCAGGTCGTCGGTACGCTGCTCATGGTCGAGCTCGACGGCGCGGCGCTGCTCGCGCGCGAGGTCGAGGCGCTCGCCGAGGCGCTGTACGAGGAGAAGGCGCCCGCGACGCAGGAGGCGCTCGAGACCCTGACGCGCGGCATCCTGGTGCTGCCGGACTATCTCGCCCGGCTGCAGCACGGCCACCCGGACCTGCCGCTCACGCAGCTCGCCCTGCTCAATGAGCTGCGCGCCGCCCGCCAGGCGGCGCCGGTGGCCGAGATCGAGCTGTTCAATCCCGACCTGTCGGTACGGCCGCCGCCGCTTCCCGGCCGCGAGCGGCTGGCCGACGCCGACTATGCCGCGCTCGCGCGCCAGCAGCGCTCCGCGTACCAGGCGGCGCTGCTCGCCTGGCTGCGCGACAGCGCGGCCAAGGAGCCGCTCGTCGCCATCGCGCAGGTGCTCGAGACGCTGCAGCTGCGCGCGAGCGTGCCGGCGCTCGAGCGGCTCTTCTGGGTCGCCGGCGGCCTGCTCGAGGGCATGATCGCCGGCGAGCTCGAGCCGACGCCCGAGCGCAAGAAGCACCTCGCGCGCATCGACCAGCAGATCAAGAAGATCGTCGACGGCACCGAGCGCTCGGTGCTGCGCAGCTCCTCGGAAACGGTCACGAAGGCGATTCTCTACGATCTCGCCCGCAGTACCGCGGCGACGCCGAAGATCGCCGAACTGCGGCAGGCGTTCGGCTTGAACGAGCTGCTCGGCGAACCGGCGGGCGATCCGGACGCGACGCTCAAGCCGTCGCCCGAGGTGCTGCAGTCCGTCGGAGCGCTCCTCGGCAAGGAGATCGAGCAGGCGCAGGACCTGCTCGCGGCCGCGTTCGAGACGCACAAGACCGATGCCGCGTCGCTCGAACCGCTGGTCGCGATGCTGCGCCGGATGGCGGGAACCGTGGAGGTGGCCGAGGCGGCGCCGCTCAAGGCGCTGATCGACGCGATAGCGTCGGCCCTGGTGGCGCTCGGCGAGGGCCGGATCGCGCCGCCCGACGTCGCGGCGATGCCGCTCGCGCAGGCGCTGCTCGTGCTCGAGAGCAGCGCGCGCGATATCCATCGTCCGGCGGCCGATTGGCGCCGCCAGATCGACCAGTGCATCCGCGGGCTGCAGGCGCTGCAGAACGGCGAGGCGCCGCCTTCCGCCCAGGGGATAGAGGTGAGCGACGCGCCGCTCACCGAAACGGAATACCAGCAGCTCGTCGGCGTCGTCGCGAAAGAGGTCGGCGTGAACCTCGCCCGGATCGAGGAAGCGATCGAGGCTTTCGCCGCGCACCCGGAGCAGGTCGAGCGGCTCGACGACGTGCCGCGGCAGCTCGAGCAGATCCAGGGCGCCATGTACATCCTCGGCGTCGAGCGCGCGGTCGAGCTCGCGAGCACGACGCGTCGCTGCATCGAGGACCTCCGCCGCGGCGCGCTTCCCTCGAACGCGGCCGTGCTCGACGGAATCGCCTTCTGCGTGGGGACGCTCGGCGCGTACATGGACGGCCTCAAGGCGGGCCGGCGCAATCTCGACCAGCTCGTCGATGCGGCGCTGCGCGAGATCGAAGCCGCCACCACGCGTGCGCGTGAAGCGGCGGCGGCGCCCGGGACCGGTCCGATCGGCGGACTGCGCACGTCCCTCGAAGCGTGGCTCGCCGCGCCCGCCGACGAGGGGCTGCGCACGGCGCTGCGCGAGGCGCTCGCGCATATCGGCGGGCGGCCGAGCCGCGATCCCGAAAGAACGCGGCGCATCGTCGACGAGGTCGGCCGGCTGCTCGATCTGGTCGCCGCCGATCCGACGGAGCTTTCGGACGAGGCCGTCGCCACGCTGCGCGCTTCGTGCGACGCGCTCGCCGCACAGTTGTCGGAGCCGGCTCGTCCCGCGACCGGTGCACCGGCACAGGCGCCAGCTCCTGCTGCGCCGCCCCAGGCGCCCAAGCCGGCGGAACCGCCGCAGGAAGTGGATCCGGAGATTCTCGAGGTCTTCATCGAGGATGCGCGGGACGTCTACGGCAACATCACGCGCGAGCTCGCGGCCTGGCGGGCGGACCCGGCCAACCGGCAGGCGCTCACCGAGCTGCGGCGCGGCTACCACACGCTGAAGGGCAGCGGTCGGATGGTGGGCGCCACGGCTATCGCCGAGCTCGCGTGGGCGATCGAGCACATGCTGAACCTCGTGCGCGACGGCAAGCTCGAGCCGAGCCCCGCGGTGTTCGCCGTGGTCGAGGAATCGCAGGCGGTGCTCCCGGAGATGATCGCGCAGCTCGAAGGAGGACCGCCGCCCGCGGCGGATGCCGCCGCGATCGCCGCGCGCGCGCACGAGCTCGCCGGACGGCGGCCGGAGGCGCCTTCGAGTCAGGCGGCGCCGGCGCCGTCCGACGTACCGGCCGAGGCGGCCGGTCCCGCCGCCATGGCGCTGCCCAAGCTCGACGGCGTGCTGCTCGACATTTTCACGAACGAAGCGCACGGCCACCTGGCGAACATCCGCGAGCACATAGAACGCTGCCGCGGGGCGGGCGGGAACTGTCTGGTGACTGCCGGGCTCACGCGCTCGATTCACACGCTTCAGGGCAATGCGCGCTCGCTCGGCATACCGCTCATGGCCGAGGCGTGCGCCACGGCGGAACGGCTGCTCCACGCGCTGCAGGTGCAGCAGCTGCCACTGGTCGACGAGCACCTCGATCTGCTCGATGAGTTCGCGAATATCGTCGCCGACCTGGTCGAAGCCGTGGCGCAGGGCGGCGAGGGTGCGGATCTCGGCGGCCGCTTCGCCGCCCTGACGGAGAAGCTGCAGACCGAATGCGAGAAGAACGAGGTCCCGGACACGCCGGCGGCACCGGTCGGCGACATTGCGGCCCTCGAGCCCGAGCCCGAGCCCGAGCCCGATTTTCCGCTGATCGGCGAGCGCCTGCCGGAGCCGCCGCCGATTGCGGCAACGGCGCTCGCGCAGGCGCCGCCGCCGGCGCCCCTCGGCGACGTCGCGTCCGATCCCGAGCTCTACGAGATCTTCCGCGAGGAAGCGACGGACATCCTCGACGAGGTGGAGCGGGCGCTGCGCGCGTGGCGGGCGGAGCCCGACAATACGGCGGCCCTGCTCGATCTGAAGCGTGCGCTGCACACGCTCAAGGGTGGCGCGCGCATGGCCGGCGCCATGGACATGGGCGAGGTGAGCCATCAGACCGAGACGCTTCTCATGCAGGTCGAGAACCGCACGGTGCCTCCGAATGCGGCGCTCTTCGACCTGCTCGAAGAAGCCCACGACGTGCTCGTTTCGCTGCTCAACGGCCGCAGGCCGGGGCTGGAGCCGCCGGACGTGCAGGGGCTGCTCGCGCGGCTGGCGTCGGCGGGCACGCCCGGCGCGGCCGGGCTGCAGGCGCCGGCCGGGCGGTCCGCGGAAACGCGCGAGGCCGCTCCGAAGGAAGGCACGACACCTGCGCTCGTTCGTCCGGCAGAGGAGGTGCCGCGGGCCGCGGCGGCGGCCGCCGAGGAGCTCGCCGACGCCGATCGCGTCGCCGAGCCGGAGATCTGGGCGGAGCGGCGCGAGCGTCCGGGCCAGATACGCGTCAGCACCGAGCTTCTCAATACGCTGGTGAACTACGCGGGCGAGGTGTCGATCGCCCGCGCGCGCATGGAGCAGCAGATCCACGGCTTCCGCGACAATCTCGCGGAGCTCCAGCGCAACGCGCTGCGCTTCCGCGAGCAGCTGCGCGAGCTCGAGATCCAGTCCGAGTCCCAGATTCTCTACCGGCTCGAGCGCGGCGACACGGGCGCGCAGGAATTCGATCCGCTCGAGTTCGACCGCTACTCGAAGCTGCAGCAGCTGACGCGCAGCCTCACGGAGAGTCTGCACGACCTCACCACGATCCAGATGAACATGGGCAACTTCGTGGGCGAGGCCGAAGCGGTGCTGCAGCACCAGGCGCGGCTCAACACGGAGCTGCAGGAAGGCCTGATGCGCACGCGCATGGTCGAGTTCGCGACCCAGGCGGCGCGGCTGCGGCACATCGCGCGGCAGACCGCGCGCGAGCTCGGAAAGCGCGCCGAGCTCGAGATCAGGGGCGGCGAGGTGCAGATCGACCGCACGGTGCTCGAGCGCATGATCGGGCCGTTCGAGCACATGATCCGCAACAGTCTCGACCACGGCATCGAGCCCGAAGCCGAGCGGGTGCGCCTCGGGAAGCCGCCGGTGGGGCGCATCGTCATCGAGGCGAAGCAGGAAGGCAACGAAATCGTCATCCGCTTCTCCGACGACGGCGCCGGCATGAACGTCGAGCGCATTCGCGCGAAGGCGATCGAGCGCGGCCTGCTCGCGCCCGACGCCAACGTGAGCGAGGACAACCTGCTGCAGTTCGTGCTGCTTCCGGGATTCTCGACCGCCGCGGAAATCACGCACGTGTCCGGCCGCGGCGTCGGCATGGACGTGGTCCACGCCGAGGTGAAGCAGCTCGGCGGCACCATGGCGGTCGACACCGAGCCCGGCAGGGGCACCACGTTCATCATCCGCCTGCCGCTCACGCTCTCGATCACCCAGGCGCTCACGGTGTACGTGGGCGAGCAGCAGTTCGCCGTCCCGCTCGGCGCGGTGTCGAACATCATCGAGTGCACGCCCGAGCAGCTGAGCCGGCTCGCCGTCGGCAAGAACCCGCTCCTCAGCCACGGCGACAAGCTGTATCCGTTCATGAATCTCGGCGCGCGCCTCGGCATCCCTTCCGCGGGCCGCGAGGGACGCAAGATTCCGGTGCTGCTCGCGCGCGCCGGCAACCGCGAGGTCGCGATTCAGGTCGACGGCCTGGGCGGCACGCGCGAAATCGTGATCAAGGCGCTCGGCCCGCAGCTCGCGGCGATCAAGGGGCTCGCGGGCGCGACCATCATGGGCGACGGCCGCGTGGTTCTGATTCTCGACGTCGCCGGGCTCTGGTACGCCGAAGAGGCGCTGCAGGTGGAGCACCACCAGCGGCCGGCGATGCCGGCGCCCGAGGCGCGTACGCGCCCGGTCGTCATGGTGGTCGACGATTCGCTCACGGTGCGCAAGGTGACCGGCAAGCTCCTGCAGAAGCGCGGCTACGACGTGATGGTGGCGAAGGACGGTCTGGACGCGGTCGAGCAGCTGCGTTCGCGCGTGCCGGACGTGATGCTCGTGGATATCGAGATGCCGCGCATGGACGGCTACGAGCTCACGGGGCGCGTGCGCGCCGACGCCGGGCTCAGGCACATCCCGATCATCATGATCACGTCGCGCGCCGGCGAGAAGCACCGCAACCGCGCCTTCGAGCTCGGCGTCGACATCTACATGAGCAAGCCCTACCAGGAGGACGATCTGCTGCGCAACATCGAGAATCTCCTGGCGCACGGGCGAGCGCGGGCGTAGCCGCGCCGCCGCGACATGGCCGACTCGAACCAGTATCTGTGCGTGGTGCTGGGCGGCGTAGAGTATCTGCTGCCCGGCGCGGCGAGCCTCGCCATCGAGCAGCGCCACGTGCTGATCCCGGAAAACGGCGGCGGCCCGCTCGTCGCCTGGCGTCAGTCGCGCCAGGGCCGCTGGCCGGTCTACGGGCTCGACGCCCTGCTGCGCCCGGCGCGCCCGCAAGCCTGGCAGCGCGCCGTCTTCCTCGACAGCGCGCCGACCCCGGTCGGGCTCGCTGCGGACGAGGTCCGGCTGCTCGGACGCTCGGATCTTAACGTCACGCCGTTCACGCCCCTCGGTCCGCCGCCGACGCGCGCGGGCCATTACTTCGACGGAGCCTGGGTGGACGGCCAGAAAGTGGTTTTCGTGTTCGCGGCGCGCGGCCTTGCGGAGGCGCTGCGCGCGGCCGGAGCGGGAGGCCGGACGTGAGCGCCGCCGAGGAACGGATACACAGCCTCGAGATTCCGCTCGCGGAGAGCGCGCTGCTCGTGCCGAGCGCGGCCGTCGCGGAAGTGGCGAACCCGACCGAGTTGTTCCCGCTGCCCGGGGCGCCGCGCTGGGTGCTCGGCGTCGTGGGATGGCGGTCGCTGGCGGTATCCGTGATCTCCTTCGAGGCGCTCCTGGGCGGCGCGCCGAGCTTCGTCACGGCCGCTTCCAAGATCGTGATCTTCTATCCGTTCCCGGGACGGGGCCGGACGGATTTCTTCGGCGTGCTCTCCGCGGCGGAACCGAGGCCGCAGCACGTGAGCAGCGGGTCGATCCACGAGGAGGATCCTGCGCGATTGCCCGATACCCCGGTCATCGCCGCCGGCGTGCGCGTGCGCGACCGCACTCTTCTCATTCCCGACTTCGACGTGCTCCGCCGCACGCTCTATCCGCAGGAGTCGGCGGGCGCGCGCTAGCCGGGGGCATGTCCGCGCCCGCGCTCAGTAACCCCAATATCCGCGAAGCACGTAACTCTGGTTCGCGAGGTCGGCGCCGCCGGCCGCCGCGAACCCGGCGAGGCCGATCGCGCGCAGCATTTCGCGTCCGGCTTCGGATTCGTGCGCCGCGAGCACGCCGGCGCGGATCCGTTCGCGCAGCTCCGCCGGCAACCGCGGTGACGCCGAGAGCGCGAGCCGCGGCATCGGCTCCGTCGTGAGCAGGATCGCGAAATCGCGTCCGACCGCGTGCGCGGCGAGCGCCGCGGTCGGCAGGAACGCGGCCTTCACCGCGCGGGCGCGCAGCAGCTCCAGGACTTCGGGCACCGAGCCCGCCTCGACGACGACCGGCTGGCGCAGCGGATCGGGGAACAGCGCGTTCAGCCGCAGCGCCCCGAGGCTCAACAGGCCGAGCACGGCCACGCGCTTGCCGACGATGCGTTCGGGATCCGCGATCCGGTCGGCCGCGCGGGCGAGCAGGCTGTAGCCGGACACGTCGCGGCTAACGGCGAGCGGGTGGAACCCGAGCTTGCGCACCCGGTAGTCGGCGAAGTGCAGGGCGTCTAGCGCGAGATCGTGGCGGCCGTGACGCACGGCCTCCCAGTACGCGGGAAAGATCGGCGGCGTTTGCAGGCGCCACGCCCGCCCCGTGAGGGTTTGCAGGTAGGCGGTGAGGGCGAGGTAATCCTGCGCCGGATGCTCGTCGCGCGGCACGGGCTGCGCGAGCAGCACCAGCGGCTCCGCGCCCGCGGCGAACGCGGTCGTGCAGAGCGCGAGCCCCAGTAGCGCGCGGCGCGCGCGGGCAGCGATCGTCCGGCCCACAGTCATCTCCAGGGCAGTCTAGTGCACCGTAACGCGGCGGCCGGCGTCGGGTGTCCGCGGGATGACCGACGGAGCGCGGCGCCCGATAATTACGCCCGGGAACGAAACAGGAATCGGCTCATGGCACCCACGGAAGCTCCGCCGCCCGCTCTGGGCACACGCGCTCCGGCCTTCAGCCTGCCGGGCGTCGACGGCCGGATCTGGACGCTCGACGACGCGCGCGGTCCGAACGGACTGCTCGTCATGTTCATCTGCAACCACTGCCCGTACGTCAAGGCGATACGGGAGAAGATCATCCGCGACGTCAAGGACCTGCGCGCGCTCGGCATCGGCGCGATCGCGATCAACTCGAACGACCCGACCGACTATCCGGAGGATTCGTTCGAGAACATGCAGCGCGTGGCGCGCGAGTACGACTATCCCTTCCCCTACGTCTTCGATGCGACGCAGGAGGTCGCCAGGGCCTATGGCGCCGTCTGCACGCCCGATTTCTTCGGCTACAACCGCGATCTCGAGCTGCAGTACCGCGGCCGGCTCGATTCCTCCGGAAGGAGCCCCGACCCGAACGCGCGGCGGGAGCTGTACGAGGCGATGAAGCTCATCGCGGAGACCGGCCGCGGGCCGCGCGAGCAGTTCCCGAGCATCGGCTGCTCGATCAAGTGGGCGAGCCGGGGCGCTCGCTAACACAGTTGATCCGTCTCGTCCCGCGAGCGCGGCGCCACGGATCGCGCAGCCGGGT
>DATCLR010000028.1:0-6975 GCA_036563785.1 Burkholderiales bacterium | reverse complement strand
GTTGAGCAGCACCCCGTTCACCGCCGTCGTCGAGCTCAAGCCGAGATACACCAGGCTCTGATAGAGCGCGGCGCCGGTGAGCGCCAGCAGCGCCAGCACGCCGGCATGGCGCCGCACGAGCGCGCGCTTTGCGAGCACGCGGCGGTACACGAACGGCGCGAGCACCGCCGCCGCGATCGTCCAGCGCCAGAAATTGAGCCCGATCGGCCCGAAGGTGTCGCGCAGCGCGCGGCCGAGCACCCAGTTTCCGGACCAGAGGAGATTAGCGAGAACCAGCAGGCCGAAAGCGAAGAGCCGGAGACGGGGCATGTTATGGATCGTGAGCGGACGCGTTGCCGGGCAGTCGAAGCGCGAACGATAAGGGAGCGCGGACGGCTGCGCCAGATCGAATGCGAAGCTCGAGAGCCGGCTCGAGCATCGTGGAAAGGCAAGGAAAAGCGGCCGCTCCCGCAGCGGGAGCGGCCGCTCGGGGCGGCGTCGACGCCGCCTCCTCGCGCAGCAGGCTCAGTGCGAAACGCTTCCCGGCAGGCTCAGATCGCCGGACGCGACGTCGAAGACCCGATTGATACAGAGCAGCGGGTCGTGCACGCTCGCGTTGACCTGCAGGCTCGACGTCACGCCGTCGAAGCGAAAGTCGCTGGGCGCGCCGATGTCCCGCAGCGGCAGGCGCACCTGCACCGTGGGACCCTCGAACACCGGCGTGTAGCCGGGGCTGTCGATCAGAATGGGCAGCCCCGGCCACGTCGCGGGGAGCTTCGGCTTCGCGCCCTTCGGAATGTCCCGCACCTTCATGCCCCCGGGACCGCAGCGCTCGTCCTTCACCAGGACCACCCAGTGGCTGTGCCAGCGGGTGCCGTCGTTCTTCTTGTCGCCGTCCCCATCCTCGTCGTAGAGCGGCGTATCGTCGAAATCGGGGTGGATCGTCGCGGCGAGCGCGAGGATCCCCTGCCGCTCGTCGAAGCCGACGGCGGACGAGTCGAGCGAGGTCGGCCAGACGTAGCTGTAGACGAGCGCGCCGCCGAGCCGGCCCCTGGCCGCGGGGTGCTCCGCGCCGGCCGTGCCGGCGACCCGCTGCGTGAACACCACCTCGCCTCCCTCGACGCGCACGCGGCTCTCGACGATGTCGAACGCGGGGCTGATGCCGGGTGTGGTCGGCGCGCGAATCGTGCTCTCGTGCGCGTGGACGGAAGCGGCGACAGCCGCCGTCAGGAACAGCAACGAACGAAGCTTCATGTTTGTCTCCCGCAGATGCGTGTGCTGAAATGACGCCGCGCAATCTAGCAGCGCACCGCGGCGCGCGGCAGCGGGCACGAAACGGTTCCCTACTTACTTTTCGGTGCATCTTGGCGAAAACCGGAGCGAAAAAAGTTTCGCCCATGCACCCGAGCGTGGCGCGAATGGTCGAAGACATCGTCGGCTGCAAGTGGTCGCTGACGGTGCTGGCGCTGGTGCGCCGCGGCGTGAACCGCCCGGGCGCCATGGAGCACGCCGTGCCCGGGCTCTCCGCGAAGGTGCTCAACGAGCGGCTGCGCAAGCTCCAGCGCTTCGAGATACTCGAGAAAAGGAGCTACCCGGAAATCCCGCCGCGGGTCGAGTATCACCTGACCGAGTTCGGTCGCCGTTTCACCGCCATTCTCGACTCCATCGACGAGCTCGAACGGGAGTTTCAGGAGAGGCTCGCGCGGCGGAATTGACACCGCCGCGCGTCCGTCGGGCGCCGTTCGTCCGCCGGCGGCACTCGCACGGCTGTCGACGCGCGCCTGAAAGCACGGCGGTGCACTCGCCATCCCTGCCCGGTCGCCTCGGTGCCTATCCTGAGTCGGACAACGACGGAAGGGGCTATCATGCGGCCGCATGAGCCTCGCCTACGGCACCCAGCAACCCTGCGATCGGGCGCAGCTCAGTGCGCACGCAAGACCGTACCCTTCCACGGCCGGCACGAGACGGTGGGTGCTGGCGGCATCCATTCTCGGATCGAGCCTCGCGTTCATCGAAAGCTCCGTGGTGAACCTGGCGCTCCCTTCCATTCAATCCGGCCTCGGGACGACATCGACCGGCGTGCAGTGGGTGGTGAACGCCTACCTGCTCGTGCTCGTGGCGTTCATGCTGATCGGCGGCGCGCTCGGGGATCGCTACGGGCTGCGCCGCGTTTTCACGCTGGGCACCGCCCTCTTCGGCGCCGCCGCGCTCGGCTGCGCGCTCGCTCCGTCGGCTCCGCTGCTGATCGCCGCGCGGCTGGCGCAAGGTCTCGGCGGCGCGCTCCTGGTCCCTGCGAGCCTCGCGATGATCAGCGCCCACTTCGATGCGCGCGAGCGGGGCCGCGCGATAGGCACCTGGGCGGGCGCTTCCGCGCTCACGACCGCGATCGGTCCCGTGCTCGGCGGCTGGCTGGTAGATCACTGGGGCTGGCCCGCCGTGTTCCTGATCATGCCGCCGCTCGCGGCGCTGACACTCGCGATCGCGGCGCGGATCCCGGCGAGCCCCGTCGCGACGGAGCGGCGGCTCGATTACTTCGGCGGCGTGCTCACCGCCGTCGCACTCGGTCTCCTCGTCTACGGCCTCGTCAATCCGGCCACGCCGCCGCAAAGAACCGCGCTCCTGCTGCTCGCTCTCCTCGTCGGCGGCGCGTTCCTCTGGCACGAATCGCGCTTCGGGGCGCCGATGCTGCCGCTGAGCCTCTTTCGCTCGCGGATCTTCGCCGGCGCGAACCTGATGACGCTCCTCCTCTACTTCGCGCTCACCGGCGTGCTGTACTTCCTGCCGTTCAATCTGATCCAGGTGCAGGGTTACACGGCCGCGCGGGCAGGCGCAGCGTTACTGCCGTTCGCCGTGATCATGGGGCTCGGCTCGACGTTCGCGGGCGACTCCATCCGCAGGCACGATCCGCGCGTGGTGCTCACGATCGGACCGATGATCACCGCCGCGGGCTTCGTCGCTTTGGCCGTCCCCGGAGCCGGCGTGTCGCTCGCGAGCTTCCTGCCCGGCATCGTCGTCGTCGGTATCGGCATGACGGTAGGCGTGGCGCCGCTCACGACCGTGGTGATGAGCTCCGGCGCCGAGCCCGGCATCGCCTCCGCCGTGAACAACACGGCCGCTCGCCTCGGCGGCGTCCTGGCGATCGCCGCCCTCACCGCCTTCGCCGTTCTGGAGTTCGCCGGCGCCCTCGCCGACCGCCTCGCCGCCGCGGGCGTGCCGGCCGGGCTCGCCGAGCAGCTGCTCGCCGACGCCTCGCGGCTCGCCGGGCTCGCGCCTCCGTCCGGCACGCCGCCGGCGCTGGCCGCCGCCGTCGGCGACGCGGTCGCGCGGAGCTACGTCCAAACGTTCCGTGTCGTGGCGGGTCTCTGCGCCGTGCTCGCCGCGGTCAGCGGCCTGATCGCGTGGTTTACGCTCGCGGATTCGGGCCTGACAGTCCGCGAGCGCGCTTCGACCGGGCGATGATGCGCCTGCCGCGCGGCAGGAATGGCGGAATCCTCGGCGGCGGTCGTCAGAAGCCTATCTGAATCCCGATCGAGTACGTATCGACGTCGACGTCGGCGATGTCGAAGCGCTCCCACTCGAGCCGCAGCGCTATCGGTCCGCCGAACTTGAGCCCGACGCCGTAGAACGGGTCGTTGCCGTCGGGGCTGCTGGCCACGCCGCCGAGGACCGTGCGGGAATCCCACCAGAACTGTCCCGCCTTCGCGAAGAGCGACGTCGTCCGGCCGACGGGAAAAGACAGGACGGCGCTCAGACCCCAGCCGTCGGCTTCGAAGGACTGGGTACCGCTTCCGGCGTGGGAAAAGTCGACCCACGTCGCCTCGACACCCAGGAGATCGCCCTGCCAGCCGCCGTACGCCTTCCACAAGTCGTCGTTCTCGTCGAGGCTGGACTCGTCCACCGACCATGCGCCCCAGGACGCACCCACGTACGGCCCTGCGTAGGCTGCCGAACCGGCGCCGGCGATACACAGGGCCGCGAAAATCGAACTCGTCCACTTGCGCATGAAGCTTTTCTCCTTCCGTTGAGTTGCGTCCGTGCGACGGACGTTGTGAGTGCGCATCTATACCATTCATGGGATAGCCCGGCTGCTAGGGGAGTACCCGAGCGAGACCTCGGCGCGGACGAGGGATTGCACCGTTGCGTGCGTCGCGCGAAGCGCCGGTCTCAGCCGGCGTCGACGCGCGATCCGCTCCCGGTGAACGGGCGCGACGCCTTCGAAGACGAGCGGCGGCTCCTCGGCTGGCGGCTTCGCGCGGGCAGCAGCTCGAACAGCCACTCCGCGAGGATGTTCGCGCGCACGACGCGAATCGCGAGCGCGGCGGCCGATGTCGGCCGCACCGGCCGACGCTCGCGCAGGCGTGGAAGAAAGATCGCGAGAACGAGCGCGCGGGCGACGGTCGAGAGCGTCAGCGCCGGCCAGAGGCCGCTCGTGAAGACGACCGTGTAGCCGGCGATCTCGAGCGCGTGCGGAACGTGGGTCGCGAGCGTGCCGCCGATGAGCGCGCCGGCGAAGATGACGACGTTCGAGAGCGTCTGGTGGACGGCGCTGTACGCCGCACGCTTCTCGGGCGGCACGACGTCGTAGAGGAAGTTCCCGGCCGCGAGACTGAAACCCGCCCAGGCGATGCCGCCGACGAGCTGGAACAGGAGAATCGCCCAGAAGTTCGGAAAGACGACCCAGAGTATCGGCAGTGCCGGGAACACGACGCTCGTCACCTGCAGCACCCGCAGGTTGCCGAAAACGTCGGACGCCCTCCCCCAGGCGCCGAGCGCGACGAACTGCATGAGGACGTAGAACCCGTTCGCCGCCGTGAACTCGAGGTACGAGAATCGGAGGTCGCGCAGCATGTAGAGCGTGAAGAACGGCGAAGCGATCGCGACCGCGAGGTTCATGCACGCAACGAACAGCGCGAACCGCGCGAAGTCGGAGCCGCGCACGCGCTCGAGCAGTCCGCCGAGCGGAGGCAGCGTGAACGGCGCGAGGCGGCCCGCCGGCTCGTGCATGCGCATCAGCTGCCGCAGCGAATAGAGCCGCGCGGCGAATGCCACGCCGAAGAGCAGCGCGAAGCCCCAGGCGGCGGCCTCGCGCTGCTCGAAGAACTCGAGCAGGAGGCCGGCGAGCGTCAGGCTCGCGAACGTGAACATGCTCATGAGCTGCGTGCGCCGGCCGAAGAACCGCCCGCGGCGGCGCTCGGGAACGAGGTCGCTGATGAGGCTGCTCCAGGGCGGCGCCGCGAACTGGCCGCCGATGTAGTAGAGCGCCACCCAGGAGATGAGAAGCGGCACTGCATAGGGCGTCGGAACGAACGCGAGCGCGATGATCGGCACCCAGGTGAGCGCCTGCAGCAGCACGCCGCCGAAGATAAGGCGCTTGCGCGGAATCGCCCGCCCGGCGACCCAGGCCGAGGCGAGCTGCGACAACGAACCGAGGAGCGACGGCAGCGCGGTGAGCAGCGTCATCTGCGCCGTGCTCGCCTTGAGGAAGACGGCGAACGCCTGCAGATAGGATTCGCCGGCGCCGAACATCACCGACCAGGCGACGCCGTCGCGCACGGAGTAGCGCAGCGACCGCTCGACCAGCGGATCGCGCGAATAGCGGGTCATGGAAAACCTGGAAGGGAACCGATGACGAAAGTATAGGGTCGGTCTCGCCGCACGCCGTGCGCGTTTGGCGGCCCGATATCGCGGCGAGTCGGCGCGGCGCTAGGGCCGCGAGCCGCGCGCCGCCGGCGCCGCTCTGTGCGCGGCGAACGCGTGCAGCACGGCTTCCTGCTCCGCGGTCTCGATCGCCCCGAGGCGCCTCCGGCGCACGTACGCGACCGCGTCGGTGACCGGCTCGCCTCTCGCGATCCGCCAGGCGGCGGCGAACGTTCCTGTGCGCCCGATGCCGGCCTGGCAGTGGAGCACCGTGCGGGTGCCCGGCGGAAGCCCGTCGAGGATCCCCACGAAGCGCCCGAGCTGCTCGAGCGTCGGCGGATGGAAATCGCGCACCGGCAGGTTGTAGCGCACGAACCCGAGCGCGCGGGCGTGCTCGAGCCGGTAGCCCGGCGGCTGCTCGTCTTCGCAGAGGAGCGAGATCAGCGCGCCGAAGCCCTGCGCGCGCAGGCGCACGAGGTCGGCGTCCGAGGGGTTGCGGCTCCCGAGAAGCACCGGCTCCTCGATCCACCAGGTATCGATAGCCGCCTCCCGCCGCTAGCCCACCCAGACCCGGGCGTTGCGGAACATGCGCAGCCACGGGCCGTCCTCGCCCCAGTCGTCCGGATGCCAGGAGTTCGCGACCGTACGGAAGACGCGCTCCGGGTGCGGCATGAGGATCGTGAAGCGGCCGTCCGGCGTGGTGACGCCGGTGATGCCGTGCGGCGAGCCGTTCGGGTTGTACGGATAGGTGCGGGCGAGCTCGCCGCGGTTGTCGACGTAGCAGAGCGCGACCTGCTTGTTGAGGATCAGCTGGTGCATCTGTTCCTCGGAGCGGAACTCCGCGCGGCCCTCGCCGTGGGCGACCACGATCGGAAGCATCGACCCGACCATGCCGGTGAAGAAGATCGAGGGGTTGTCGGGGATCTGCACGCGCACGAAGCGCGCCTCGTACTGCTCGGACAGGTTGCGCACGAACCGCGGCCACAGCGCGGCGCCCGGAATCAGTTCGCGCAGGTTCGACATCATCTGGCAGCCGTTGCAGATGCCGAGCGCGAACGTGTCGGAGCGCGCGAAGAAGGCGCTGAACTCGTCGCGCGCGCGGGCGTTGAACAGGATCGACTTGGCCCAGCCTTCGCCGGCGCCGAGGACGTCGCCGTAGGAGAAGCCGCCGCAGGCGGCGAAACCCTTGAACCCGGCGAGCCCGACCCGGCCCTCGATGATGTCGGTCATGGTGACGTCGACCGCAGCGAAGCCGACGCGGTCGAACGCCGCCGCCATCTCGAGCTGCCCGTTCACGCCCTGCTCGCGCAGAATCGCGACGCGCGGGCGCGCGCCGCGCGCGATGTAGGGCGCGGCGAT
>DATCLR010000026.1:0-2058 GCA_036563785.1 Burkholderiales bacterium | reverse complement strand
GGTCGGGGTTGTAGCGGCGGCGAATGTCGAGCGCGCAATCGATCGCATTGTGGATCGGCCGCGCGCACGAATAGGGCTTGAACTCGATCTCGAGCTTGTACGGCCGGTGGAGCCCCTGCGTGAGCTGCGAGGGATCGGCAGCGCCGCTGAAAGCGTTGCAGAAGCCGCGCTCGCCTTCGAAGATCGTGTCCGCGCCGGTGAAGCCCGCGCGCGCGATCGAAGCCGCGGCGACCCCGTTGCGCGCCGCCGGGCCCGGGTTGAAGCGCTTCTGCATCGACGGCCCGTACATTTCCATCAGGCCAGAGGCCTGCGCCCCTGCGAGCCCGAGCGCGGAGGTCATCTGCTCGGCGTCGAGCCCGAGAAGCTTCCCGGCGGCCACTGCAGCGCCGAACACCCCGCAGGTCGGCGTCGTGTGGAAGCCGCGGTTGCGCAGCGCATTGTTGGTCGCCTTGCTCGCGCGCTCCATCATCTCGCAGCCGGCTGCGAGCGCCACGACGAGATCCCGTCCGCTCGCATCCGCGGCCTCGGCGGCAGCGAGCGCCGCGGAGTACACCGGCGGGCTGAAGTGGAACAGCGCGAGCACGTCGATGTCGTCGAGCTCGATGCTGTGCGAGCAGATGGCGTTGGCGAACGCGGCACTTTCCATCGGCACCTTGAGCGCGTTCGCGATCACGGACGCCTGCGGCTTGCCGCCCATGCCGCGCACGTAGCGCGCCGCCACCCGGCCGCTCTCGCTGCGGCTGCCGGCGATCGCGACGCCGAGATAGTCGAGCAGAAGCCGCTTCACTGCGTGGCGCGTCTCCGGCGGCAGCCCGCTGTAGCGCATCGCGGTGAAGTGCTCGGACAGGCGGGTGGCGATCGTCTGCTTCATGGTGTCTCCCTTCGTCGTTGACGGTTGTCGGCCGGTGCGGCTCAGGCGCGCGCGCTGGGCGCGGCCACGATCGCGATGAGCTCGTCGAGGTCGGGCGCCCGGTCGATGCCCTGGACCAGCGCGACCACGCGATCGATCTGCCCGGGCTCCAGGCAGGAGCGCACGACCTGCCGGAACTTGTGCTCGATGTCCTCGGGGCGCAGCGGATTCTCCGCGCTGCCGCGGCGATTGAGCAGCTCCGCACGGAAAGTGCGCCCGTCGCGCGTCGTCACGCGCACGCGCGCGGCATGGCGGAACTGTGCACCCATCGCTTCGATCTCCGGATCGACCCGCGCCTTGATGCGGCCGATGAAGTCGAGCACGCGCGGATCGCGCAGCCGCTCCTCGCGGTACTGGTCCACGAACGCGGTGCCGTCGAGCGCGATCATGGCGAGCCCGTAGTAGAGATTCATCTGGGCGGCGGTCACGCCCTGCGCCTTGTACTCCCAGGCGCAGTGCACGAAGGTCGCCTGGCTCACGGACGCCTCGACCTCGGCGATGTCGTCCGCCTTCAGAGCGTTCTCGCGCATGATCCCGGCGAGCGCGTCGAGCGCCGTGTGGATGCTGGTGACCGATGCGTACGGCTTGTAGCCGACGTTGAGCGTCTCCCAGGTCGTGCCCAGTCCCGCGGTGAGCTTCTCCGGCGCCGGCGCGTCCGAGTGGGTGGCGAGGTAGCCGCCGTAGGCCGCCTCGAGCACGTCCTCGATGCCGGTGAAGCCGCGGGCCGCGAGCAGCGCCGAGTAGACACCGCTTTGCGCCGCGCGCCCCGAGTGGAAGCGCTTCACCATCGCGCCCTCCTGCGCTGCCATGAGACCGCCGGCCTGCGAGCCGACGATGCCGAACGCATGCAACGTCTTCTCGGCGTCGAGCCCGAGCATGTGCGCGGCCGAGGCGGCGGCGGTGAATGCACCCGACGTGCCTTGCGGATGGAAGCCCTTGAGGAGGAGGCGCACCGTCGCGGCGTTCCCCACGCGCGCACCTACTTCGTAGCCGGCGATCATCGCCGTGAGCAGATCGCGTCCGCTCGCGCCGCCCTTGTGCTCGGCGCAGGCGAGCGCCACCGGAAAGGCGAGCGAGCCGGGGTGGATGATCGACTCCTTGTGGATGTCGTCGAGCTCGAACGCGTGGCCGGCAGTCGAGTTCACCAG
>DATCLR010000002.1:0-8727 GCA_036563785.1 Burkholderiales bacterium | reverse complement strand
GCCGCCAATTCGGCCTTCCACATCGTCGAGCAGACGCTCGCGGAGATCGACGCCGCGGGCGAGGCGCGCTAGAAGGCCGACTCGGGGAAACACCCGGCGGGGCGCGGTGCGGCGCCGCCGCGCCCCCTGCATAATGGCCGGCCTGCTCCCGGTCGCCGGCGCGCCGTGCACGCTGCGGCCGGCGTCGAACCGGCGCAAAACCGCGAGCGGGGTCAAGGACGGGGAACGCATGGAATCGCGCCTGCCGCCCGACCGCTCCCAGGACCGGGCGCTCACGCATCGCTCGCTCCTCATGACCGGCGTGTTCGCGTCGGTCGTCATCCTGCTCGTCCTCGTCTGGTACCTCATCGACGTGGTGGTGCTCGTATTCGCCGCGACGCTCCTCGCGCTCGTCGTGCGCACTCCGGCGGACTGGCTGAGCAGCCGTACGGGGCTGCCCGTCGGCTGGTCGCTCGCCGTCGTCCTCGCCGCCTTCGGCGCGCTCCTCGTCGCGGGCGCCGTCGTCTTCGGGACCACGATGGCGGCGCAGATCGCGCAGCTGATGCAGAAGCTTCCGGAGATCATCGGCTCGCTCACCCGGCGGTTCGAGGGGTATGCGTGGCTCGTCGGCGGAGTCGATCTGCGCCAGCTCCTCACCGGCGGCGCGGACTTTCTCGGTCGCGGCTTCCGGCTGCTCTCGAGCACGTTCGGCGCGATCGCCGCGTTCGGGATCGTGGTGCTGATGGGAATCTTCTTCGCGATCCAGCCGAAGCTCTACATCGACGGGCTGGTGCAGCTCTTCGCGGTGCACAAGCGCGAGCGCATCCGCGGGGTCCTCGAGGCGATCGGCCGCATCCTGCGCTGGTGGCTGCTCGGGCAGCTCGCGCTCATGGTCGCGGTCGGCGTCATGAGCGGAGTAGGGCTCTGGCTGATCGGCGTGCCGTTCGCGCTCGCGCTCGGTGTGCTGTCGGGGCTGCTCAATTTCGTACCGTACCTCGGGCCGATCGTGGCCACCGTTCCCGCGGTGCTGGTCGCGCTTGCGGAGAGCCCCGCGCTCGCGGCGTACACGCTGCTCCTCTACGCCTTCGTGCAGGCAATCGAAGGCAATCTGCTCGAGCCGATCGTGCAGCAGCGCGCGGTCTACCTGGCGCCCGCGCTCGTGCTGTTGGCGCAGGTCGTCCTCGGCATTCTCATCGGTCTTCCCGGCGTGATGCTCGCGACCCCGCTCGCCGCCGCCGGCATGGTGGCGGTGAAGATGCTCTACATCGAGGACGTCCTCGGCGCGAAGGCGCGGCTGCCGCGGCAGGACGGCTAGCGAAGCGGCGGCAGGCCGCCGAAGCGCTCGAAGAACGCGGGGCTCGCGGGAGGCAGCGGTCCATCCGGACCCTCCAGACGTTCCGTGAGGTAGCGCTCGGCCTGCTCGCAGGTCAGCCGATAGAGATCGCGGCACAGCTCGTAGGCGACGCGCCCCGGCCAATCGGGCGGAAGGAGCTCGGCAGGAAACTGCGGGTCGTGCAGGATCGCGCGCCGGAACGTGTGGATGAGGAGCATGCGCACGAGGAAAGCCTGTTCGGGGCTCGGTGCGGGACGCTCGCTGAAATAGGCGCCGACGGGCTCGAAGCGTTTGACGAAACGCCGGTAGTCGCGCGCGAGCTGCTCCAGATCCCAGCACTGCTGCACCAGATCCCGCAGCGGCCGCGCCCGCAGCGCGTCGTGCTCGCGGGCGGTCATCACGAACACTTTCCGCTCGAGAGCGAGACCGCGCAGGATGTCGCTCAGCGTGGCCGGATCGGCGGACGGATGCGCGAAGACGCCCGGAGCGACCATGCCGAAGCCTTCCCATTCGAGGTCCTTGCGGAGCTCGGTGCGGAGCTCCGCACCGTTCCCCGCGCGCGGCAGCACGACCACGGTCCACGTGCCGTCCCAGCTCTGACCGGGCAGGGTGTAGACGCGCCGGTAGGCGTGCTCGAAGCGGCGGCGGCCCGAGGCGGTGAGGGCGTAGAGGCTGCGCCGGCCGGCGCGGCGCGACTCGAGCCAGCCTTCGCGTGTCAGCCGAAAGACGCTCGTGCGGGTCAGACGATGGTCGATGCCGAAGGGGGCGAGCAGATCGATCAGGCCCGAGAGCCAGATCTGGCCGCCGTGGGGAACGATGGCGTCGCCGAAGATCGTAACGACGAGCGACTTGGCGCGCGGGGGCTGCTGCGCCAGGAAGCGTTCAAGCCAGCGATCGACGTTCGGATTCCGGGGAGCGGAGGCGGCCGCGTTCTTGCGCGGCGACGGCGCGGATCGGCTGGCCATGGATTCCTGCTTCTGAACGACGGGCATTGTAGCGTTCCCCGGCGGGTGGGCAACGGCGCCCGCGCGCGGGCGCAGCATCCGAGGCGAACATCGGAACCGGCCCGCCCGAGGCGGTGCTCGGCGCGCGATGACATCGTTCGGGCAGCGCTCGACCTGCGCTCGTCTCACGCGGTCGATCCGGCGCGACGCTCCGTCCCGCGCGGAGTCGCGCGGTTCGTGCCCGGAATCGAGCCGGTTCGCGGCATCGTCGCGGCTGTCAATGCCCGGCGCTTGTCGATAAGATCACCACCGACGACGAGCGGGACGCCCGGGTAGAATGGCGTCCGACAAGAACAACCGTGGAGTCGGCACTGTATGGGTAAGTACTACGCCATCGATGGCATCGTGCCGGTGGTGCATCCGACGGCCTACGTGCACCCGACGGCGGTGCTCATCGGCGATGTCATCGTGGGGCCGCGCTGCTACATCGGGCCGAACGCGTCGCTGCGCGGCGACTTCGGGCGGCTGATCCTCGAAGAAGGGAGCAATCTGCAGGACACGTGCGTGATGCACGGCTTCCCGGGGTCGGACACCGTCGTCGGCGTCGACGGGCACATCGGCCACGGCGCGGTGCTGCACGGCTGCCGCATCGAGCGCAACGCCATGGTCGGCATGAATGCCGTGGTGATGGACAACGCCGTTGTCGGCGAATCGAGCATCGTCGCCGCGCTCGCGTTCGTGAAGGCGGGCGCGGTGATCCCGCCGCGCAGTCTGGTGATGGGCATCCCCGGCAAAGTGGTGCGCGAGCTGACCGACGAGGAGATCGCGTGGAAGCGCGAAGGTACGGCCACGTACCAGGCGCTCGCGCGGCGCAGCGCCGAGACGCTGGTACCGGTCGAGCCCCTGCGCGAGGTCGAACCGAATCGCCGCCGCATCGAGGGCGGGCTCGCGCCGCTCGTGGACGCCAAGCGGCGCTTCGGACGCAAGAGCGACTGACCGGGACGCGCGCTGTTCCGCGCATGACGGACGACGTTATGACCTATCAGAATATTCTGTTCGATATTCGGGACGGCATCGCCCGACTGACGCTCAATCGCCCGGAGAAGCTCAACAGTTTCACCGAGGCGATGCACGCGGAGATCCGCGACGCGCTGGGCCGGCTGCAGGCGGACGCGGGTGTGCGCGTGCTGCTCCTGACCGGAGCCGGGCGCGGCTTCTGCGCCGGCCAGGACCTGAACGACCGCGTACGGGGACCCGGCGAGAAGCCGGTCGATCTCGGCGATTCGATCGAGCGCAACTACGCGCCCCTGGTGCGCACCCTGCGCGCGCTGCCGCTGCCGGTCGTCTGCGCCGTCAACGGCGTGGCCGCCGGGGCCGGAGCGAACGTCGCTTTGGCCTGCGACATCGTGGTCGCCAAGCGCTCGGCGAGCTTCATCGAGCCGTTCTGTCGCCTGGGCCTCATCCCGGATACCGGTGGAACCTACTTCCTCCCCCGGCTCGTCGGCACCGCACGCGCGATGGGGCTTGCGATGCTCGGCGAGAAGCTCTCGGCGGAGCAGGCGGCCGCGTGGGGTCTAATATGGAAGTGTATCGACGACGATAAGTTCGACGCGGAGGTCGAGGCACTGGTGCAGGAGCTCGCACGGGCACCGACGCGCGGGCTGGCGCGCACCAAGCAGGCGATCTATGCGAGCGCCGCGAACGACTTCGAGACGCAGCTCATGCTCGAGCGCGACCTCATGCGCGAGCTCGGCAACAGCGACGACTATCGCGAGGGGACGCGCGCGTTCCTCGAGAAGCGTCCGCCGAAGTTCACCGGCCGCTGACCCTTCTCGCCCCGATGACCCGCATGACGATTCCGGGTATCCGCAGCCGGCGGCGGGGACGAGCCGTTTCCGGGTCCGGCGACAGCCTGCTCGTTCGCGCCTGCAGCCGCCGCCAGGGCCACGAAGCCGCGGCCGCCACCTGCACCGTCGAGTAAGACCCGCGTCAAGAATCGGGCAGTCGCGCTTCTCCGCGGCAAGTCGATGCATCGAGGGCGACGTCACCGGTAGGAGCACGTAATCGACGATGCGATCGAGCAGGGGGTGACCCATGTCCCGACGCGCCGTTGCACCGGCCGACCTCGAACCGATAGAGCGCGCGAGCCGCGACGAGCTGCAGGCGCTGCAGCTCGCCCGGCTCAAGTGGACGCTGCGCCACGCCTACGAGAACGTGCCGCACTACCGCGCCGCGTTCGACGCGCGCGGCGTGCACCCGGACGACCTGAAGGAGCTGTCCGATCTCGCCAAGTTCCCTTTCACCACCAAGGAGGACCTGCTCAAGAACTACCCCTTCGGCATGTTCGCCGTGCCGCGCGACCGGCTGGTGCGCGTGCATGCCTCGAGCGGGACGACCGGCAAGCCGACCGTGGTCGGCTACACGCGCAACGACATCGACACGTGGGCGAACGTCATGGCGCGCGCCATCCGTGCAGCCGGCGGGCGGCCGGGCGACATCGTGCACGTCGCGTACGGCTACGGGCTGGCCACCGGCGGCCTGGGGGTGCACTACGGCGCGGAGCGGCTCGGCTGCACGGTGGTGCCGATGTCGGGCGGCCAGACCGAAAGACAGGTGCAGCTCATTCTCGACTTCCGGCCGCGCGTCATCATGGGAACGCCCTCGCACATGCTCACCCTCATCGAGGCGTTCGTGCGCGCCGGCGTCGACCCGAAGACGCTGTCCCTCGAGGTCGGCATCTTCGGCGCCGAGCCCTGGACCGAGCCGATGCGCGCCGAGATCGAGGAGCGTACCGGCATGCAGGCGGTGGACATCTACGGGCTCTCGGAAGTGATGGGGCCGGGCGTCGCGAACGAGTGCATCGAGACCAAGGACGGCCTCACGGTGTGGGAGGATCACTTCTATCCGGAAATCGTCGACCCCGTCACGGGAGAGGTTCTCCCGGACGGCGAGGAGGGCGAGCTGGTGTTCACCTCGCTCACCAAGGAGGCGATGCCGGTCGTGCGTTTCCGCACGCGCGACCTGACGAGGCTGCTGCCGCCGGCGGCTCGGCCGATGCGACGGATGCAGCGCGTCACGGGACGCACGGACGACATGCTCCTCATTCGCGGTGTCGGTGTCTTCCCGTCCCAGATCGAGGAGGTGGCGCTGAAGCTCCCCCAGCTCTCGCCCCACTACCAGCTGGTCGCGACGCGTGACGGCTTTGCCGACCGCCTCGAGGTTCTGATAGAGGTCCGGGCGGAAGCCGCGAATCAGGTCGACGAGGAAGGCAGACAGGTGCTCGGTCGGGAGCTGCAGCACCTGATCAAGACGTACGTCGGGGTCACGACGGACGTACGCGTGCTGCCGCCGGGCAGCATCGAGCGGACCGTGATCGGGAAGGTGCGGCGCGTCGTCGACAAGCGGCAGCTTCGCTGACCGGTCCGGCGGTGCCGCGGCCGACGGCGGTCGGGTCCCGGCCGGGCGGAGTTCCTCGATCGCGGCGCGCGGCGCGACCTAACCCGACGGCGAGCGGCCGGAGGGGACCTATATCGGCGGCCGCACGACCGCGCGTCAGGGCGCGACGCGCGCAACGAAACGCACGACGGCGTCGATGACCGCCTGCGGCTGATCGCGGTGCGGCGAGTGGCGGCAGTCCGCGAGCTTCAGCAGCTCGACGTCCGGCACCGCGCGGCGGATGCGCTCGAGCTGCTCCATGGTTCCGTACTCGTCGTCCTCGCCCTGGATCGCGAGCACCGGGCAGCGGATGCGGGGCAGGTATTCCTCGATGTTCCACTCCCTGAACGCCGGATCGAGCCAGATATCGTTCCAGCCTCGAAAGGCCGAATCGACGTCGGCGTGGTAGCGCGCGAGCTTCTCGCGCAGGTCCGTGGTCGCGTAGGCCTCGCGCGCCGCCTCGATGCTGCGGATGGTGATGTCCTCGACCATCACGTGCGGCGCCATGACGACGACGCCCGCGAGCGGGCGCTGCGCTCCGCCCGCGTGAATGAGCGCGATCGAGGCGCCGTCGCTGTGCCCGAAGAGAATGGGGCGCTCGATTCCGAGCTTGTCGAGGAGCTCCGGAAGCGCCTGCAGCGCCTCCTCGTGCATGAACTCGACGCGCCGCGGCGCGGCGAGCGGGTCCGACCAGCCGTAGCCGTAGCGCGAATAAACGAGCGCCGGATATCCGGTCGCCTCCACGACCTTCTGCGGAAAGTCGCGCCAGAGCGCGACCGAGCCGAGCCCTTCGTGCAGGAACACGATGACGGGCGCGGTGCGCTTCGGGGCGGGAATGCGGCGGTACTCGATGCGGCGATTCTGAACGGTGACGAATTCCAAACTCACACTCCAAGATGCTTGTGCAGCACGTCCGGGCGGGCGCGCAGCTCGGCGCTCGTTCCCTCGAACACGACCTGCCCCTTGACGAGGATCACGTTGCGGTCGGCGATCGCGGTGACGGCGGCGTGGTTCTTGTCGACGATGACGGTGGCGATGCCGCTCGCGCGGATCTCGCGCACGATGCGCCAGATCTCCACGGCGATGAGGGGTGCGAGCCCTTCCGTCGCTTCGTCGAGGATCAGGAGATCCGGATTGGTCATTAGGGCGCGCCCGATCGTGAGCATCTGCTGCTCGCCGCCGGAGAGCTGCGCGCCGCCGTGGCGCAGGCGCTCGGCGAGGCGCGGGAAGGTGTCCAGCACGCGTTCGAGCGTCCAGTCGCGCCGGCCGTGCACGCCCGGACGGCTCGCCATCACGAGGTTCTCGCGCACCGTGAGGTTGGGGAAGATGCCGCGACCCTCGGGCACGTAGGCGATGCCCTGGCGCGCGATCGCATGCGGCGGCATATCGCCCGCCGGGCGCCCGCGCACGCGCAGTTCGCCGCGGCGCGGCGGCGTCAGGCGCAGGAGGCTGCGGATGAGCGTCGTCTTGCCCATGCCGTTGCGCCCCATGAGGCCGACGGTCTCGCCGGCCCGCACCGTGAAATCGACGCCGCGCAGCACGTGGCTCGCGCCGTAGTAGGTGTGCACGTTGCGTGCTTCGAGCAATGTCTCAGACATGGCTGCCCATGAACGCCGGCGAGCTCAGACGACGCCGCTCTCGCCGAGATACACCTGACGCACCGCGGCGCTCGCGCGGATCTGCTCCGGCAGACCGTGCTCGAGCACCTGCCCGTTCGCCATCACCGTGATCACGTCCGCCACCGCGAATACCGCGTCCATGTCGTGCTCGACCAGCATCACCGCGTGGTCCGCCGCTAGGCGGCGCAGCAGCTCGACCATGCGCGCCGACTCCTCCGCGCCCATACCGGCGAGCGGCTCGTCGAGGAGCAGCACCTGCGGCTCGGTCGCGAGCACCATGGCGATCTCGAGCTGACGCTGCTCCCCGTGGCTGAGCGCGGCGGCGACGACGTCGGCGCGGGCCGCGAGGCCGGCGAGCTCGAGCGCCCGCTCCGCGCGCGCCCGCACGGTCGCGTAGCTCTCCGCCCGCGAGAAGATGCGCAACGCCCGCGGCTCGCGCGACTGCGCCGCGAGCCGGCAGTTCTCGTAGGCGGTGAATCCCGGGAAGATGTTCGTCTTCTGGTAGCTGCGGCCGATGCCGAGGCGCGCGCGCCGGTCCATCGGCACGTCGGAGACATCGGCGCCGCGGTAGACGATGCGGCCGGAGGAGAGGGGAAGGTCGCCCGAGAGCAGATTGATCAGCGTGGACTTGCCCGCACCGTTCGGACCGAGCACGGCGTGGAGCTCCCCCCGGCGCAGCTCGATCGAGACGCGGTCGACGGCGGCGAGCCCGCCGAAATGGCGCGTCGCGTCGACGGCGGCGAGGAGCACCTCAGCCACGGCCCACCTCGTCGGCGGCGCGCTCGGGCACGTCCGGGGCGGGCGCCGGCGCCGGGCGGCGCAGCGCCCGCAGCCGCTCCCCGAGGCTCGCCAGCCCGCCCGGGAAGAACAGCACGAGCAGCACGATGACCGCGCCCATGAGCAGCTGCCAGTGCTTGGTGAGGTCGGCGAAGAACTCCTGCAGCAGCACGAACGCGAACGCGCCCACGATCGGCCCGTAGAGCGTTCCCATGCCGCCGAGAATCACCGTCAGCAGCACGTTGCCCGACTGGTGCCAGCTCAGGATCTCCGGATTGACGAAGCCGAACTGCACCGCGGACAGATAGCCGGCGAGACCGCCGAGGGCGCCGGCGATCGTGAAGCTCGCGAGCTTGTAGCGGAACACCGGGAAACCGAGCGACAGCATGCGGTGCTCGTTCGCCTTGATGCCCATGAGCGCGCGCCCGAGCGGCGAGCCGAGCACCCGGCGCAGGAAGAGATAGACGAGCACGAGCAGCACGAGCACGAAGTAGTAGAACTGTACGCCGCTCTCGAGATCGAACAGGACGAGATCGCCGATCTTCGCCTCGGGTTTACCGCTCAAGTAGACGCCGTCGGAGCCGCCGCCGAGGTCCGTGTCGTGGAACACGAAGTAGACCATCTGCGCGAAGGCGAGCGT
>DATCLR010000270.1:0-6702 GCA_036563785.1 Burkholderiales bacterium | reverse complement strand
GGCATACCCCACTGGTCGAACTCGATGCCGATGTCGCGCTCGATCCACGGGAATGCGTTCTCCTGGCCGATCGCGACGAGCACGTCGTCGCACTCGAAGAAGGCGTCCGGCTCGCCGGTCGGCACCAGGCTGCGCCGCCCTTTTGCGTCGTACACGGCCTTCACTTTCTCGAAGGTCATGCCCGTGAGCTTGCCGTTTTCGTGCACGAACGTCTTCGGCACCAGGTAGTTGAGGATCGGGATCCCCTCGTGCATGGCGTCTTCCTTTTCCCACGGCGACGCCTTCATTTCTTCAAACCCGGAACGCACGATGACCTTGACGTCCTCGCCGCCGAGCCGACGCGCGGTGCGGCAGCAGTCCATGGCAGTGTTGCCGCCGCCGAGGACGATGACGCGCCGCCCGATCGATTTGGTGTGCCCGAACGACACCGACGCCAGCCAGTCGATGCCGATGTGGATCCGCGCGGCGGCTTCGCGCCGGCCGGGGATGTCGAGATCGCGCCCGCGCGGCGCGCCGCAGCCGACGAACACCGCGTCGTAGCCCTCGGCGAGGAGCCGCTTCATGCTGTCGATCCGCACCCCGCCTTTGAACTCGACACCGAGATCGAGGATGTACCCGACCTCCTCGTCGATCACTTCCATGGGGAGCCGGAACCGCGGGATCTGGGACCAGATCATGCCGCCCGCGCGCGCCTCCTGGTCGAACACCGTGACGCTGTAGCCGAGCGGCGCGAGATCGCGCGCCACCGTGAGCGACGCCGGCCCGGCGCCGACGCAAGCGATGCGCTTGCCGTTCTTGTGCTTCGCCGGCTTCGGCAGCCGCGCGCGGATATCGTCCTTGTAGTCGGCCGCGACGCGCTTCAGGCGGCAGATTGCAACGGGCTCGGGCTTCTCGGCGTTACGCTGCTCGACCCGTCCACGCCGGCACGCCGGTTCGCACGGCCGGTCGCAGGTACGCCCGAGAATCCCGGGGAAGACGTTCGATTTCCAGTTGATCATGTACGCGTCGCTGTAGCGACCCGCGGCGATCAACCGGATGTATTCGGGAACGGGAGTATGGGCGGGACAGGCCCACTGGCAATCCACCACGCGGTGGAAATAGTCGGGATTGCCGATATCGGTGGGTTTCAAAGCACTCCCCTTCGAACCGCCGCTTCTGCCGCGCCCCTTGCACGGCGGGCCGCCGGCGAAGCGGCCTCTGGCTCGAAAGCTGTGTCGTATGTTAGCGCTGATAGCATGGGAATGAAAAGGCGGCTCGCGGCCGCCGGCCGCTTAGCGGAACGTCCGCCAACGACCTGCCGCTCGGGACCGGGACAATGGAGCGCCACCGGCCCAGGTGACGCGGGCCGCGCAATCGGCTAGAACCGCACGAGCCCGCGCACAACGACACCGACCGCTTGGAACTCCTGAACAACTACAGCGTCGCCTGGCTGGCAGCCCTGCTCGCGGCGCTCCTCGTCACCGGTACCGTAGCCGGGATACTTGCCGGCCTGCTCGGGGTCGGCGGCGGTATCGTCATCGTGCCGGTGCTGTTCCACATGTTCACGCTGCTCGGGATCGCGCCCGAGGTGAAAATGCACCTGGCGGTCGGCACCTCGCTCGCCACCATCATCCCGACCTCCGTCATCTCGGCTCGCGCCCATGCCGCCCGGCGAAGCATGGACGCCGCGCTCCTGCGCGCACTCGGACCGGGCCTGCTCGTCGGAGTGCTGATCGGAAGCCTGCTCAGCGGAATCCTGCGCGGGCCCGTGCTCACCGCCGTCTTTGCGATCGTGGCGCTCGTCGTGGCGGCGCATATGGCGTTCGCCGGGCAGGGACTGACCGTCGCGGAGAAGCTCCCGGGGTCGCCGTTTCGCGAGCTCCTGGGAGCCGCGATCGGCGGATTCTCCACGCTCATGGGTATCGGCGGCGGGACGTTGAGCGTGCCGATCCTCACGGCCCTCAACTACCCGATGCACCGGGCGGTGGGCACGGCGGCGGCCATCGGCACCCTCATCAGCATTCCCGGCGCGCTCGCGTTCGTTCTCGCCGGGCTGGGGGTGCCGAACCGCCCGCCCGGCAGCATCGGCTACGTCAATCTGCTCGGCGTGACGCTGATCGTGCCGATGACGATGCTCGCCGCCCCCTTCGGGGCGAGGCTCGCCCACGCCACGAACGCCCGGCGGCTCAAGCAGGTCTTCGCGGCGTTCCTGCTCCTCACCTCGCTGCGGATGCTATACGGCCTGCTCTGAAGCACCCGCAGCGAGCGCCCGGGCGCCGGCGCACCCGCTGCGGCTCAGGGAACCTTTTCGTAGACCGGGAAGCGCCGGCAGAGCTCGAGCACCTGCTCCCTGACGCGGCGCCGCACGTCCGCATCGTCGATCCGGTCGAGCACGTCGCAGATCCAGCCGGCGAGCAGCCGGCACTCCGCCTCCTTGAAGCCGCGGGTCGTCACCGCCGGCGTGCCGAGCCGGATGCCGCTCGTCACCATCGGCGGCTGGGGATCGTTCGGCACCGCGTTCTTGTTGACGGTGATGTGCGCCTCGCCGAGTGCCGCCTCGGCGTCCTTGCCCGTCAGCCCCTTGCGGATGAGGCTCAGCAGGAACAGGTGGTTGTCGGTGCCGCCGGACACGACGTCGTACCCGCGCTCCATCACCGCCTGCGCCATCGCGCGCGCGTTCGCGAGCACCTGCCGCTGGTAGTCCTTGAACGCCGGCTCGAGCGCCTCCTTGAAGGCGACGGCTTTCGCGGCGATGACGTGCATCAGCGGACCGCCCTGCGTCCCCGGGAATACCACCGAGCTCAGCTTCTTCTCGATCTCGGGGTTGTGCTTCGCGAGGATCACGCCGCCGCGCGGACCGCGCAGGGTCTTGTGCGTGGTGGTGGTCGTGACGTCGGCGATCGGCACGGGGTTCGGGTAGAGCCCGGCGGCGACGAGGCCGGCGACGTGCGCCATGTCGACGAAGAGATACGCCCCGACCTCGTCCGCGATCCGCCGGAAGCGCTCCCAGTCGACCACGCGCGAATACGCCGAGAAGCCCGCGACGATCATCTTCGGCCGGTGCTCGCGGGCGAGCCGTTCGACCTGCTCGTAGTCGATGAGCCCGTCGTCGTTGACGCCGTACTGCACGGCGTTGAAGAGCTTGCCCGAGAAATTGACCTTGGCGCCGTGCGTGAGGTGCCCGCCGTGCGCGAGACTCATGCCGAGAATGGTGTCCCCGGGCGCGAGCAGCGCGAGGTACACCGCCGCGTTCGCCTGGGAGCCCGAGTGCGGCTGGACGTTCGCGTAATCGGCGCCGAATAGCCGTTTCACCCGCTCGATGGCGAGCCGCTCCGCCACATCGACGTATTCGCAGCCGCCGTAGTAGCGCTTGCCGGGGTAGCCCTCGGCGTACTTGTTCGTGAGCACCGAGCCCTGCGCCTCGAGCACGCGCGGGCTCGCGAAGTTCTCGGATGCGATCAGCTCGATATGGTCTTCCTGGCGGCGGGCCTCGTTGACGATGGCCTCGTACAGCTCGTCGTCGTAGCCCTTGATGGTCATGTCACGGGTGAACATCGTGCGATCCGGCTCCTCGAATGTACGAACCGTCGATGCCAAGCCGCTCCGCCCGGAGCGCCGGACGCGGGAACGGCGTCGGCAGGCCGGACCGCCTTCCGCGGAGCGGAAGCCGCGCCGCCTGCGCGCATCTGCATCTCTCGGATGCTCGGCCGACGGGTCGAAAAGGGCGCCTAGGATATCCGATTTCGCGCGCGCGTGCCCGCGCGGCCGCGCCCTGTCGGGGCGGAAGCAGCCGGCTGCTATACTCTCGACCTTTGCGAGCCGTCCTACGTTCAGAGGATTCCATGACACGCTTTGTCGGCACCGATTCCTACATCGCCACGGAGGACCTCAAGCTCGCGGTCAACGCCGCGATCACCCTCGAGCGCCCCCTGCTGGTCAAGGGAGAGCCCGGCACGGGCAAGACCATGCTGGCCGTGGAAGTGGCGAAGGCGCTGAACCGGCCGTTGTTCCAGTGGCACATCAAGTCCACCAGCAAGGCGCAGCAGGGACTTTACGAGTACGACGCCGTGTCGCGGCTGCGCGACTCGCAGCTCGGCGACCCGCGAGTGCACGACATCGCCAACTACATTAAGAAGGGCCCGCTGTGGGAGGCGTTCGAGTCGCCCACGCCGGCCGTGGTGCTGATCGACGAGATCGACAAGGCCGACATCGAGTTCCCGAACGACCTGCTGCGCGAGCTCGACCGCATGGAGTTCTACGTGTACGAGACGCAGCAGCTCGTGCGCGCGAAGCACCGCCCGGCCATCATCATCACCAGCAATAACGAAAAGGAGCTGCCCGACGCTTTTCTGCGGCGCTGCTTCTTCCACTACATCCGCTTCCCGGACGAGGAGACCATGCGCCGTATCGTCGAGGTGCACTTCCCCGGGCTAAAGAAGACCCTGCTCAAGGAGGCGCTCGAGGTCTTCTTCCAGATCCGCGAAATCCCCGGCCTCAAGAAGAAGCCCTCCACGTCCGAGCTCCTCGACTGGCTCAAGTTGCTGCTTGCCGAGGACATTCCGCCGGAGGCGCTGCGCGCAGACACGCGCGCGGCGATCCCGCCGCTCTACGGGGCGCTCCTCAAGAACGAGCAGGACGTGCACCTCTTCGAGCGCCTCGCCTTCATGGCGCGCCGCACCGGCTGATGCTGATCCGCTTCTTCCTCAAGCTCCGCGCCGCCAAGATCCCGGTCACGCTGACCGAGTTCCTGACGCTGCTCGAGGCGCTTCGGGCGCACCTCGCGCACGGAAGCGTCGACGAGTTCTACTACCTCGCGCGCGCGACGCTGGTGAAGGACGAAACCCACTACGATCGCTTCGACCGCGTCTTCGGCGAGTACATCAAGGGCATCGAGAGCGTCGCGGACATCCTGCTGCGCGAGATCCCGGCCGAGTGGCTGCGCAAGGAAGTCGAGCGGCTGCTGACCGACGAGGAGAAGGCGCAGATCAAGTCGCTCGGCGGCTTCGAGCAGCTCCTCGAAACGCTGCGCAAGCGGCTCGAGGAGCAGAAGGAGCGGCACCAGGGCGGGTCCAAGTGGATCGGCACCGCCGGCACCTCCCCGTTCGGCGCCTACGGCTACAACCCGGAGGGCATCCGCATCGGCCAGGACGGCTCGCGTCAGCGCCGCGCCGTCAAGGTATGGGACCTGCGCGAGTACCGCAATCTGGACGGCACCACGGAGCTCGGCACCCGCAACATCAAGATCGCGCTGCGGCGGCTGCGCAAGTTCGCGCGCGAGGGCGCACCCGAGGAGCTCGACCTCGACGATACCATCAAGTCAACCGCACGCAACGCCGGCTGGCTCGACCTCAAGATGGTGCCCGAGCGGCACAACGCCGTGAAAGTGCTCGCGTTCTTCGACGTCGGCGGCTCCATGGACGACCACATCGCCATCAGTGAGCAGCTGTTCTCCGCGGTGCGGAGCGAGTTCAAGCACCTCGAGTACTTCTACTTCCACAACTTCATCTACGAGACCGTCTGGCGCGACAACAACCGCCGCTACAACGAGCGCATCAGCGTGGCGCAGATCATGCGCACCTACGGCCGCGACTACAAGCTCGTGATCGTGGGCGACGCGAGCATGAGCCCGTACGAGATCTACTACCGCGGCGGCGCCGTCGACCACTGGAACGAGGAACCGGGCGCCACCTGGCTGCAGCGGCTCCTCGACCATTACCCGTCGGCGATCTGGCTCAATCCCGAGCCGCAGCGCCACTGGGACTACACGGAATCGATCCAGATCATCCGCAAGATGATGGGCTACCGCATGTACCCGCTGACGCTCGAGGGGCTCGACGAAGGCATGCGGCAGCTCAGCCGCCGCCAGAGCGCCGCGGCGCCGGCGCCCGTCTAGACGCTATCGCGTTCGGCCGCCGCGCCGGAGGCGCGCGGCCGGGGAATCACGACTCGAAGATTCGATCGAGACGCTCGAGGTCGTTGACCATGCGCCATTCCTTGGCGCCCGCCTCGCGCACCCGTTTCTCCCACTTCTCGAGGCGCGCCATGTAGCGGCGTGGATCGATGTTGTCGGTGGTGAGCTTGGTGACGTTCAGCGCGATGACGCTGATGCCTTTGAGGTTGAGCGGCACCTGTTTGCGGATGGTCTTGTCGTCGAGCTCCTCCTGCATGTCCGAGAAGATGAGAATGGTCTTCCGGCCCGCCCCGGTCTCGTTGAGGAACTCCGCGGCCTGGAGGATGCCACCGGTGATGTCGGTGTAGGCGCTCCCCTTCTTCGCCTCCTCGGTGAGCTTCGCCATCTCCTTCTTGAACGCCAGCTTCTGCGCGTTCGCCTGCATCGGATCCTTGGCGAAGGTCGCCTTCGCGATGATGTCCTTCTCCGTGAAGCTCCGGCTCTTGACCCGCGCCACCGCGAGCGTGTCGCCCGGATTGAGCGTACCGAGCAGGTAGTTGATGATCTTGTGCGCCTTGTCGAGCTCCTTGGCGTAGGTGCCGGAGGTATCCACGAGCACGTACACGGCGCGCTGATAGCTCCGTTGATCGGCGCAGGCGCCGACCGCCGCGACGAGCGCGAGCGCGAGCAGCAGTTGCGTCAACGTCCTCATGGCCTCACCCCGTCTTGCGCAGGCCGCCGTGGCGCGCGAGCTCCACGGTGTTCGACGCCGTGGCCACCTGGCGCGAGCGGATCGCCCGCTCGATCATGAGCGGCAGGAAGATCACCACGTC
>DATCLR010000007.1:0-1723 GCA_036563785.1 Burkholderiales bacterium | reverse complement strand
CGCCGAGATACGCGGCGAATGTGAAGAGCGGACCGGGCACGGCCTGCGCCGCGCCGTAGCCGGCGAGAAATGCTTCGCTGCCCACCCAGCCGGCGGGCACGACTTCGGCCTGCAGCAGCGGCAGCACGACGTGCCCGCCGCCGAAGACGAGCGCGCCCGCGCGGTAGAAGGCGTCGAAGCGCGCGAGCGCGTGGTGCGCGCCGGCCAGCACCGGAAGCAGCAGGAGAAGCGCTAAGAAAAGCGCGAGCGCCGCGACTGCCGTGCGGCGCGAAACCGTGGGCGCGAAACGTCCTGTCGCCTGGGGCGCGGTGCCGCGACACACCACGAGACCGGCGGCCGCGCCGAGCGCGATGGCCGCGATCTGCACGAACGCCGACGGGGCGAGCAGCACGATGAGTGCGGCGAGCGCGGCAATGCTCGCACGTGCCCGGTCCGGCGCGAGCGCGCGCGCCATGCCCCACACGGCGTGCGCGACGATCGCGACGGCGACGATCTTCAATCCGCGCAGTAATCCATCCCATGCCGCGCCGGAAGCCGCAGCCGCGCCGAGCGCGAAGAGGAACATCAGGATCGCCGAGGGCAGCGTGAACGCCGCCCAGGCGGCAAGCGCGCCGCGCGCGCCGGCCCGCATCAGCCCGAGCGCGAAGCCGACCTGACTGCTCGCGGGTCCCGGCAGGAACTGGCACAGCGCAACGAGATCGGCGTATGCGCTCTCGGAGAGCCACTTGCGGCGGACGACGAACTCGTCGCGGTAGTACGCGAGGTGCGCGATCGGACCGCCGAACGACGTGAGACCGAGCTTGAGGAATGCACGCAGCACTTCGGTCCACGTGCCGGGCGGCGCCGCGTGCGGCGACTCGGCCGCGGGATCCGTGCGTTTCGTCGTGTCGCGCAAGAAGGCCGTCGGAATGCCGGGTTCGGGACAGCGGGAGGGTAGCCGCTCGCGCGGCGAGGCGCCACTGCTCGGCGATGACGCGCGAGCATTGCTTCTCGGCAAGAAGGCGCACGGCGGGCACGCGGCCCGCCGATGCCGGCGGCCGCCCGACGCGCGCTACGCGGTAGCGTGCGCCGGCGCCGCGGCGATCGGGATCACGCGGCGGTCGCCGTGCGGCACGGATTCGGACAGGTCGAGCAGCGGATCGCGCGATTCGCAGTACTTGGCCGCGACGCGCATCCACTCGTCGGCCGCCGCCGCGAGCGCCTGGTAGCTGTCGTGGTCGAGCAGCTCGCGAAACGTTTCGTACGTGCGGTACATCGCCTCGAGCGCTTCGATCACGCGGGGCGCATCGGTCACGGCCTCGCGCACGCGTGTCGGGACGCTTTCGATCTCGAGCGCGGGCACCGTGCGCGTCGCCGCGAACAGCACCGCCTGAGCGGTGAGGCGCATGATCGGCTCCTGGCACTCGAGCGCCTGCTCGAACCGATGCTCGTAGGCGAAGGCGTTGCGGTTGGAGCGCTCGTACGCGGCTTCGAAGAAGAGCGCGGCCACCTGATCCTGGTTCGCGCCCGCGCATTCGCCGCCGCCGAACTGATAGACCTTGAACGCGTTGCTCTCGCCGTGGTCGGAGAGCACGAACGGCAGGTCCGCTTCCTCGACCTTCGCGAGATCCGCGAGCAGCTCCTCGAAATAGGCCTCGCCCTTGCGCCGGCTCCAGGCGAAGAACGACTCGTTCTCGAGCCGATCGCGGGCGTAGTGCTCCTTGATGCGCTCGACCGCCTGCGG
>DATCLR010000269.1:0-7453 GCA_036563785.1 Burkholderiales bacterium | reverse complement strand
AGTTCAATCTGGCACCCTCCGGCGAATGGGCGGTGTACGCGTTCGCGCGCTACCGCGAACGAGCTTCGCTCCCCGAGGGCGTGAGCGCGCAGATGCTCGAGCCGCATATCGGCACGCGCCGGCAGCCCGAGCGGCTCGAGCTCGACGCCTTGATCCCGCTCGACCGCCTCGCCCCGGAGCTTGCCACCGCGCGGCTGGCGCTCGGCCTGTCCGCGGTCGTCGAGGCGCAGGACGGAGCCCGCTCCTATTGGGCGCTGCGGCACGCGACGGCGAAGCCGGATTTTCACCACGCCGACGGTTTCGCGGTGACGCTCGATGAAGTGCGGACTTGACCGCCTGATCGAGGATGCGTCGCTGCGCCGGCCGCTCGCCGGGCGGCGCGTGGCACTGCTCGCCCATCCGGCGTCGGTCACGCACGATCTCGTGCACGCGCTCGATGCGCTGGCGGCGCTCGGCGACGTGCGGCTCACGGCCGCCTTCGGTCCGCAGCACGGCATGCGGGGCGACAAGCAGGACAACATGATCGAGTCGCCCGACTACACGGATCCGGTCCACGGCATTCCCGTCTACAGCCTGTACGGCGAGGTGCGCCGGCCGACGCCGGCGATGATGGAGAGCTTCGACGTGCTGCTGGTGGACCTCCAGGATCTCGGCTGCCGCATCTATACCTTTATTACGACGCTGCGCTATGTGCTCGAAGCCGCGGCCGCGCACGGCAAGGCCGTGTGGGTGCTCGATCGGCCGAACCCGATCGGCCGTCCGGTCGAAGGGCTGCGACTGCGCCCCGGGTGGGAGAGCTTCGTCGGCGCCGGGCCGCTGCCGATGCGCCACGGTCTGACGCTCGGCGAGCTCGCACACTGGTTCACGCGCACGTTGCGGCTCGACGTCGAGTACCGGGTCATTCCCATGGAAGGCTGGGATCCGGCCGCCGCGCCCGGCTACGGCTGGCCGCTCGGCGAGCGCTCATGGGTGAACCCGAGCCCCAACGCGCCGAATCTCGCGATGGCGCGCTGCTACGCCGGCACCGTCATGCTCGAAGGAACGACGCTCTCGGAGGGCCGCGGCACCACGCGCCCGCTCGAGCTCTTGGGCGCCCCGGATCTCGAGCCGCGCCGGCTGCTCGCCGCGATGCAGAAGCTCGCGCCGTCGTGGCTCGGAGGCTGCCGGCTGCGGGAGTGCTGGTTCGAGCCCACTTTCCACAAGCATGCCGGCCGACTCTGCGCCGGCCTCCAGATCCACGTCGACGGCCCGGGCTACGCGCACGAGACTTTCCGGCCCTGGCGGCTGGTGGCGGCGGCGTTCAAGGCGCTGCGCCGGCTGCGCCCCGACTACGAGCTGTGGCGCGATTTTCCCTACGAGTACGAGCGCGACCGCCTGGCGATCGACGTCATCAACGGAAGCACGCTGCTGCGCGAGTGGGTGGACGATCCCTCTGCGACCGCCGCCGATCTCGACGCGCTCGCGTCCGCCGACGAAGCGAGCTGGCGCGAAGAGCGCGAATCGGTGCTGCTGTATCGGTGACGATCGGGGCGCAGCGGCGGCGGGCGCGGACGCTGCGGCCGGGCCCGCGTTGTCCGGATCTCCGGAATCGCTTCTATCTGCCGACGATTCCGCCTGCAGCGGCGCGCACTACGGCACTACAGGAAGAAATCCTGGACCAACGGCGTGCCGGGAACGCAGGCGTATTGTTCGAAATCGGCGACGCCTTCGGCGCGCAGCACTTCCTCGTCGATGAAGAAGTTGCCGGTACAGCGGCGGCTGTCCTTGGTGAGGATCGCATAGGCGGCATCGGCGACGATCTCGGGCTTGCGCGAACCGCGGACCGTCGCCTCGCCCCCGAGAAGATTCCTCACCGCCGCGGTGTCGATCGCGGTGCGCGGCCAGAGCGCATTGACCGCGATGCCGTGGGGACGCAGCTCCTCGCTCATGCCGAGGACGCACATGCTCATGCCGTACTTGGCCATGGTGTACGCCAGATGCGGCGCGAACCAGCGCGCATCCATGTTGAGCGGCGGCGAGATGTTCAGGATGTGCGGATTCCCGGCCCGCTTGAGGTGCGGGATACAGGCCTGCGAGCAGGCGAACGTGCCGCGCGTGTTGATCTGGTGCATGAGGTCGAAACGTTTCATCGGCGTATCGACCGTGCCGGCGAGGTAGATCGCGCTCGCGTTGTTGACGAGAATGTCGATACCGCCGAAGGTCGCCACCGTGCGCTCCACCGCCGCGGCTATCTGGTCCTCGAAGCGGATATCGACGGCGAGGGGCAGCGCCCGACCGCCCGCGGCCTCGATCTGTTTCGCCGCGGTATATATGGTCCCCGGCAGCTTCGGGTGCGGCTCGGTCGTCTTCGCCGCGATCGCGATGTTGGCGCCGTCGCGCGCCGCCCGCAACGCGATCGCCAGGCCGATGCCCCGACTCGCGCCGGTGATGAAAAGCGTCTTGCCGCACAGGCTCGCCATCGTCATCTCCGCTTCAGGTGGTTGAACTCGGCCACGGAGTTTAAATCACTTTGCGCCCGTGCGCGTCTCGCCCGACGCCCGGCCGCGATCCGCCGTGTAGAAAAGCGCCGTGCCGCCCGCGAGCTCCGCGGCAGCGATCGAGAACGCAGCCCGGTAAAGCTCGCGATATCGGGCCCAGGCGAGGATCGCGTCGTCGAACTGCGCACCGAGACCGATCGGAACGAGGGCGGACGCGCCGAAGATCGCCAGACCCCTGGTGCGGCGCGCCAGCGGCACGAGATCCGCTCCGTGCGTAAAGAGCGCCGCATACCACGTGGTGAGGCGACGCCGTCGAGCAGCCGCACCGCGTACACGAACGTCCCGAGCGCGTCGACCGCGAGATAGAGCCCGATAGCAACGACGCAGAGCGCAGCGTCGACGAGGGTAACGGCGCGCCGGCCGTAAGCGCCGATCGCCCACCCGACGAACGGCCAGGCAAGGAGAGCGCCGAGCGCCTGGGCCGACATGATCCGCCCGATCTCCGCCTCCCCCGCGCCGAGCGACCGGAGAAAGCCGGGCAGGTGCAGGAACAGAAACGCTGCGAGGTGCAGCATCGGGACCGCCGACGCCGCGAGCACGAAGTCGCGCGTCAGCAGCCGCGGCCGGCGCATGGGCGACTCGGTGCCGCGCCCCGGCGCGTCAGCGCGGGCCGGCGGCCGCGCCCGTCCCGGGACCGAGGTACGCTTCGACGACGCGCGCGTCCTTCAGCACGTCCTCGGGGACGCCTTCCGCCAGCACCCGACCGTAGTTCAGCACCACGATGCGGTCCGCGAGATCCGCCACCATCTGCATGTCGTGCTCGATCCATACCATCGGCAGGCCGAGCTCGTGCTTTATCCGCAGGATGAAACGCGCGAGATCCTCGCGCTCGTCGCGATTGAGCCCGGCCGACGGCTCGTCCAGCAACAGCAGCTTCGGTTCGGGCGCGAGCGCACGCGCGAAGCCGATCAGCTTCTGAATTCCGAACGGCAGATCGCCGACCCGCGCATGGCGATAGCGCCCGAGCTCGACGAAGTCGAGTATTTCCTCGACCTTGAGGCGATGCGCGACCTCTTCCGCGCGCGTCCGGCGCGAGAACAGCGCTTCGCCCCAGATCCGCGTGCGCATCCGGGTGTGGCGGCCGATGAGCAGATTCTCGAGCGCCGTGAGATGCGGGAACATCTCGCCGTGCTGAAACGTGCGTGCAACGCCGAGCCGCGCCACTTCGTGCGGTTTGCGGCCGACCAGCTCCTGCCCTTCGAAACGGATACTGCCGGCGCTCGGCCGGTACAGCCCGCTGATGCAGTTGAGCACGCTCGTCTTGCCGGCTCCGTTGGGCCCGATCAGCGCGAGCAGTTCGCCCGGCGCGACGGCGAACGAGACGCCCTCGAGCACCGAGAGACCGCCGAAGCGCAGACTGAGGTTCGCCACGTCGAGGTCAGCCATACCACCTCCGGCTGCGTCGGTACTGCTTGACGTCGCGGTAGCTGCGGCGCGTGCCGCTCGCCTGGCCCAGGTAGAACTCCTGGATGTCCTGGTGCGCGCTCAGGCGCTGCGGATCGCCGTCGAGCACGATACGCCCGTTCTCCATCACGTAGGCGTAGTCCGCGACGGTGAGCGCCACCGCCGCGTTCTGCTCGACCAGCAGAATGGCGATCCCCTCCTGCGCGCGAATGCGCCGCAGGCGCTCGGCGAGGTCGTGCACCACGAGCGGCGCGAGCCCGAGCGACAGCTCGTCGATGAGCAGGAGGTCCGGCCCGCAGGCGAGCGCGGCTCCGATCGCGAGCATCTGCCGTTCGCCGCCCGAGAGGTAGCCCGCTTCGCGCGCGCGCAGCTCCGCGAGCTTCGGGAAGTACTCGTACGCCCGCTCGACGTAGCGCTTTGCATCGGCGCGGCTCGCCCGCCGCGGCACGTTCGCGATGAGGTTCTCCGCCACCGTGAGGTTCGGAAACACCTTGTCGCGCTCCGGCACCAGGACGATGCCGCGTGCCGTCGTCTCGTGCGGCGCCCGGTTCTCGATGCGCTCGCCGCGGTACGTGATCGCACCCTCCGTGACGCGCGCGTCGTCGAGCCCGAGGAAGCCCGATATGGCGCGCAGCGTGGTGGTCTTGCCCGCGCCGTTGGTGCCGAGGAGCGCCACGATCTGGCCGGCGCCGACGCGCAGCGACACCCCCTGCACGGCCGTCACCACGCGGTGGTAGACGACCTCCACCTTTTCGAGCTGCAGCAACGCCTCGATCATCGGCGCGCCCCCGCCAGCGGCCGCTGCTTGAACGGCCAGAGCAGGAACCAGTCGCGAATGCGGCGCCATATCGCGACGAGTCCGCCGGGCTCGAACAGCAGGAACAGCGCCATTACGAGCCCGAACGCCGCGTAGTTCACCGCGAAGACCTGATTGGCGAACGCCGCCGGCACCGGCAGCGCCGCAAGCGTCCACTCGATCGCATACGGAAAGAGCGTCACGAACGCCGCGCCGAGCAGCGCTCCCAGTATCGAGCCCATCCCGCCGATGATTACCATGGCGACGTACTGGATCGAAAGAAACAGCGAGAACGCCTCGACGGAGACGAAGCCGCGGTAGTACGCGAACAGCGCGCCGGCGATCGCGGTGAGCGTGGAGCTAACGACGAAAGCGGCGAGCTTGTACCTCGGCACGTCGATCCCGAGCGCCTCGGCCACCGTTTCGTGGTCACGGATGGCTCGCCACGCCCGCCCCGTCCTCGTGCGCAGCAGATTGAGGCTCAGCAGCACGGTTGCGGCGGCGCATGCCAGCAGGACGAAGTACCAGGCGAGCGGATCGTACAGGGTGAACCCGAAGAGCGACGGCGGATCGATCACGATGCCCGTCGAGAAACCGCGCTCCGTCTCGTACTCGCCGCCCAGATAAACCACGACGAAATGCAGCGCAAGCGTGCTCACGGCGAGGTACAGGCCGCGCAGCCGCAGCGACGGCAGGCCGAAAACGACGCCGAGGAGCGCGCCGACGAGGGCGGCTGCCGGCAGCGTCACCCAGACCGGCGCGTTCAGCTCCTTGAAGAGGATGCCGGCGGTGAACGCGCCGGCCGCGAGGAGCCCCGCGTGGCCGAGCGACACGAGCCCGGCGTAGCCGGTGAGCAGCATCAGCGCCACGGCGCCGATCGCGGCGAGGAACAGCTGGTTCGCGAGATCGAGCAGGAACGGCGAAACGACGAACGGATAGACAACCAGCGCCGCCAGAAACACGGCGAGGCTCACGGCCTGCGTGCGGGTGTCGACCAGCCGCATGTCGCGCAGGTAGCTGGTGCGGAAATAGCCGCTCGCAAACGCCATCAGCAGCGCTCCCGGAAATACCTAGACACGATCGAGCTCCTCGCGCGTACCGAACAGACCCCACGGGCGCAGCAGCAACATGACGATGAGCACCAGGAACGGCACCACGTCCGAGAGCAGAGGATCGACATAGTGGATGAGAAGCACCTCCGCGGCCGCGACGACGAGCGCGCCGACCGCCGCCCCCAGGAGGCTGTCGAGGCCGCCGACGAGCGCCGCCGGGAACGCCTTGAGGCCGATGATCGCGAGCGTTTGCGACAGGCCCGCGTCTATCGCGATCAGCAGCCCGGCGAGCCCGCCGGTGAAAGTCGACAGCCCCCAGGCCGCCGCGTAAATGCCGTGCAGCCGGATACCGCGCTGCGCGGCGAGGAGCGCATTCTGCCCGGCCGCGCGCATGCGTATGCCCCAGCGCGTGAAGCGCAGGAAGGCGAACAGGCCGGCGTAGACGACGACTGTGCATACGACGAGCGCCGCGGCCGTCGCCGAAATACGGGCCCCGCCGAAGAGCGTCAGCGACGGATTGCTCCAGCCGAGCGCCTCGCTCGGATAGTGGTATTGCCCTGTCCAGATCAGGACCGTCGCGCCGCGCAGCAGGATGCCCAGCGCGACGGTAGCGAGCACGGCCGCGAGCACGCTCTCCCCCGTCATGCGCCGCATGAGGAGCAGGTACACGAGGCCGCCGACGACGAGGCCGAGCAGCGCCGCGGCGGTGACCGCCATCACGGGGTGACCCGAGAAGAGCGACGCCGTCGTGAGCAGCAGGTACGCCGCGAGCATCATGAGTTCCCCGTGCGCCAGATTGAGTACCCGGCTCGTACGGTAGATGAGCACGTACCCGCTCGCGATCAGTGCGTAGATCGCGGTTAGAACGACGATGTTGACGATGAGCTGCACGCACCGGCCCCGTGCCCGCCCGCATCGCCTCCCGCGGCAGGAGGCGCGCGGACGGGCGTCACGCGTCGACCGAACGGCGCATCGCCCGCCGGCGGCGGGCGATGCGCCGTTGCCCTACTTCACCTCGAATGCCGCCCAGTCGCGCACGCGCTCGATACGGTTCCCCTTCGCGTCCCAGCGATAGACGCGATAGTACTGGGTGGTGCGGAAATGATTGTCCTTGGTCCACTCGATCGGCCCACCGCGCAGCCCCCTGGTGTCGACCTTGAGGCTGCTCATCGCCGCGAGCAGCTTCTCCGGCGTAGGCGGCCACGGCGTGGCCCTGAGCGCGGCTTCGAGGACCATGCCCGACACGTAGCCTTCCGTGAGCTGCGTCGGCGGATAGGCGACGTTCGCCTGCTTCGCCGCCGCACGAATCTCCTCGTGCACGGGGAGATTATCCTGAAAGAAGGCGTTCGCCCCGAACACGTAGAGCTCGGGGTCTTTCACCCGGGCGAGCTCGTCTTCCGCTTCGATGTGCGCGTAGGCGATAAACCGCCCGCTCCAGCCGAGCCGGCGCAGCGCCTCGAACGTGCGGACCTGTGTGCCCCAGGGCGCCCACGAATAGACCCAGTCGGGGTTCGCATCCTTGAGGCGCGTCGCGAAGGGCGTGTAGTCGGGCGTCGGCGGCGGAATGACCTCCTTGTCGACCGGCGTCATGCCCATCTCCTTCGACAGCCCTTCGGCGTAGTCGATCTCTCCCCGCGAGACGGGAATGGCCATGGCCGAGAAGC
>DATCLR010000267.1:0-5442 GCA_036563785.1 Burkholderiales bacterium | reverse complement strand
GCGGCGAGCCGCGCGTTCATGTCCGATTCTTTTCTGAAAGCCGGATTATAGGGCAAGGCGGTCGATGCTCACCAGCGCATCCCGATCGACCTGCGCCGCGATGTGCGTTTGCGTGGGCGCCATTCTCTGGGGCGTCGTCTGGTATCCGATGCGCCTGCTCGAGGATGCCGGGCTGCACGGTCTCTGGCTCGCGCTGATCCTCTACGTCGCGGCGTTGACGGCCAGCCTTCCGTACACGCGCCGCGGACTGCCGGCCCTGGCGCAGGCGCCGGGGTGGCTGGCGGTGCTCGCGCTCGCAGCCGGCTGGACGAACATCGCGTTCGTGCTGGCCGTGCTCGACGGCAACATCCTGCGGGTGCTGCTCCTCTTCTATCTCTCGCCGCTGTGGGCCGCGTTCCTCGCCCGGCTGCTGCTCGGCGAGCGCATCCCGCGCGCCGCGGCCGCGAGCCTCGCGATCGCTCTCGCGGGTGCGCTTCTCATGTTGTGGAATCCGGCGCTCGGGGTGCCGTGGCCCCGGGAGCGCGCCGACTGGTTCGGTCTCACGGCGGGCATGGCGTTCGCGCTCTCGAACGTGGCGACGCGCGCGGTGCAGCAGGCGCCGGTCGCCACCAAGCTCTTCTGCGTGTTCCTCGGGGTGAGCGCGATGGCGTTCGCGATCATCGTGCTCACGGGTCTGCCCGCGCCGCGCGTTTCCGCGGGGACTGTCGCCGGTGCGGCCGCGCTCGGCGTCTTCGGCATTCTGGCGATGACGGCCCTGATCCAGTACGGCGTTACGCACATTCCGGTGTACCGTTCCGCCGTGATCACGTTCGTTGAGCTGATCGCGGGCGCGGTGTCGCAGGCGCTGCTGACGGATGAGGTCGTTGCCTTGCGCGAATGGATCGGCGGCGCCCTGATCGTGGCGGGCGCCTATGGGGCGGTGCGCGCGGCGCCGCGAGCGAACCTTTCGGAAGCGGTCCGCAGCGCGCCCAGGTGACGGCCCGGTGCCGTCCGGACGGCGTGCTCGCGCGCAGCTTCAGGGCTGCGTGACGGGAATGTGCCGCGGCTGCGCGGCGACCCGCGCGAGCCGGTCGCGGATCGCCGGGCAGGGTGCGAGCGGGAAACCGCCTGCCTCGGCCACATGGGTGTGCGCGTACAGGACGACGTCGGCAACGGTGTAGCGTCCGGCGACAAATTAGGGATTCCGCGCGAGATACTGCCCCATCACGGCGAGCGCCGCATGTCCGGCTCGCGCTTCATTTCGACTGGCCGCCGGCGCTCGGGACATCGGTACACCGTGCGTGAGCCCGTGGCGAGCAGTCGCAATGTTCGGCTCGTGGCTGTACTGCTCGAAGAATATCCACTGCAGCGCCTGCGCCCGCGCGAGCGGGTGCAGCAGCCGCACCTTGTAGCCGTTGCCGGAGGAGAGGTTGTCGTAAGATCGCGAGCGCGCGCGGTTCCGTGAGCGCTCCCAATTCGCGACCCGACGCCCCTCGGCGCAATCGATTCGGCGGGACTAGTCGCCGCTTTCCGGAGGCCGGTAGACGAAGTCCGCGAGCTCGGCGGGGCGCCAGGCGGCGCGGCGAACGCGCCAGTCGTCGTCTTCGCGCACGAAATCGAGCTCGATGCGGTAGAGGTCGGCGCGCAGTCCGCCGAGCGCCTCGGCGTCCGCGATCGGGACGGCGCTCATGGCGACGTAGACGACGGCGCCGGCGGCGGCCGGCGGCACGAACCGGACGTCGGAAACGCGCGTCAGCAGATGGATGCGCTCGTGGCGCAGCAGGTACAGCCGCAGAATCGCATCGATCGCGCGCCGGTCGCGGCCGGCGTCGTCCGCGTAGCTCTCCGACACGTAGCCGCGCAGCGTTCCGATTTCCTTCCTCTCGGCCGCCTCCTCGGCGGCGGCGATCAAGGCGCGAATCTGGTCTTCGGGCGTATCGCGGTCGCTGCAGCCGCCGAGGAGCAGGGCGGCTGCGATTGCGGCGGCGCGGATCGGGGCGTAGAAGCGCAGCATCGATCCGATTGTAGACGCTGCGCGCGCCGGCTTCCGGGCGGCGGTCGCCGTGCGCCGGTTGTCCGGCGGTGTTCGGTTGCTGCGCCGGGAAACGGGCGACTAAACTCGCCGACCCGGCCGTGCGCCGGGGACAACCACAACCATATGCCGACGCCGGATTTCGCCTTTCTGCCCGATTTTCCGCCGCCGCTCGGCGCGCTCACGCTGTTCGGCCTGCTGCTGCTCGCCGGTCTCGTCGGCGGCCACCTGGTGCGGCAGGTCCGCCTGCCGGCGATCACCGGCTACGTCGCGGTCGGAATGCTCGTCGGGCACACCGGCCTGGGTCTGCTGACGGCGGAGCTGCTGCAGCAGGCGCGCGTTTTCGTCGATATCTCGCTCGGTCTGCTGCTCTACGACCTGGGGCGGCGCCTCGATCTGCAGTGGCTGCGGCAGGACCGCTGGCTGCTCGCCTCCGGCGTGAGCGAGAGCCTGCTCTCGTTCGTGCTGATCTATGTCGCGCTCGCGCTCTACGGGCTGTCGCCGCTCTACGCCGCCATCGGCGCAGCCATCGGCATTTCGACCTCGCCGGCGGTCGTGATGCTGATCGCGCAGGAGAACCGCGCCGAAGGGCAGGTGACGGAGCGCGCGCTGAGCCTGGTGGCGATGAACAGCGTTGCCGCATTCGTGATCGTCACCGTGCTGCTGTCGGTGCTGCACCTGGAGTACCGGGCGAGCTGGGTCAGTATCGTGCTGCATCCGTTGTATCTGCTCGCCGGCTCGATGCTCCTCGGCGTCGTCGCGTGGGCTCTTGCGCTCGCGCTCGGCCGCTGGCTCGGCAAGCGCGAAGAGCGCCAGTTCGTGATGCTGGTCGCGCTCGTGGTGCTCACCGTCGGGAGCGCGAACATGCTGCGGCTCTCGGTCGTGCTGGCGCTGCTCGTCTTCGGCATCCTGGTCAAGAACTTCGATCGGCGCCACCGCGTGCTGCCGCTCGAGCTCGGCGTGCGCGCGCAGCTCTTCTTGGTGGTACTGTTCGTCGTCGCCGGCGCGAGCCTGGATGCGCGCTATCTCGCCGTCGCCGGCGGCGCCGGCCTCGTTTACGTGGCGGTCAGGTTCGTCGGCAAGATGCTCGGCGTGATGCTGTGGGCGCCCCTGAGCGGGCTGCGGCCGAAGAGCGCCGCGCTCCTCGGGCTGGCGCTCACGCCGATGGCGGGTTTCGCCGTGGTGATGGTGCAGGACGTCTGGGGACTCTATCCGGAGCCGGACGTGCAGGCGCTCGCGGTCGTCACCTCGGCGGTGGTGCTGCTTGAGATCCTCGGTCCCGTTGCGGTCCAATTCGCGCTTCGGCGCGCGGGGGAAGCCGGCGTGCCCCGCTGAGGAGAAGCCATGGAGCCGCTACGGTTCACGCCCTCGTCGCCGTATACGATGGGCGTCGAGCTCGAGCTGCAGGTGGTCAACACGCGCGACTACAACCTCGCGCGCGGGGCGGCGGATCTGCTCGAGCGCCTCGGGCGAGTCGAGCTTCCCGGCGAAGTGAAGCCGGAGATCACCGAGAGCATGATCGAGCTCAACAGCTCCGTTCACGCGCGCCACGGCGCGCTGCTCGCGGAGCTGCGCCTCATGCGCGACGCCGTGGCGCTGCACGCCGGCAAGCTCAACCTCGCGATCTGCGGGGGCGGCACGCATCCGTTCCAGCAGTGGGCCGAGCGTCGCATCTACTCGGAATCGCGCTTCGAGTATCTCTCGGACCTCTACGGCTACCTCGCGAAGCAGTTCACCGTCTTCGGCCAGCACATCCACGTCGGATGCGGCTCGGGCGACGACGCGATCTACCTGGTGCATGCGCTCGCGCGCTACGTGCCGCACTTCATCGCGCTTTCGGCTTCGTCGCCGTTCTCCCAGGGCGTTGACACGGCGTTCGACTCGTCGCGGCTCAACGCGATCGCGGCATTCCCGCTGTCGGGCTCGATGCCGTTCGTGCAGTCATGGGACGAGCTCAACGCCTACGTCGCGAAGATGTACCGCTTCCGCATCATCGGCAGCATGAAGGATTTCTACTGGGACATCCGGCCGAAGCCCGAGTACGGGACGATCGAGATCCGCGTGTGCGATACACCCCTCACGGTCGAGCGCGCCGCCGCGCTCGCGGCGTACGCACAGGCGCTGGCGCACCGCCTGCTCGCCGAACGCCCGCATCGCCCGACACGCGATGCCTATCTCGTGTACAACTACAACCGCTTCCAGGCGAGCCGCTTCGGGCTGCGCGGCAATTTCATCGATCCGCACACCGAGCGGCACGTCATGCTCGCGGACGACATCGCGCGGACGCTCGAGGAGCTCGCCCCGTACGCCGAGGCGCTCGAGAGCCGCGAGCCGATCGAGGGGCTGCGCGCGAGCGTCGCGAGCGGCGAGAACGACGCCGCCTGGCTGCGCGACGCCTATCAGCGCACGCATTCCTTCACCGACGTCGTACGGCTGCAGGCGGCGCGCTGGGCGGGGCGGGAGCAGTGAGGGAGGACGTCAGGCGTGCGGCGGACGCCGCGGCGCTTCAGGCGCGGACACCGTAATCGCGGGCGCCGAAGATCGCGCTGCCGATGCGGACCATCGTCGCCCCTTCCTTGATCGCTTCGACGTAGTCGCCGCTCATTCCCATCGATAGCTCCGTGAAATCCGGAAGCGGGTAACGTTCGCGGGCCCGTTCGGCGAGCGTGCGCAGCGCCGCGAACGCCGCGCGTAGATCCCGCTCGGCGGCGCCGTAGGGGCCGATGGTCATGAGTCCGCGAAGGCGCACGCGGCGGAGTCCGGCCGCGAGCAGCGCATCGAGCAGCGGATCCAGATCGCCGGGTGCGACGCCGTGCTTGCGCGGATCGCCGGTGACGTTCACTTCGATCAGTGCCTGAAGAGTGCTGTCCGCGGTCCGGGCGAAGCGCTCGAGGCGTTCGGCGAGCCGCACGCTGTCGAGCGAGTGGAGCCAGGCGAACCTGCCGGGCACGAACTTCGCCTTGTTCGACTGCAGGTGGCCGATGAAATGCCACTTGACGTCGGGCTCGGCGAAGTCCGCGATCTTGCGCAGCGCCTCCTGTACGGTGTTCTCGCCGAAGGCGCGCTGACCGGCGGCGTACGCCGCTGCGAGCGCGGAGACGGGATGCGTTTTCGATACGGCGATCAGGCGGATAGTCTCGGGAGCGCGGCCGGCGGCCGCCGCCGCATCGGCGATCGCGGCGCGCACGCGGGCGAGATTGGCGGTAACGTCGGTCATTGCGCCATGGTAGCGCGCGTGCAGCGCACGCGGCAGGCGCGCTTACTTGCCGGCGAGCGTCAGAGAAGAGGGTCGCAGATACTGCGCCGGATTCACCGGCCGCCCGTCGCGAAGGACCTCGACGTGCACATGCGGCCCCGTCGAGCGGCCGGTCGAGCCGACGAGCGCGATCGTATCGCCCCGCGCGACTTTGTCGCCCACCTTGACGAGAAGC
>DATCLR010000264.1:0-5522 GCA_036563785.1 Burkholderiales bacterium | reverse complement strand
TCAATCTGCTGGTCACGGCGTTGATGCTCGTGTTCGTGCTCGTGCTCGGCGCCATCATCGTCGATGCGACGCGCCATCAGATCCGCGAGGAGATCGCCGCCTCGACCCGGGTCACCGTGCAGCTGCTGACCACGGTGGTTTACTCCAGTCAGTTCGTCCCCGGGCACGAGAGTCCCGCCGCGCATTTCGAGACGGTGCATACGTTCCTTCGCAGCCTCGGACGCGTGCGCGCGAACGAAGTGCGGCTGTACAACGGGCTCGGCGACCTCGTGTACGTATCGCCGCCGTCCACGTACAAGGCCGGCCGCCACGCGCCCGCCTGGTTCGCCGCGCTCGTCGGGCCGGCGCCGGCACAGGTAGTGCTGCCGCTGCGCGGCGGACGCCTCGTGATCGTGCCCGACGCCTCGCGTTCGGTCCTCGACGCCTGGGACGACCTCGGGCAGCTCGCGGGCGTCGCATTGGTCTTCTTCGTCGCGGTCAATGTCCTCGTGTTCTGGCTGATCGGCCGGCTGCTCGCTCCGGTGCGCGAGATCCTGCGCGGGCTCGCCGCGATCCGCGAAGGGCGGTTCGAGACGCGGCTTCCGTCGTTCGCGCTGCCGGAGCTTTCGGCGATCAGCGAGACGTTCAACAGCGTCGCCGACGCGCTCGAGCGCCGTACCGCCGAGAACCGGCGTCTGGCGCTCGTGGTGGAGCAGACGAGCGATGCGATCCTCATCGCCGACCGGGCCGGCCGGATCCACTTCTCGAACTCCGCGGCGGCGCGGCTCTTCGGCGGCGACGGAGAAACGCTCGCCGGCAAGGACCTCCGCGCGCTCGCGCCGCCCGGCAAGGAGAAGGAAGTCGCGGCGCAGCTCGAGGCCGCGTTCCGCGGCGAGGCGGTTCAGAACGTGGAGACGCAGCGCCGGCGCCACGACGGCACGCTGATCGACGTGTCGCTCTCGACGGCGCCGCTCGTCGAGCCGCGCAGCGGCGCGGTGATCGGGCAGATCCTGAGCCTGCGCGACATTACGGAGAAGAAGCGCGCGGAGGAGGCGGCCCGGGAGCTGCGATGGAACCGGCAGATCACGCACCTCATCCAGCAGCGCGTCGACGAGGAGCGGCGCGCGCTCGCGCGCGAGCTGCACGACGAGCTGAGCCAGTACGCGACCGCGATCCGCACTATCGGCATGACGATCGCGAATCGCGCCGGCGACGATGCCCCCGAGATCCGTTCGCAGGCGCTCGCGGTGGTGAGCATCGGAGGACAGCTCTACGACATGGTGCGCGGCATGATCCGCCAGCTGCGCGCGAGCGCTCCGCACCGCCTGGGGCTCGCGCGCGCGATCGAGGACGCCGTCAACGGCTGGCGCGCGCGCCGCCGCGACGTGCGCTTCGATCTCAAGCTGCCGCCGCGGCTCGAGACGGTGCCGGAAGAGCTCGCGGCGGCGGTCTACCGCATCGTCCAGGAGGCGCTCAACAACGCGCTGCGTCACGCGGGCGCGACGCGGATCGAGGTCGAGCTGCGCTGGAGCGGCGGGCCGGACGGCGCGGACACGGTGCTCGAGGTCGCGGTCACCGACGACGGCCGCGGACTGCCGCCGGGCGCGGCCGCCGACGGCGGGTTCGGGCTGCTCGGCATGCGCGAGCGGGTCGAGGCGCTGCGCGGAGAGCTCGAGATCGACAGTCGTCCGGGCGAGGGATTGCGGCTCGTCGCGCGGCTGCCGCTTCCGGCGCCCGTGGCGGCCGACAAATGGAGCACGGCATGACGGAGACGAACGGCATTCGGGTGATGCTCGTCGACGACCATGCGGTCGTCCGCATGGGCTTCCGGCTGCTCCTCGAGGGGCAGCCGGACATCAAGGTGGTCGCCGAAGCGGAGAGCGGAGAGCAGGCGTGCGCGCGGTATCCGCAGGTGCGGCCGGACGTCGTGGTCATGGACTTGTCGATGCCGGGCATGGGCGGCCTCGAGGCGATGACGCGGCTGCGGGCACGCGACGAGCATGCCCGCATCCTGGTGCTGACCGCGCACGACGACACCATCCATCCCCGTCGGGTCCTCGACGCCGGCGCGCTGGGCTATCTCTCGAAGCGCAGCGCGCCGGCCGAGCTCATCCAGGCGGTGCGCGACGTGATGCGGGGGAAGGTGTACGTGGAGCCCGGCATCGCCCAGCAGATGGTGGCGCAGCGGGGCGGCGCGCAGAACCCGGTCGATACGCTGAGCCTGCGCGAGCTCGAAGTGTTCCTGCTGCTCGCGCGGGGCGTCTCCGTGGCGGAGATCGCGAACGTCCTGCATCTGAGCCCGCGGACCGTGGGCACGCACCTCTACCATATCAAGCAGAAGCTCGGCGCGGCGAACCAGGCGGAAATGGCGCTGATTGCGATCCGCGCGGGTCTGCTCGAGCCCTAGCCGCGGGATGCTGCGCCTTACCGCCGACGGCGGCTTCCGGTAAGCTCCGGCATCAAACATGACTCCCGCACCACAGATGCTCGACTGCAACGGGCGCGCGCTCGACCTTTCGCGCACCGTGATCATGGGCATCCTCAACGTCACGCCCGATTCGTTCTCGGACGGCGGCGCCTACGCGACGCGCGACGCGGCGCTCGCGCACGCGCGCGCCATGGTGGAGCAGGGCGCCGACATCATCGACATCGGGGGCGAATCGACGCGTCCCGGCGCGCGCGAGGTGCCCGTCGAGGAGGAGCTCGCGCGCGTCGTGCCGGTGGTCGAAGCGTGCGCCCGGGAGCTTCCGGTGCCGCTCTCCGTGGACACATCGAAGCCCGAGGTGATGCGCGCGGCGGTCGCGGCCGGCGCGGGCTTCATCAACGACGTGCGCGCCCTGCGCCTGCCGGGGGCGCTCGAGGCGGCGGCGGCGCTGAAGGTCCCGGTGTGCCTCATGCACATGCAGGGGGAGCCGGCGACGATGCAGCTCGACCCGCGCTACGGCGACGTCGTCGGGGAGGTGTGCGACTTCCTGGCCGCGCGGATCGAGGCGGCGGTCGCGGCGGGAATCCCGCGCGAGCGCCTCGTCGTCGATCCCGGGTTCGGCTTCGGCAAGACGGTCGAGCACAATCTCACGCTCCTGCGCCGCCTGGCGGAGCTCGAAGCGCTCGGCTGCCCGATCCTCGCCGGTCTCTCGCGCAAGTCCATTATCGGCAAGCTGCGCGGGCAGTCGGTCGAGCGTCGCCTGCACGCGAGCGTCGCGCTCGCGCTCATTGCGGTCGCGAACGGGGCGCGCATCGTGCGCGTGCACGACGTGGAGGCGACCGCCCAGGCGGTGCGGATGTACGAAGCGGTTTATCCGCGCGCTTCCGGCTGATCCGTCCCTTCATCGACATCCCGCCTCGTTGAGCGCGCGGCGTTCCGCGTCCGCCGCCTCTTCACGCGCACACGCTTCTCGAGCCGCAGCAGGCAGACGGCCCCGCGGTCTGCATCGACCCGTCGCGCGAGCAGCGGCTCTCGCTCTGCACCGCGAGCTCGGCGCGCGCGTGGACCGGCTGGTCTGCGCCGCGAAGCTGCGGCCGCGCGGCCGGTCACGGCGCCGCCCGGACGGCGACCGTCTCGATCTCGATGCCTGTGTCGACGCGCTCGCCGCTCTGCGCAGCCACCTGCCTCCGGATCCACGGGTGTACTCGGCCGAGGTGCGGCCGGCGCGGCTCGCGGCCCTGCGCGGCGGGTTCTCGACGCGCATGGGCGCCGCGCTGCGCCACGCGCGGCGCTGGCTGCGCACGCAGCGCGCGGAGAGGAAATTGCTCCTGCTCGTGACCGACGGCGAGCCCTCGGACATCGACGTGCACGACCGGCGCTATCTGCTGTACGACGCGAAACGGGCAGTCGACGAGAGCCGCCGCGAGGGGATACACGTGCACTGCCTGAGCGTGGACCCGAAAGCCGATGCCTACGTCGAGCGCATCTTCGGCGCGCGGAACTACGTCGTCGTGGACAGGCTGGAGCGGCTGCCCGAGAAGCTCCCGCTCCTGTATCTGCGGCTCGCGCGGTGAAGCACCGCCGCGCACGGTTGCTATCGTTGCGCGCAAGCGCAGCGGCGGCGACCAAGCGGGCGGGCAAAGCGGGTCAGGCGCTGTCGATCGCGGCCGATCGGGCGCGCGCGTTCACGCGGCCTCCCACGGCGGCACCGGAGTGAACTTCTCGAGCAGGAAGTCGATGAACGCCCGCACCTTGGCCGAAAGGTGCCGGCGGTGCGGATACACCGCGAGAATCGACGCCTTCTCGTGCACGTGCTCGGGCAGCACTTGCACGAGCTGGCCGCTCTTCAGGGCCGGGCCCACGATGAACGTCGACATGCGGGCGATGCCGAGCCCCGCGAGCGCCGCGTGGTAGAGGCCATCGGCGCTGTTGGTCTGGAAATTGCCGCGCACGTGCAGCACCCGGCTCCCCTCCGGACCGTCGAACTCCCATTCGTTGAAACCGGAAACGGTGTAGAGCAGGAGGCAGTTGTGCTTCAGCAGGTCCTCCGGCGTCTTCGGCACGCCGTGCTCGGCGAGATAGGAGGGCGCCGCGACGACGACGCGCCGGTTGGTGGCGAGCTTGCGCGCGACCAGCGAGGGATCGGTGAGCTGCTCGGTGAAACGGATGGCGACGTCGATGCCTTCCTCGACCAGGTCGACGTTGCGGTCCGTCATCTCGAACGACACCTCGAGCTCCGGGTGACGCTTGAGGAACTCGGGCAGGATGGGCAGGACGTGGTACTTGGCGAAGGGGACCGTGGCGGCGACCCGCAGCACGCCGCGCACCACCCCCTGCTGCGCCGCGATCCATTCTTCGGCTTCGCCGATTTCCTGCACGATGTGCAGGCAGCGCTCGTAGAAGGCCCGGCCTTCGTCCGTCAGGCTGATGTGCCGGGTCGTGCGGTTGAGCAGGCGTACGCCGAGCCGGTCTTCCAGCCGGCTGATCTGCTTGCTCACCGCCGAAGGCGTGAGGTCGAGGGCGCGCGCCGCCGCCGAGAAGCCACCCTCCTGCACCGCGCGCACGAAAATCGTCATTTGAGTGGCGATATCCATCTTTAGATTTATGACAAACAGTCAAAAGTGATGTTCTGATTTTGCCCCTAATTCTTTAAAGCGTCAGCCGCTACTCTTACGCCATGACGAAGGCGGCGTGACGCCGCCGTTACGAGGACAAGGCAATGAACCAGGCTGATCTCGAATTTCGGCCGCTGACGCAGCGCGAGATCGACGCGTACATGCGCCAGGCGCAAGACCTGCGCGCGCAGACGCTCCGGCGCTACGCCAAGGCCGCGGGGGCCTGGCTGGTTGAAGGGCTGCGCGCGCTCTTCGGGCGCGGGCGGCAGACTCGCGCGAGTAGCGGAGTCGCCTGACGAGTCACGGTACCTGGAACCGTCCTGGAGACGGGTCGCAAGGATGCGTGTTGGGCCGCCGGCGGTCCCCCTCCTCCCGCCGGTGGCCCTATTTTATTGGAAACTCCCTTCGCTGCCGACCCGGGCCACGGCCGGCGGCGGCGCCACCCGCCGTACTTCCTCGATCGTCGTAAGGCCCTCGTGCGCCTTCCGGGCGCCGCTCAGGTG
>DATCLR010000262.1:0-14813 GCA_036563785.1 Burkholderiales bacterium | reverse complement strand
AGTTAGGAGCGGCCCTTGTTCCAGTGTGCCCCTTATGCTGCTGACGAACGATGAGCGCGAGCGTCTCGACGCGGCGGTGGCCGGCGTGGAGGCGGCGACCGGCGCGCAGGTGGTGATCGCGTGCCTGCCGAAGTCGGACGCCTACCCGGAGCTGCCCTGGCTGGCGTTTGCATTCGCCGCCGCCCTGGCGGCGCTGCTGGTGTTCGTGGCCGACCTTGTCGGCTGGGGCTGGGTCGCGTTCGCCGGACCGGGGTTCTCCGTCGCGATCGTGCTGATCGCCGGTGCGGCGGCGGCGCTGGCGACGGTCTTCGTGCCGTCGTTCGCGCGGTTGTTTCTTTCCAGGGCGCGGGCGGAGGTGGAGGTGCGCCAGCAGGCGCAGTCGCTGTTCCTCGAGCACGAGCTGTTCGGGACGCGCGAGCGCTGCGGCGTGCTGCTGCTCGTGAGCGAGTTCGAGCATCAGGTGGTGGTGCTTCCGGACAAAGGCGTGCGCGAGCGGGTGCCGGCGCAGGTGCTGCAGGAGGTGGTCGATGCGATGCTCGGGCCGCTCAAGCGCGGGGAGCTCGCAAGAGCATTCGACCTGGGCATTTCCGTGCTCGAGGCGGCGCTCGTGACGCACGGGTTCCGGGGCCGCAAACCGGGCGCGGAGGAGCTGCCGAATCGGGTCGGGTAGGCGGCGCCAAGGCTGCGACGGATTCAGGCACCGACGGATCGCGAGCGTAGACCGGCGGTGCCAAGCGTGCGTTAAGAATGACTCCAACAGCGGGAGGCGCAGTGATGGTGGCTGGCCGCGTGTTGCTGACGGCCGTGCTGTGCGCCGCTTCGGCGTTCGCGTTCGCGCTCGACGTGCCGTATCTGAGCGGGCGGGTGGTCGACGAGGCGGAGATCCTGAGCCCTGCCGCAAGGACGCGGATCGCGGAGCTTTCGCGCCAGCACGAGAGCCGCACCGGCAACCAGATCGCGGTGCTGACGATGCCGACGCTCGAGGGGACGAGCATCGAGGAGTTCGCGGTCGAGGTGTTCGAGAAGTGGCAGCTCGGGCAGAAGGGCGTCGACAACGGCGTGCTGATCCTCGTCGCGCCGTCGGAGCGGCGGATGCGAATCGAGGTCGGCTACGGGCTCGAAGGGACGCTGACGGACCTCGCCGCGAGCCGCATCATCCGGTACGAGATGACGCCGCGGTTCAAGGAAGGCGACTTCGACGGCGGCGTCGAAGCGGGCGTGCGCGCGATCGTGGCGCTGCTCGAGGGCGGCGACGCACCGGCGGCAGCCGATCCGCCGCCCCAACGGGTGCAGGCGCTGTTCGAGGGGCCGGATCTCTCGTGGCCGGAACGCATTCTGATGGGGTGCTTCATTTTCGGCATTATCGGCCTCTTTACGGTGCTCGGTGTGCTCACGCCCGGCTTCGGGTGGTTTCTTTACGTGTTCCTGATTCCGTTCTGGGCGATGCTTCCGATCGTCGTCGTCGGCACTTACGGCGCGCTGGTGCTGCTGGTGATCTACGTCGTGGCGTTTCCGATCGCGAAGGTGCTCGTCAGTCGGACCGACTGGTTCCGGCGGGCCAACGAGGACCTGAAGACGAAGGGCCGCGCGAACATCGGCGGGCTGGTTCTGACTGCCGGCGGGTCTTCGTCCTCGCGCGGTTGGTCTTCCGGCTCCAGCCGCTCGGGCGGCTTCTCAGGCGGCGGCGGGCGTTCGGGCGGCGGGGGCGCGTCGGGGAGTTGGTAGCGGGGATCGGGGTTGCCCATGGGCCTGACGCTGGTGGCGGGGCGGCGTACTCCGGCTTCCGGAAGCGCTCAGGAGGACGTTCGAGATTGCTTCGCTGCGCTCGCAATGACAGCCGGGGTTTGGCGGCGGTCCGATGAATGTCGACCGATAGTCGCAGAGCTATCGGCTGGGATTTGTGAACTCGTTTCGCCGCGCCCGCCACGCGCGCGGGTTCTGCTGCATTGCGAGAAGCGAAGCGACGAAGCAATCTCGGAAGGTGTTGTAGCGGGCTTCCGGCAGCGCTCAGGCCAGGGTTGCCGGATTGCTTCCCTGCGCTCGCAATGACAGCCGCGCCTCGGCCGACCCCCGATATACCTGACAGCTTAAGACCGGGCGCGGCTTCTGAACCGCCTGCCTGCCAAGGCCGAGCCAGGATGGCTCAACCGCTTCCCGCTTGCGCCGGCGGTGCCGTGCCCCCACTATCGCAACTGGCCGACCGACTTCCGCAGAAGGAGCGCCTATGGCCGTCATCGACAGCAACGCCGCAGAGCCTCGCGACAGCCTCATCACGCTGGCGCACGTGATGTACGGGCTTCACACCTTCAGCGCCGTGACCGGGCTGCTCTCGTCGGCGCTTATCGTGACGGCGTTCCTGACCGGCTGGCCGTCGATCATCGCGGTCATTCTGAACTACGTGAAGCGCTCGGACGTGCGCGGCACCTGGCTCGAGGCGCATTTCAGCTGGCAGCTCCGGACGTTCTGGTTCGCGCTCCTGTGGCTCCTGATCGGCGGGTTGCTGTTCGTAACGTTCATCGGCATACCGGTGGCGATCGTGATCTGGCTGGTCACGGGGCTGTGGGTGCTCTACCGGCTGATCCGCGGATGGCTGGCGCTGCTGGATCGGCGGCCCGTCGGCCCGGATGCGCGACTCTGGATCAAGCGGACGTAGCGAGCGCCTAGCGACCCGGCCCGCCCGCTGAGTCCGAGCGCGCCGCGGGCTCAGTATTCCGGCGCGTCGAAGTGCGCGCCGTCCCTGGCGCGGCTTTCGGAGCCAGGCCCGTGCTCCACCCGCGCGTCCTTTCGCGAGTCCCGACATTCCGGGCGGCGCTTACGCGTGGCGGCCGGGGAAGATGTCCTTTCTCACCTTCGCGTGCACACCCCAGTTGCCGTCCACCACCTGCGTGATCCCGAAGTCGACGGCGATGCTCATGAGCGAGATCGCCTCGTCTTCGGTCAGGTTCTGCGTCTTCATGAGGAAGTGGCGCATCTTGCGGAAGGCGTCGCGCAGCGCTAGGTCGACCGAGGATTTCTCGAAGATCTTGCTCTGCGCGTCGGCGCCGAGGTCCGCGAGGTAGTTCGCGTAGCTGAAGCCGTGCACCACCCATTCGTCCTGTGTCTCGAGGAGCGGGTAGTGCAGCTCGGCGAGCGCGGTGCCGGCGAGGTCCGCCTTCTTGTGCAGGATGAGCTGGAAGGTGCCGGTGAGCGAACACTCGATCGCGGTGCCGCAGAGCTCCGAGTCGCCCTGTGCAGCGTGCGAGTCGCCGGCGGAGAAGAGGGCGCCCGGCACCGCGACCGGGTAGTACATGGTCGCGCCCTTGCCGATCCGCCAGTCGTCGATGTTGCCGCCGGTGTAGCTCGGCGGGATCGAGTTCACCATGTCCGCTTCCTTCGGCGCGAGGCCGAGCACACCGAAGTGCGGTCGGATCGGGATGCGAACGTCCTTCAGCACGCCGTAGGTCTTCCTGATCGTGCTGTGGTCGACGGGCACGCCCGGATAGTCGATGGTCGGGTGCACCACGCCGAAGGGGTCCTTTTGCGGCGTCCAGCGATAGCTGTAGACGGCACGGGCGTAGTTGCGCTCGCCGGTCGCGTCGATCTCGTAGATAGTGATGACCTCGCGCGGCTTCGGCTCCTCGAGCAGGTCGTTGTAATGGAAGCCCCACCAGGCGGCGGCGTTCGACCCGAACGCTTTGCCCTTGTACTTGGGATTGCCCGAGGGGCGCGGGACCACGCCGACGATGCGCACCTCGAGGATGTCGCCCGGCTCGGCGCCCCGCACGGCGATCGGCCCGGTGCAGATGTGCACGCCGAGCCCGCCGCCCGCGCCGACCTTGGCGTCCATCGGTCCCGCGCCGCGGCGGTCCACGGCCTTCGAGCGGGCGTCCCAGCGGAACACGCTCTCCGCGCCGGGGTCGCCCTGGATCATGCGCTCGGCATCGTCGTTCGCGTGGTGCGTGAGCACTTCGAGCGTGACGAAGTCGCCCGATTCGACCGTGACGAGAGGCTTCAGCGAGCGGCTGAAGTAGCCCCAGTGCACGGTCTTGTCGGTGGCCGGAACGTAATAGTGATTGGCGCGGCGCATGCCGGGCACGCCGTTGTCGGCGAACGCGCGCGGAGCCCTGGTGATGCCGAGCGAACCGACGGCCACGGCACCGCCGGTGACGAGCGTGTCCTTCAGGAAGCGCCGGCGTGCTTCGTGGAACTCTTTTTCGATCTCGCTCTCGTGGGCTCGAGGGTGGGTGCAGTCAGGACCGCAGTCGTACGCGGACATCTGGTGAGCTTCCTCCGGGTGATGATCGATCGTTCTTGTGCGCGATGAGCCGTACACGCCGGGCCGAGCAATTTGCGTACCAGCGGTTCTTCGCGGATTTCGCGATGATTCGGTGAAAGCGCCGCACAGGAAATGTGCACGGAGAGGCGCTGCTGAACCAGGAATGTGCAGGACGAGCGTTTGCTGTTGTGGGCGCATGCGAGAAGCGGGATGCCCGAGGTCGGCGTCCGGAAACGCTCAGGTGGACGTTGCGAGATTGCTTCGCTGCGCTCGCAATGACAGTCAGAGTTAGGCGGGGTCGCAGCGCTCCGCTTATGATGACAGCGGGTTCTTGGGAGGAGCGGTGTGCTCTCGCGGTGACGTCGAGGTTCGGCTGTCATTGCGAGGAGCGGTTTTCGCGACGAAGCAATCTCGCAAACCTGGAGCTGGGTTTTCGGAAGCGCCCTGGGGCGCTGCGAGATTGCTTCGCTGCGCTGGCAGTACAGTCAGAACTTAGTCGGCGGCGGCAGCGGGGGAGCGATGGTGCCTCTTGCCGTGCGTGCCGCAGCGGGCACAATGGGCGCGCAGGCACTGGCGGCGACGAGAACGAGGCGCTGCAACGAGTGCCGTCCAAATGCAATACGTGTCCGAAGGTTTCGAATGATCGTTTATCTCCACGGCTTCAACAGCGCCGGCACGTCGGCGAAGGCCGCGTGGCTGCGCCAGCACTTGCCCGATATCGCCGTGCTTTCGCCGACCTATCCGGTGCACGTCGCCGACGAGGCGCCGAAGGTGGTGCGCGAGTACATCGCGCAGGTGCGGGCGGGGCGCCCCGAAGACAGGAAGCTGCTGCTGGTCGGAAGCTCCATGGGCGGCTTCTGGGCGCGCTATCTCGCCCCGGAGCTCGGTGCCGGCATGGTGCTCATCAACCCGGCAATGCATCCGGAGCGCGATCTGTTGAACCTCGTCGGCGTCAACAGAAACTTCGCGACCGGGGAGGAATACGTCTTGACCGAGGAGCAGGTGCGGGCGCTCGGGCGCTATCAGGTGCCGCGCTGCAATCCGAAGGTCCCGACGCTGGTGCTGCTCGACGAGGCCGACGAGCTGCTCGACTACCGCGTGGCGCAGGCCTACTACGCGGATTGCGGGAAGGTGATCGTTTACCCGGGCGGGTCGCACCAGTTCGATCATCTTCCGGAAGCGCTGCCGGAGATCCGGGCGTTCTACGAGAGCCTGCCGGCGGCGTAGTAAACCTGCACGGCAACCCCGCGCAGTCGCGATCTAGGGCGGCTCCGACTCCGAGCACGGCGCTACTGCACCTCGACGGCGCCCATGTCGGCGACGGCCTTGCCGTCGCCGTTGCCGTCGACCGGGCGTGGATTGCCGAGGATGTCGACGCGCAGCTCCAGGATCGGGAGCGTTGCGGCGGCGTCGATGGCGGGGGAGCCCTTCGCGGGCGTGAAGTCGCCGGCCGACGGGTTCACGAACATCGGATCGCCGAGCACGTTGCCGGGGGAAGAGAGCCCGGTCGGCGAGCTGACCAGGTTGGTGGTCACGCGGGAATTGGCGAGCCATTCGTCGATATCGACGCCGTTCCCCGTGACGATGTTGTTCTGCACGTTGATCCCCTGGGTCTCGACCAGCGACAGTCCGACGCCGCGGTTGTTCGCGATCGTGTTGTTGACGACGTCGATCCGGATGTCGTGCGCCGCGACCACGCGGTTGAAGATGCGCACGCCGCCCACGGAGTATTCGGTGGTCTCGCGGCCGTTGTCGTGGATGAGGTTGTTCGCGATGAGCACCGAGGCGCTGTGCGCGGGGAGGACCGACTCGGGCAGCGACAGCACGTGGATCGCGGCGAAGTTGCGGTAGAAGCGGTTCCCGACCACGCGCACGTCGAGGTTCGCGACGTTCGCGTAGAACGGGCTGATGCCGATGACCGCGGCACTCGAGTTGTTGTCGTGGAACACATTGCCTTCGAGGCGGATGCGGGCGTTCAGGAACGACTGGATGTAGACCGCGTAGTCGTCGTTGCGCACGTTCGGATCGACATCCGTACACCCCGTGAACGTGAAGCCGCGGACGGTGAGATCGATGTGGTCGATGGTCCAGAGGCAGGGGCTCGTATCCTGCCCGGAGATGACCGTCACTTCCGGTCCCTTCTCGGCGATGAGCTCGAGTTTCCAGATACCCGGAATGCCGTCCTCGCCGTTGAACCCGAGGATCAGCACCCATTCGTTGAGCCGCGCCGCGGTATAGACGCCGGGCATGACGATGATCCGGTCCGGCGGGGCGTTGGGCCGGAGCGGCCGCAGCTGGTCGTCGAGCTGCGAGCGCAGCGAGTCGAGGGTCGCCTCGCCGAGAGTCCGGTAGCAGGGCGTACGCCCGTCGCACTTGCCGGACGGATCGACATAGATGGTGCGTTGTGCGTCCGGGGGCAGAGCCGGGGCCGCGGCGGGCGCCGACGGCTCCTGCGGCGCCGGGGTGGCGCAGCCGGCGAGCGCGAGCAGGGCCGCGAGCAGCGGCCACGCTCGAGACGCGGGGGCGGCGGTCATTGCGGATACGTCTTCCTGGCTCATGCTTTCGCGCTCTGCGGTTCCCGCGCTTCGTGGCGCTCCCTGGTTCGTGCGTCCCGGTGGCGATAGCTTACCGCCCCGGCGGCGGTCGGTATTCCGGGCCGAACCGCGAGAGGCGGTGCGGCTGCGCTCCACAGATTCCACGGCGAAGGTAACGGAGCGCCCGGGGCTCGGAAAGATGGCGGAGACGTTGCGTCTGCGATGGCCGGCCAGCCCGCGGAAGGTTCTTGACTGGCATCGTAGCTGGGCTATTCCCGTCTCTCGGGAAGGCGGGAGCGGGCTTTCGGCGGCCGGAGGCGAACGACTATGAGCCGTATTCGAGGCGGCGGTTAAGGCTCATTCTCGCAGCGACGTGGGGCGAGACGATATCCTCGACGTTCGTGTTGCGCCGTGGCGGCGCGCCTCGGCTCGCGCGGCTGCGCGCGCTGCCCGGGCCGCCCGAAAAGACCGCACGCGGACTCCCGATGAGAATCGTGTACCCGCACTTCCAGCTCGAGTGAGACGACCGTGTCGGATCGGCAGGAAGAGACGCTCCGTATCGACAAGTGGCTCTGGGCGGCCCGCTTCTACAAGACGCGGGCGCTCGCGGCCGAAGCGGTGACCGGCGGCAAGGTCAAGGTGAACGGCGAACGCGTGAAGGCCGCGAAGAACGTTCGCATCGGCGACACCCTCAGCATTCGCATCGGCCCGTACGAGCACATCGTGCAGGTGCGCGGACTGTCGAGCCGGCGCGGCCCGGCACGCGAGGCGGCGCTCCTCTACGAGGAAACCGAAGCGAGCCGGCAGGCGCGGGAGGCATTGCGTGCACGGCTCGCGGCGGAGCGTGCGTACTTTCCGCAACCCGCCGGCCGCCCGGGCAAGCATGCGCGGCGCGAGCTGATCCGGTTCAAGCAGCGGGGCGAGGGGTAGCGCGCTTGCGCAGGCGCCCGCTGTTCGGGCGGCCGCCGGAGCTCGACCGAAAGCCGCGTTACCGGCAGGTCGTCCGCCGATTCCTGATCCCCTGCAGCTCGCGCGGCCGGAATACCGGCGATCGCCACCGACCAGCCTGCTCGGTGCATCTTTTGCGCGCTCCGGTATAGGGAAGATTGCTTAGGTAGCGTTGCAGGGGCAGCGGTTTCGCGGCCCGCCTAGAATGCGCCTTCCGGACAGTAACCCCAAGGAGATTCGGCCATGGATTGCTTCACGCTGCTCAAGCAGGACCACGACGAGGTCAGGCAGCTGTTCAAGCAGTGCGAGTCGCAGGGCGCGAAGGAGGGCGCGAAGAAAGTATTTCAGGAGCTGGCGCGCAATCTCGCGGTGCATGCGAAGCTCGAGGAAGCGCTCTTCTATCCGCGCCTCGAGGACGAGAAGGCGGTGAGCGACCTCGTCGAGGAGGCCTACGAGGAGCATGAGGCGGTCGAGGAACTGCTCGCCGAGATGGCGTCGATGTCGCCGCAGGACGAAGCGTGGGCGGAGAAGCTCGAGGAGCTGAAGCAGAACGTCGAGCACCACGTGAAGGAGGAAGAGGGCGAGCTCTTCCCCAAGGCGGCGAAGATCATCGACAAGGACGAAGCCGCGGATCTGGGTGAGACGATGGCCGAAGAGAAGAAGGACATGCTGAAGGGCTCGCACGGAGCGGCGAAGGACGTGTTCGAGCGCCTGGGGTTGTAGCGGTTTCCGCTGTCGGCGCGCCCCACGACGGGGGCGCGACGCATCGAGTAGTGGCCGAGCGGCGGATGCTCCGTGTGCACCGCCGCTGGGTTTTCTGCGTGAGCGGCTACTTGAAGAAGCGGTAAGTGGTGCCGGCGACGCGAATCAGGTCGCCGTTCTCGAGCAGGTGCCCGCCGGGCGGCAGCGGCTTGTCGTTGACGCGCGGCTCGTTCGGGCCGGCGGAGCCGTGGACGACGTAGCTCTCGGGCGTGCGGATGATCCGCCACGGCCGGCCTTCGGGGTTCTCGAATACGGTCTCTTCCTTCACCAGCGGCACGCGTTTCCCTTTGTCTTTACCCTCGACGGCGAGCAGGTGCCCGAACGACGTGAGCACCGCCGTCTTCTCCTGCGACGAGCTCTCCATCAGCGTCGCCGGCCGCTTGCCGGGCGGCGGCAGATCGAGATTGATGTCCTCGCGGTAGAGCAGCGAGTGCTCGCCGATGATGATGGTCTCGCCGTGGCGCAGCTCGTGCTTGCGGATGCGTTTGCTCTCGACGAACGTGCCGTTCGTGCTGTCGAGATCGCGGATGGTCGACCGGGTTCCGACGGTCTGGATCAACGCGTGCTCGCCGCTCACGCCCGCGTCGGCCAGCACGATATCGCAGGTGGGCTTGCGCCCGATCTTCATATCGCCGAGTCTCAGGTTCACCTCGCCGACGAGGCGACCCTGGTACCGGATGACTAACTTGCCCATGCTCTGGTGGTCCTCGTTGTTCGCGTGTACCTCCCTTTCCTCGTTGCCATCCATCGGCGGTCGCGTCCCTTTCGCGGCTTGTCCGGGCCGTGCGCGTGCGCGCGCAAGTCGCGTTGCGCCCGGCTGATCTTCCTGCAGGGATGCGTTCTCAAGGCATCCGCACGCGCGGGTGCCGGCCGTTCCGACAAGGCCTTCGCGCCGCCGTCCCACGGCGCCGACCGGGAGCCGATTCCGGGCGTCCCCGACGCCCGGTCATCTCCTTGCGTGCAGCTCTCAATGCAAGACTGTAGATGCTTGCTTTGGCGGACGCCAACTAACCGGCGCGCGCGTCCGACGGGCGTCGGGAAGCGGGGTGCAGGAGGCGGCCGCCCGGCCGGGGGCGGCGGCCGGGTTGATTACAATCGCCTTGACGAGGCAGCCGTCGGCCGCAGCCCGCGGCTACGCCCGGCGGCCTTTGCAGCCGATACCGATAATTCCGTGTCCCGCGCTCGTATCCGGAAGTCCGTTCGCACGGCGCCCCGCCGCAAGCCCCGCAGGAAATCGGGCCGGCGGCGGCCGGCGTTCCGGCTCGGGCCGCAGGCCCGCCGGCTCTGGCGCTGGTTCCGCGCCGCGCCGCTGGGTGCGCAGTTCGCGGTCGGGCTCGTCGCGCTCGTGGCGGCCTGGGCGGTCGTCAACGCCGTCTATCAGGTCGTGCGCAAGCCTGCGGAGCTCTTCTTTCCGGTGAGCGGTGTGCTGGTCAAGACGCCGGCCGAGACCTGGGAGAAGTACGGGCGCATGTTCCGGGTGCATTCGACCCGCATCATCACGCCGGAGCTGCTCGCGGCGCTGGCGCAGGTCGAGAGCACCGGCGATCCCGTCGCGCGCACGTACTGGCGCTGGCGCGCGAGCTGGGATCCGTTCGAGATCTACCGGCCCGCGTCGAGCGCGGTCGGGATGTATCAGATCACGAACGCGACCTTTCGCGAGGCGCGGCGCTACTGCATCCATCGGAACACGGTGGTGGAGGACGGGCCCTGGTACGACTTCCGCTCGTGCTGGTTCAACCGCTTCTACCTGCGCGTCGTGCCGAGCCATGCGGCCGAAATGACTTCCGCCTACCTCGACCGGCGCGTGACTCAAATCGTCGCACGACTCGGCATCTCGCCGACGCTGGAGCAGCAACAGGATCTCGCGATCATCATTCACCTTTGCGGTCCCGGCGTGGGCGAGGCCTACGCCCGTGCGGGCTTCCGCCTGCGCCCGGGCCAGCGCTGCGGCGATCACGACGTCGCGCGCTATCTCGCGAAAGTGAACGCGATGAAGGACTGGTTCGCCCGCCGCGCGGCGGCGGAGCGCGCAGGGTAAAGGAGAGCCCGACCTCGGGGATCGCCACGCGCTTCGCGTACGCACAACGCGAAGCGGGTCGCGATGGCGGCTTTCTTGCCGCATCGCGGCTCGTCTTCGGGCTCGAGGTTTCTATGGCGCGCGGCCGGCGGAATCCTTCTCGGGCCGGATCTCGAAGCGCACGCCGACCCCGTCTTCCGACCGGCGGATCACGGTGGCCTCGACGCGAACGGGCGGGATGTCGGTCTCGAGCGGCCAGCTGAAAACGATCTCGATCCGGCTCCCGACGCGCGGCAGCGGCGTATCGGGGTCGCGGCGGCGAAGGAAGGCGCCGGTGCGGCTGAAGCCGCTCGCGGTGAAGGCCAGATCGCCGTGCTCCGGGTCGGCGACGGTGGCCTCGATGCGCGTCGCGAGACGCGGGTCGAGGCGCCGGTCGACGCTCGGCGGGGACGAATCGTGGAGATCGGAGGCCATGCGGTCCTTGTGCGGGTTGCTCCTGCGCGCACAACGCTGCAAGGAATGTGCCGTGGCGAGCCGGCGTACCAGATCAAGATGTAGCTGCAAGTCTTTCAATCGCAACGGTAATAGTGGCCGACAGTACCGGCCGGTTTCGGTCGCGGGCCGGCGCGACGGTCGGTTGAGCGCTTATCGGCCGTCCGGCGTGCGGCCGGTCGGGCGACACCGGGATGCGCCGGCGCGGGAGAGCGGCGCGAAAGAGCGGCGCCGCAGCGCACGGCTAGAATGGCGCCTGGCCGGCGCTCCGGCGGGTGCGCCGCCGGCTGACCGCAGAGGAGGATCATGGATCGCGACTTCTGGCTGAAGATCTGGGAGACGAACCGGATCGAGTTCCATCAGCAGGAGATCAACCCGTCGCTGCAGAAGTTCTGGCCGACGCTCGGTGTGCCGGTGGGCGCCGAGGTGTTCGTGCCGCTCTGCGGCAAGAGCCGCGACATGCTGTGGCTGCGCGACCAGGGACACCGCGTGCTCGGCGTCGAGCTCTCGGAGCTCGCGGTGCGCGCCTTCTTCGCGGAGAACGGGCTCACGCCGCAGGTGCGCGAGGAGCCGCCGTTCGTGCGCTGGGAGGCGGACGGCATCGCGATCCGGTGCGGCGATTATTTCGCGCTCGCGCCCGAGCACCTCGCGCGCACCGCGGCGGTTTACGACCGGGCCGCGCTCATTGCGCTGCCGCCGCCGATGCGGCGGCGCTACGTGGCGAAGCTCGAAGAGATCCTGCGCCCGGGCACCGTCGTGCTGCTTCTCGGCATCACGTATCCCGACGGTCAGATGGACGGGCCGCCGTTCTCGGTGCCCGAGAGCGAGGTGCGCGAGCTCTACGAGCCGGGTTTCGCGCTCGAGCTGCTGGAGGACGTAAATGCCTTCCGGCCCGACTCGACGCTCGCGCGCCGCGGGCTGCGGGAGCTGTCGGCGCAGGCCTATCGGCTGGAGAAGAAGTAGGGCGCTCGACGTGCCTTGTTACCACAGCTCCGGCTTGCTGCCCGGCGTGCCGGCGCGGGGTGCGTGCGCCCGGTTCGTCCCGTCGGGACGCCTCTTCGCAGCGGGGATCGCCGCGGCGCCTTGCGGCCCCAGAACCTTTCTCGCCGGCGCCAGTCGGAGATAGCCGCTATGCGCGCGAAGCAACGTATCTCCGTAGCCGCGGTCTTCCCGCTGATCGTGCTCGGCTACGTGCTGATTCAGCTCTACGCGGTCCGGCAGGCGTACGTCGGGCTCGCTCTCCCGCCGCAATCCGTTCCGATCCTGGTCGCGTGGGTGGCGCTGATGACGTTCGCGCTGCCGCTCGTCTGGCGGCTCGAGCATCGCGACTGGCACCGGCTGGCGACCGTCGTGGCCTGGGTGGGCTTCGGCTGGATGGGTTGGGTGTTCCTCTACTTCTGGATCGCCCTCGGGCTCGATGTGCTCGGCCTGGCCGTGTCCGCCGCGGGCGCCGCACTGCGGGCCGATATGGCCGGTTCCGCGTCCGCCGTGAGCTCGTTCCCGTTCGCCGCCGCGGTGACGTCGGCGGTCGCGGCTTACGGCTTCGTCGACGCCCGGCGCATCCGCGTCGAGCGCGTGCGTCTGCGCAGCCCGAAACGGCGGCCGGGATCGCCGCCGTTTCGGATCGCGCTCATCTCGGACGTGCACCTCGGCACCATCGTGGGTGCACGCCGGCTGCGGCGCATCGTCGAGCGGCTGCGGGAGATCGATGCGGACGTCGTAGTCTCGACGGGCGATCTCGTCGACGGGCTCGAGCACCGGCTGCGGGAGCTCGCGCCGATTTTCGACGCGCTCCGGCCGCGGGCGGGCAAGTACGCGGTGACCGGCAACCACGAGTACTACGCCGGCATCGATCACGCGCTCGAGTTCCATCGGCGCGCGGGCTTCGAGGTGCTGAGCGGCACCGCGGTCGATATCGGCGCCGACATCGCCATCGCGGGCGTGGACGACCCGACGGGCCGGCGGAGCCTCCGCGGCGCCGCAACCGACGAGCTCCGGGCGCTGCAGCACGTCGCGCCCGGACGCTTTACGATACTGCTCAAGCATCAGCCGGTCGTGAACGAAGCCGCCGCACCGCGCTTCGACCTGCAGCTTTCGGGGCACGTGCATCGGGGGCAGATCTTTCCTTTCGGTCTCCTCGTGCGCGCTGCGTATCCGGTCCCGACCGGTCTCACGGCGCTCGGCGAGGGGCGCTGGCTGTACGTGAGCCGGGGAACGGGCACGTGGGGACCGCCGATTCGGGTCGGCGCGCCGCCCGAGATCGCGGTGATCGAGATCGAGCCGGAAGCGGCGGCGTGAGCGCAGGCCGGACCGGTCGCGCGTAGCGGCGGTCGTTGTCGCTGGTACAGTTCGGGGTTGTGGTGCTCAGCAGCGGGGTGGCATCTCGTGTCCGGTGAAGCGGCAGGGCGGTACGTACGGCCGCCGCTGACGCGCTTTGCGTGGCTCTCGATCGGCGCGGCGGCGACGACGATCCTGCTCAAGCTGCTCGCGTGGTGGCTCACCGGTTCCGTCGGCCTGCTGTCGGACGCGCTCGAGTCGTTCGTCAATCTGGCGGCCGCGGTGGTTACGCTCGGCATGCTCACCGTCGCCGCACGGCCGCCGACCGACGAGCACGCCTACGGCTACAGCAAGGCGGAGTATCTGGCGAGCGCCTTCGAGGGCGTGCTGATCCTGGCCGCCGCCGTCGCCATCGCCTACGCGGCCGTGGAGCGCCTGATCGAGCCGCGGCCGATCGAGCGCGCCGGCATCGGCCTGGCGGTGTCGGCGCTGGCCGCGCTCGTCAACTTCGCCGTTGCACGCATACTCCTGCGTCAGGGGCGTGCCCATCGCTCGATCGCGCTCGAAGCCGATGCACAACACTTGATGACGGACGTGTGGACGTCGGCGGGCGTGATCCTCGCCGTCGGCGCCGTGGCGCTCACCGGCTGGTGGCGCCTGGACCCGGTGATCGCGCTCGCGGTAGCGGCGAACATCGTCTGGACCGGGAGCGCGCTGCTCTACCGTTCCGTGCGCGGCCTGATGGACCAGGCGATCCCGAGCAGCCAGCGCGAAGCGATCGTCGCCTTGCTCGAGAGCTACCGCGACGCGGGCGTGCGCTACCATGCGCTGCGCACGCGCCGCGCGGCGGGCCGCTCGTTCGTGTCGGTGCACATCCTGGTACCCGGCGAGTGGACCGTGAGCCGCGCACACGATCTCGCCGAAGAAATCGAAGGCCGCATTCGCGCCATCGTGCCGGGCGGGCACGTGGAATCCCACCTCGAGCCGGTCGGCGATCCCAGCTCCTACGCGGACATCCACCTCGACCGCTGAGCCGGCGCCGGCGGCCGGGCCGATTGATTCGCGCCCGATTGGATCAGCCATTGACGGGCGGCGGCACGGAGCCGTTGTAGAACACCTCGCAGCCGGTGAACGTGACGGCTTTGAGCAGCCGTACCGCGGGGCCGGCGAGCGCCGCGAGCACGCTCGGTTTGTCGAACGTCGGATCGCGGAACGGCCCCCGCATCGTCTGGCGCAGTTTCGGGCAGCCTTTCTCGTCGACGGCGGCGATCACGACCTCGTCGAAGCGTTCGTTCACCAGATCGAGCCGGCCGCGCACCGCGAGCCGGTTCGCCGCCGTGGCGAGCGCGACGTCTTCCGCGTGCGCGACGCCGTGCTCGATCCTCCAGTCGGAGACCAGCGTCCGGATAGGCGTCGTGCCGCCCGCGTCGCGCGCGATCGCCGCGAAGCTGTAGCCCTTGGTGGCGACGAGGCCGATCGGTCCGGCGAAGAAGAACGCGCCGGCGTCGAGCAGATTGAAGCTCTGGCT
>DATCLR010000261.1:0-3430 GCA_036563785.1 Burkholderiales bacterium | reverse complement strand
CAGATCGTGCGGATCGGGACGGAGCGTTTCACGTTCGCCCGCGGCGAGACGATCCACACCGAGAGCTCCTACAAGTACTCGGTTGCGGGCTTCCAGGCGCTCGCGGCCGAGGCCGGGTTCGTCCCGGCGCGGTGCTGGGTGGACGAGCGCAAGCTCTTCTCCCTACACTACATGACCTGCTAGCGCGCGCCCGGCGCGCGTTTTTCCCGACGAAACGCTCATGGATCAGCACACGGCACCCGAACTCGACGAGGACGCCGAGGAAGGCGCATCGCCCCTTCCCAAGGGAACCCGCAACTACATCACGCCGGCGGGCTACGCGCGGCTGCGCGCCGAGCTCAAGCGGCTGCTCGACGAGGAGCGGCCCGAGGTCATGCGCACCGTCGCCTGGGCCGCGTCGAACGGCGACCGGTCGGAGAACGGCGACTACATCTACGGCAAGAAGCGGCTGCGCGAGATCGACCGCCGCATCCGCTTCCTTACCAAGCGCCTCGACAACGCCGAGGTCGTCGATCCCACGCTGCGCGAGAACTGCGACCAGGTGTTCTTCGGCGCGACCGTGACCTACGTCGACAGCCGCGGCGAGGAGCGCACCATCACGATCGTCGGCACGGACGAGGTCGATCCGGCGCGCAACCGCGTGAGCTGGGTCGCGCCCATCTCGCGCGCGCTGCTCAAGGCCCGCGTCGGCGACGTCGTCACCTTCCAGAGCCCGCGCGGGCTGGAGGAGATCGAGGTCGTCGACGTGCGCTACGAGGCGCTGGAGGCGTGAGCACCGCGGCGCTTTCGCACGCAGCCGGCGCGCTGCGGCAGACGGAGCGGCGATGAGGCCGCCGCGCGCGGCCGATCTCGGCCTCACCGCGGCCGAGGTGGCGCTTCTCCGGCGCCAGTCGACGCCTTCCAAGCTGCAGGCTTTCGTCAACGCGATCCCGATCAACTTCGAGCCCGACGGCGACACCTGCTACTCGGTGCGCCAGGTGCTGCGCTACCGGCGCGCGCACTGCATCGAGGCGGCGCTGGTCGCGGCGTGCGCGCTGTGGCTGAACGGCGAGCCGCCGCTCGTGCTCGACATGCGCGCCGAAGGCGACTGGGACCACGTGGTGGCGCTTTTCCGTCGGAACGGCCTCTGGGGCGCGATCGCCAAGAGCAACCACGTCGCGCTGCGCGGGCGCGATCCCGTCTATCGCACGCTGCGCGAGCTCGTGCTCTCCTACTTCCACGAGTACCACAACGAGCAGGGCGAGCGGACGCTGCGCGAGTATTCGCGCGCGTTCGATCTGAGCACGTTGCCGCCGGAGCTCTGGGTGAGCGGCGACGGCGCCTGGGAGGTGGAGCGGCGCATCGATCTCGCGCCGCACTATCGCCTCTTCCCGCGCACGCAGCAGCGCTACCTCACGCCGATCGACGCGATGCAGTGGCGCGCGAAGGAGATCACCGAGTACCCGCCGCCGCGCTGGCTGCGGCAGCAGCAGCAACAGCTCAGTACGACCGCGGCAGCCCGAGCACCCGCTCGGCGACGTAGCAGAGGATGAGCTCGCGGCTCACCGGCGCAAGCCGCGGAATGAGCGCCTCGCGCAGGTACCGCTCGACGTGGAACTCCTTCGCGTAGCCCATGCCGCCGTGGATCATGACGGCGGTCTCGCACGCCGAGTAGCCCGCTTCCGCGGCCAGGTACTTGGCGGCGTTCGCCTCCGCCCCGCACGGCTTGCCCTGGTCGTATAGCGTCGCCGCCTTGAGCATCATCAGGTTCGCCGCCTCGAGCTGCATCCAGCGCTCCGCGAGCGGATGCTGGATCGCCTGGTTGGCGCCGATCGGGCGATCGAAGACGGCGCGCTCGCGCGCATAGCGGGTAGCACGGTCGAGCGCCGCGCGGCCGAGCCCGATCGCCTCGGCGGCGATCAGGATGCGCTCGGGATTGAAGCCCTGCAGCATGTACTCGAAGCCGCGGCCTTCCTCGCCGATGCGGTCCGACTCCGGCACCGGCAGCGCGTCGATGAAGAGCTGGTTCGAGTCGACCGCCTTGCGGCCCATCTTGTCGATCTCGCGGACCTCGATGTGGCGCCGGTCGAACTCGGTGTAGAAGAGGCTCAAGCCCTCGGTCGGGCGCTTCACCTGCTCGACCGGCGTCGTGCGGGCGAGGATCAGCATGCGTGTTGCGACCTGCGCCGTCGAGGTCCAGATCTTCTGCCCCGTGATCACGTAGCCGTCCGCGCAGCGTTCCGCGCGCGTGGTGAGCTTGAGCGTGTTGAGCCCGGTGTTCGGCTCGGTCACCGCGAAGCAGGCTTTCACCTCGCCGCGGATCATCGGCGGAAGCCACCGCTGCTTCTGTTCCTCGGTGCCGAACACGACCACCGGGTTCAGGCCGAAGATGTTGAGGTGCACGGCCGAGGCGCCCGCCATGCCCGCGCCCGACTCCGCCACCGCCTGCATCGCGATCGCTGCTGCGGTGATCCCCAGGCCTACGCCGCCGTATGCCTCTGGCATGGCGATGCCGAGCCAGCCGCCGCGCGCGAAGGCGTCGAAGAACTCGACCGGGAAGCCGCCCGTGCGGTCGCGCTCGAGCCAGTACGCGTCGCCCAGCGGGCCCGCCGGATCGAGAAGCTCCAGGATGGCGGTGCGGATCGCCTGCTGTTCGGGTGTGAGCTCGAATTCCATTCTCAAGCTGCGTCCTCGTCGGCGAGCACTGTCACGCCCTCGCGCGCGAGCTCGGCGATTTCGTCGTCCGTGTAGCCGGCTTCGCGCAGGACCTCGGCGCTGTGCTCGCCGAAGCGCGGCGCATGGCCTTCGCAGGAAAGCGGTGAAGCCGAGAAGCGAGCCGGCGGCCGCATCGTGTTGAGCGTGCCTTCGCTCGGATGCTCGACGCGACGGAAGAAGCCGGTCTGCGCGAGATGCGGATCGTCGATCAGCGCATCGAGCGAGTTCATCGGCGTCCACGGGATGTCGGCCGCGGTGAGCAGCCGCTCCCATTCGCGGGTCGTGCGCGTCTTCATCTCCTCGGCGACGAAGCGGTAGACCTCGTCGATGTGGCGCGCGCGTGCGGCATGGGTGGCGAAGCGCGGATCGGCCATGAGCCCGGGCCGGCCGATCGCCTCGAAGAAGCGCTGCCACTGCCGGTCGTTGTAGATGAGCACGCAGATGTAGCCGTCGGCGGTCGCATAGGGCGCGCGGTCGCGCGAGAGCACGCGCGGATAGCCCGGCGGTCCGAGCGGCGGGTCGAAGCTCCGCCCGCCGAGGTGGTCGCCGAGCAGGAAGTGGCTCATGGTCTCGAACATCGGCACTTCCACCGCCTGGCCTTGGCCGGTGCGCGCGCGGTGGAAGAGCGCCGCGAGCACCGCGTTCGCGGTCGCCTGGCCGACGATGCGGTCGCAGAGCGTCGCCGGCACGTAGCGCGGCGCCGTGCTGCCGCTTTCGAGCATGAGCCAGGGAAGGC
>DATCLR010000260.1:0-3786 GCA_036563785.1 Burkholderiales bacterium | reverse complement strand
CTCGCGCTCCGTGAGCCAGCGGTACTTGCCGTCCTCCATTCCGACCATCGGCACCGGCAGGAACGGCGCGAGGCGCTCGTTCGCCGCGACCGGACCCGCGCCCGGGCCGCCGCCGCCGTGCGGCGTCGAGAACGTCTTGTGCAGGTTGATGTGCATGACGTCGAAGCCCATGTCGCCCGGCTTCACGCGCCCGAGAATCGCGTTCAGGTTCGCGCCGTCGTAGTAGAGGAGCCCGCCGGCCGCGTGCACGATTCTCGCGATCTCGGTGATGCGCCGCTCGAACACGCCGAGCGTCGAGGGGTTGGTCAGCATGAGGCCGGCGGTCTGCGGCCCGACCGCGGCGCGCAGCGCCTCGATGTCGACGTCGCCATCGGCGTCCGTCGGGATCTCGCGCACGCTGTAGCCGCACATCACCGCGGTCGCCGGGTTGGTGCCGTGCGCCGCATCCGGCACGAGGATCTCCGTGCGCCCGCTGTCGCCGCGCGCCTCGTGGTAGGCGCGGATCATCGCGACTCCCGCGAGCTCGCCCTGCGCACCCGCGAGCGGCGTGAGCGAGCAGGCCTGCATGCCGGTCACGTCCTTGAGGATCTCCTGCAGCTCGTAGAGGCACGCGAGGAAGCCCTGCCCGGTCGAGGCCGGCGCGTGCGGATGGCGCGCGAGGAACGCCGGCAGCATCGCGAGCGTGTTCGCCGCGCGCGGGTTGTACTTCATGGTGCACGAGCCGAGCGGATAGAACTGCGTGTCGATCGAGAAGTTCTTCTGCGACAGACGCGTGTAATGCCGCACGGTCTGCATCTCGGAGACTTCCGGCAGGAGCGGACGGCGGCGGCGCCGGAACTTCTCCGGGATGTCGGAGACGTCGGCCGAGTGCGCCGGCGCCTGGGTGGGGTTGCGTCGGCCGGGCTGGGAGTGTTCGAAGATCAGCATCTCGAAAGCTCTATTAATGTTCGCCCCGCAGGGGCGGAGGACCGCTTCCGCGTCCGGAAGCGTTCCCGCCGCGGCGGGGCGCACGTCGGTGCGCGGCGCACCGGGTTCCCGCGCCGGCGGGATCACTTCAGGGCCGCGATCGCCGCCTCGTAGTTCGGCTCCTGCGCGATCTCCGGGACGAGCTCGCGGTAGATCACCGTGTCGTTCTCGTCGAGCACGACGACCGCGCGCGCGGTGATGCCGGCCAGCGGGCCGGTTTCGATCAGCACGCCGTAGTCGCGCGGGAAGCTGCCGCGCATCGTCGAAAGCGTCTTCACGCGGTCGATGTTCTCGGCGCTGCAGAAGCGCTTCTGCGCGAACGGCAGATCCGCCGAGATCGTGAGCGCGACCACGTCGTCCCGGCTCCTGGCGAAGTCGTTGAACTTCTTGGTGCTCGTCGCGCACACCGGCGTGTCCAGGCTCGGCACGATGTTGAGCAGCTTCTTCTTGCCCGCGAAGTTCGCGAGGCTGACGTCCTTCAGATCGGCGTCGACGAGCTTGAAGTCGGGCGCCTTGCTGCCGACCGCCGGCAGCTCGCCGCAGGTCGTGATCGGATTACCGCGAAGCGTGATCTGTGCCATCTCCGTTCCCTTCGTGCTGTTGATCGAAGTCTATTCACCCGCGCTGCGCGCGCTCCCGCGCGGCGGCGAGCGCCGCCGCGAGCCGGCTCGCGTAGCGCTCGATGTCCGCCGGCGTGCGCGTTTCGGTGGCGCAGACGAGAAGCGCCTGCCCGAGCTCCGGGTAGTGCGCGCTCAGGTCGTAGCCGCCGAGGATGCGGTCGCGCTCGAGCGCGGCGAGCACCTCGGCGACCGGCGCGTCGAGGCGCAGCACCACCTCGTGGAACACCGGGCGATCGAACACGCGCGCGACGCCGGGGACCGCGGTCGCCCGCTCGACCAGCGCGTTCGTGTTCGCGTGGCAGGCGCGGGCGACGCGCTCGAGCCCCTCGGGTCCGAGCAGACTCATATAAATCGTCGCCGCCGTCACCACCAGCCCCTGATTGGTGCAGATGTTCGAAGTCGCCTTCGAGCGGCGGATGTGCTGCTCGCGCGCCTGCAGCGTGAGCGTGAAGCCGGGCCTGCCGTCGGCGTCGACGGTGCGCCCGACGATGCGGCCCGGCATCTGCCGCACCAGCGGTGCCTTGCACGCCATGAAGCCGAAGTACGGTCCGCCCGAGGACAGCGGCGCGCCGAGCGGCTGGCCCTCGCCGACCGCGATGTCCGCGCCCTGCGCGCCCCATTCGCCGGGCGGCGCGAGCAGCGCGAGCGCGGTGGGATTGACGAGGCCGATCACGAACAGGCCGTGCGCGTGCGCCCAGTCGGTGAGCGCGTCCACCTCCTCGAGCACGCCGAAGAAGTTCGGCTGCGGAACGACGAGCGCCGCGAACTCGCTCCCGGCGAAGCGCTCGAGCGACGCCGGGACGGTATGCCCGCCTTCGGCGCAGTAGGGCAGCTCCACCAGCTCGATGCCCTGGTTCTTCACGATCGCGTGCACGACCCGGCGGTAGACGGGATGCACCGTGCACGGCATCAGGATGCGCCGCGCCTTCTTGTGCGCGCGCACCGCCATGAGCACCGCTTCCGCCAGCGCCGAGGCGCCGTCGTAGAGCGAGGCGTTCGCGACGTCCATGCCGGTGAGGCTCGCCATCATGGTCTGGTATTCGTAGAGCAGCTGCAGCGTCCCCTGGCTCGCCTCCGCCTGGTACGGCGTATACGCGGAATAGAACTCGCCGCGCGTCGCGATCTCCCACACCGCGGCCGGAATGTGGTGCTCGTAGGCGCCGGCGCCGATGAAGTTCAGGTAGGTCCCGTCCGCGGCCGCGCGCTCGTGCATCAGCCGCGTGACCTCCATCTCGTTCATACCCTCGGGCACGCGCGTGAGCTTGCCGCTGCGCAGCTCCGCCGGGATCTCCTCGAACAGCCGCTCGATGCTGTCGACGCCGATCGCGTCGAGCATCGCCTTGACGTCGGCTTCCGTGTGGGGAATGAAAGGCATCAGCAGTTATCCAGTCTGACGAACTCGTGCTTCATTGCCGGGGCCGCAGAAGCGGAGAGACCGTACGCGTCTCGTGCATCCGACGCGGCGCTGGTTCGAATGGGCGCCTCCGCGTTCACGTACCCGCGATGCGATCAGTGCTTCTCCGCCGCGACCTGCGCCTCGTAGGCCGCGGCGTCGAGCAATGCGTCGATCTCCTTCGGGTCGGACGGACGGATCCTGAACATCCATCCCTCGCCGTAAGGGTCCTTGTTGATGAGCTCGGGGGTGTCTCCGAGCGCGGTGTTCGCCGCCACGATCTCGCCGCTCACCGGCGCGTACACGTCGGACGCCGCCTTCACCGATTCGACGACCGCGCACTCCTTGCCGCTGCTCACCTGGCGGCCGGCCTCGGGCAGCTCGACGTACACGAGATCGCCCATCAGCTCCTGCGCGTGGTCGGTGATGCCGACGGTGACGGTGCCGTCGGGCTCGCGCCGCACCCATTCGTGGGACTTGGTGTATTTCAGCTCTGCGGGTGTGTTGCTCATGCCAGCCTCCTAAGCGAGACAGCTCTTGCCGTTGCGGACGAACGGATACTTGACCACGCGCGCCTCGAGCAGCTTGCCGCGCACGTCCACGCGGCAGCGCATGCCGGGGCGCACGCCGGCCGGCACGCGCGCGAACGCAATCGAGCGGTTGAGCGTCGGCGAGAAGCCGCCGCTCGTGACCTCGCCGTCGCCGAGCGCCTCGCACAGCACCTTCTGGCGGCTGCGCAGCACGCCCTTGTCCTCGAGCACGAGCCCGACGAGCGCGCGCGGCGCGCCGCGCGCGCGCTGCTTGTCG
>DATCLR010000258.1:0-4474 GCA_036563785.1 Burkholderiales bacterium | reverse complement strand
TCCGCCGAGTTATCGCGCTGCTCCGATGGCGCGTCGGCACGGGCGAGGCGGTCGTCCGTGGATGGAGCGGCGTCGTCGGATCGCGCCGCCTCGGACGGCTTCGACGCAGGGTGCGGCGTGCCGGGTGCAGCCGATGAGCGGTTCTGCGGTTCGCGCCCGGCATCGCCGTCGGCGACACCCGGCATCGCCGGCTCCTCCGGAAACACGAACGCGTGTTGCCCGTCCGGCTCGATCTTGCGGAAAACGGGTTCGTGGGGGCGCGGCTCGTCCGCAACCGCCGAATCGGGCGCCGCAGGGTCGAGGTGGGCTGCTTCCGTTTCCGTCTCGAGCTCGAACGACTCGGAAAGATCGAGCGGCGCCGACGAAGCGCTGCCGCTGCCGTCGCGAAAATCGCCGTTTTGCGCCGGTTCGAATTCCGTCGATTCGAGCTCCACGGAGTCCAGTTCCACCGAATCGGCGGACAGGTCGGTCGAGCCGAGATCGAATGCGGTGTCGTCGAGCTCCGCGAGCTCGATCGACTCGAGCTCGACATTGTCCGCGGAGGGGTCGGCCGCCGGCTCCGGCTCGTCGCCGTCGAGGAACACGGGCTCGAGAGCGCCATCGGCCGGCGGCTCGTCGAACGAGGAATCATCCGCGGCATCCTCCGGATCGCGGAAGTCGACGTCTTCGGAATCCTCCCATTCGATCTCGAGCGTTTCCTCGGGCAGCAGCGGCTCGGGCGGTTCCGGCGGCGCCTGCGCGGCGCGTGCCGCGGGCTCGACGATGCGGTCGGTGATCAGATGATCGAGCGTATCGAGCGCGTTCTGGAACGAGTCGGGTTCGTCGGATGCCGGTGACGGGCGGGGCGGGGGAGGTTCCTGCGCGGGAATGAGGTCCGCACGAATCAGGTCCTGGAGCGACTTGAGCACCTCCGAGAGCGTGTGCTTCTGCTGCGGCTTGTGCTTCGGCTTCTCGTCGGTCATCGCGGGGCCGCTACAGGTTGTGCGTCTGCACCGTGAAGCCGCGGTCGCGATAGGCGCGGAAGCGTTCGCGTGCCTGCGCGCGCTCCGCTTCGTCCGGCCCGACGAGCTCGGCGACCCGCGCGAAGCGGTCGAAGAACGCAGGGATCGCCGACGCGAGCGATATCAGTACGTCGTTGAACTGCTCGGGCGGCGCGTCGTGGCCGATGAGCACGGGGACGATGGGGTCGAACGGTTCGCCGTGGATCCGATGCGGCACGAAGCTCCCCGGGTTGAACGTCCAAAGCAGGCGGTCGAGGCTTGCGGCCTCCTGCGCATTGCGAGTCAGTATATAGACGCGATGCTTCAGGCGGTAGGCTTTGTGCGCGAGGCGGCAGGCGGCGAGCGGCTTGCCGTTCGGCTCGCCGTCGCGCAGCAGGTAGAAATCGATGCGCGTCATTCGGCCGGTGCGGCGCCCTTGCGCGCGCGGTCGATCAGGTACTGCGCGAGCAGCGGCACCGGGCGTCCGGTCGCGCCCTTTTCCTTGCCGCCGCGCCAGGCGGTGCCCGCGATGTCGAGGTGCGCCCACTTGTAATCGCGCGTGAAGCGCGAAAGGAAGCAGGCGCCGATAATGGTTCCCGCCTCGCGCCCGCTGCCGACGTTGGCGACGTCGGCGAAGGAGCCGTCGATCTGCTTCTGGTAGTCGTCCCAGAGCGGCAGCTGCCACGCGCGGTCCCAGGCGTACTTGCCGGCGTTGAGCAGCTCGCGCGCGAGCTGATCGTTGTTCGCGAGCAGGCCGCTCGCCGGGCTGCCGAGCGCGACCACGCAGGCGCCGGTGAGCGTCGCGACGTCGATCACGACCGCGGGCTTGTAGCGGCCGGCGTAGGTGAGCGCGTCGCAGAGAATGAGGCGGCCCTCGGCGTCGGTGTTGAGGATCTCGATCGTCTGGCCCGACATGCTCGTCACGATGTCGCCCGGACGCGTCGCCTGTCCGCCCGGCATGTTCTCGGTCGCGGGCACAACCGCCACGACGTTGAGCGGAAGCTTGAGCTCCGCGGCGACTTTGACCGCGGCGAGCACCGCCGCGGCGCCGCACATGTCGTACTTCATCTCGTCCATGTTCGCCGCGGGCTTGATCGAGATGCCGCCGGTATCGAACGTCACGCCTTTGCCGACGAGCACGACCGGCGCGTCGGTCTCGGCCGCGCCGCGGTACTCGAGGGCGATCAGCTTCGGCGGCTGGTGGCTGCCGCGCGCGACGGCGAGCAGGGCGCCCATGCCGAGCTCGCGCATCTGCGGCTCGTCGAGCACCGTGCTCCTGAGCCCGTATTGCTCCGCGAGCGCGATCGCCTGTTCCGCGAGATACGTCGGCGTGCAGATGTTCGGCGGCAGGTTGCCGAGATCCCTGGCGAAGCGCGCGCCGGACGCGATTGCGAGCGCCTCCCGGATCGCCTGCTCGCCCGGCTGCAGGTCGCTGCGCTTCGGCACCGCGAGCACCATGCGCTTCGGCCCGCGGCGGCCGTTGTCGCCGTTGTCGTTCTTCGATTTCAGGCGGTCGAAGCGGTAGAACGCGGCCTCGGTCACGTCTACGGCGTGGCGAAGTTTCCAGAACATGTCGCGGCCGCGGACTTCGAGCTCGGTGAGGTACGAGGTGACCTCGACGGCGCCGGTGTTCTTGAGCGCACCGACGGCGGCGGCGGTCGCTTCGCGGTAGCGCGCCTCGTTGAACTCCTTTTCCTTGCCGCAACCGACGAGCAGCACGCGCTCGCTCGGCGCATTCGGCAGATTGTGCAGCAGCAGCGTCTGGCCGAGCCGGCCGCTGTGGTCGCCGCGGCGCAGCACCTGCTTTATCGCGCCGCCCGTGGCTTCGTCGAGCTGCTGCGCCGCCTCCGAAAGGCGATTGCCGCTGTAAACGCCGACAACGAGGCAACCGCTGTGCTGTTTCTCGGGAGTCCCGCTCTTGACGCTGTATTCCATGAGTTACTCGGTAAGAAGCGGCCTCTGGGCCGGTGGAATTGTGGTATAGTGCGGCCCGGCCTCCAGCGGCGTACTCCTTACTGCTCAAGCGCTTACCGGACGGCGTGAACCGAAATCGAGTGGCAGCGCGCAGTTTTCGCCGGATGGCGCCGGTTCCGCCGCATTTTCCGCTGTTTCTTCGATCGTTGTCAAAGAACGCCCGGCGCGCCGTTTCGTGATCATACATCGCGCTTTCTACCGCGAAGCCGCGCAGACGACCGCCGCCATCGTGTTCGTGCTGCTCGCGGTGCTGTTGCTGTACGGCTTCACGGCGACGCTCGGCCGCAGCGTGCGCGGCGATTACGCCCAGGCGATCGTGCTGCGGCTGCTCGGCTGGCAGACGCTGCGCCGCTTCGATCTGCTGTTGCCGCTCGGCTTCTACCTCGGCGCCCTGCTCACCCTGAGCCGCTGGTATCGCGACAGCGAAATGACCGTTCTCGCGGCCTGCGGCATCAGCCTCGTGCAGATGCTGAAGCCGGTGCTCGCCCTCGCCGCCGTGGGCGCGCTGCTCACGGCCGGCGCGTCCTTCTACCTGACGCCGCTCGCAACCCGGATGGCGAGCGAGCTCCGCGCGGAGGGAAGCCAGCGGCCGGAGCTTTTCGGCATCGCGGCCGGCGTGTTCACCGAAGGGGCGGCCGGCGGCCGGGTCCTGTACGCGGAGCGCGTCGCGCCGGACGGGGGCATGCAGCAGGTCTTCGTCCACAACCCGGGCAAGGGGCGCCCGCGCGTGGTGCTCTCGCGCCACGGATCCGCTTATCTCGACCCGGAAAGCGGTGCGCGCTACGTGCGCCTGGAGGACGGCTGGGCGTACGAAGGGACGCCGGGCGCGGCCGACTACCGGATCGTGCGCTTCGGGGTGTACACGGTGCGCCTCGATCCGCGTCAGGTGGCGGCCGGGCCCGCGAGCATCGAAGCCTTGCCGACGGACGCGCTGCTCGGTCTCGCGGGCAGCGAGGCGGCCGGGGAGCGCCACGGCCGGTTGGCCAAGCCGCTCCTCGTCTTCGTGCTCGCGTTCTACGCGCTCGTGCTGGCCCACACGGACGCGCGCCGCGGCCGGCTGCTCAACCTGTTCGCCGCCATTCTGGTCTACTTCATCTACTCGAACCTGCTCGGCCTCGGCGAAACCTGGCTCAAGCGCGGGGCGCTGCCCGCCGCACTCGGTCTCTGGTGGGTGCACGGCGCGATGCTCGCGATCGCGCTGTTCCTGCTGTATCGGCGCAACCGTAACCGGCCGCTGCTCCCGCGGCTGCGGCTCGCATCCGCATCGTGATGCTTACGCTGCTCGATCGCCACATCGGCCGGGCGATGCTCGTCGGCACCGGGCTGGTGCTCGGCGTGCTCGCGGCGCTCCTCATGCTCGTGGTGCTGGTGGACGCGCTTCCGGACTACGGCAAGGGCAGCTTCGGGCTCTACGAGCTCCTGCGCTACGTCGTGCTGACCCAGCCGCGAAAGCTCTACGAGATCTTTCCCGTGGCGGTGCTGATCGGCACGCTGCTCGGCCTCTCGACGCTGGCGCTGAA
>DATCLR010000255.1:0-3510 GCA_036563785.1 Burkholderiales bacterium | reverse complement strand
CTCGCGGCTGCCGGTCTCGATCCGCATCGTCCTCGAGTCGGTCCTGCGCAACTGCGACGGCAAGAAGGTCACCGAAGAGCACGTCCGGCAGCTGGCGGCGTGGGCGCCGAATGCGCCGCGCACGCAGGAGATTCCGTTCGTCGTCGCCCGCATCGTGCTGCAGGACTTCACGGGCGTTCCGCTGCTCTGCGATCTCGCCGCCATGCGGGGCGTGGCCGCGCGGCTCGGCAAGAACCCGAAGATCATCGAGCCGCTCGTGCCTGTGGATCTGGTCGTCGACCACTCGGTGCAGGTCGACTACTACAACCGCCCGGACGCACTCAAGCTGAACATGGAGCTCGAGTTCCGCCGCAACGCGGAGCGCTACCGCTTCATGAAATGGGGCATGCAGGCGTTCGACACGTTCCGCGTCGTGCCCCCGGGCATCGGCATCGTGCACCAGGTGAACCTCGAGTACCTGGCGCGCGGCGTGCTGCAGAAGGACGGGATCTACTATCCGGACACGCTGGTCGGCACCGACTCGCACACGACGATGATCAACGGCATCGGCGTCGTCGGGTGGGGCGTGGGCGGCATCGAGGCGGAAGCCGGCATGCTCGGGCAGCCGGTGTACTTCCTGACCCCCGACGTGGTCGGTGTGCACCTCAAGGGAAGGCTGCGCGAGGGGGTGACCGCCACGGATCTCGTGCTCACCGTGACCGAGATGCTGCGCAAGGCCAAGGTGGTCGGCAAGTTCGTCGAGTTCTTCGGCGAAGGCGCGGCGTCGCTTTCGGTGCCGGACCGCGCGACGATCGCGAACATGGCCCCCGAGTACGGCGCGACGATGGGTTTCTTCCCGGTCGACGACGAAACCGTGCAGTACTTCAGGAACACCGGCCGCACGGACGAGGAGATCGACCTGTTCGAGGCTTATTTCAAGGCGCAGGGGCTCTACGGCATGCCGCAGCCGGGCCAGTGCGATTACTCCACGGTGCTCGAGCTCGACCTGGGCACGATCGTCCCGAGCGTCGCCGGGCCGAAGCGCCCGCAGGACCGCATCGATCTGCCGAACCTGAAGAGCAAGTTCGTGGAGCTCTTCACGAAGCCGATCGCCGACAACGGCTACAACAAGAAGCCCGAGGATCTGACGAAGCGCTTCCCGGTCGCGCTCGAAGGATCCGGCGGCGAGGGCGAGACCACGATCGGCAACGGCGACGTGCTCATCGCCGCCATCACCTCGTGCACCAACACCTCGAACCCGGGGGTGCTGCTCGCCGCCGGGCTTCTCGCGAAGAAGGCCGTCGAGCGCGGCCTCAAGGTCAAGCCGCACGTGAAGACCTCGCTCGCACCCGGTTCGCGGGTGGTGACCGAGTACCTGAAGCGCGCCGGGCTGCAGGAGTACCTGGATCAGCTCGGCTTCGGTCTGGTCGGCTACGGCTGCACCACGTGCATCGGCAACGCCGGTCCGCTGGCGCCGGCCATCGATGAAGCGATCGTCAAGAACGACGTGGTCGCGGCGGCCGTGCTCTCGGGCAACCGCAACTTCGAGGCCCGCATTCACCAGAACATCCGCGCGAACTTCCTGATGAGCCCGCCGCTCGTGGTGGCTTTCGCCATCGCCGGCACGGTCAACATCGACCTCACGCAGGAGCCGCTCGGCACGGGCAGGGACGGGCGCCCGGTGTACCTCAGGGACATCTGGCCGAGCCTCGAGGAGGTGAAGGGGGTTTTGAAGTACGCGACCGACCCCGACACTTACCGGCGGCTCTACAGCGACTTCACCAAGGACAATCCGCTCTGGGAGCAGATTCCGAGCTCGAGCGGGCTGGTGTACCAGTGGGAGCCGTCGACTTACATCGCCGAGCCGCCGTTCTTCCGGGATTTCACGCTCCAGCCGGGGACGGTCGGAAACATCGTGGGCGCGCGGGCGCTCGCGCTCTTCGGCGATTCCGTCACGACCGACCACATCAGTCCGGCCGGCGCCATCAAGCGCACCTCGCCGGCCGGCAAGTGGCTGCTCGAGCACGGCGTCAAGGAGATCGATTTCAACAGCTACGGCTCGCGGCGCGGCAACCACGAGGTGATGATGCGCGGGACGTTCGCCAACGTGCGCATCAAGAACCTGATGCTGCCCGGCACCGAGGGCGGCGTCACCGTGCACCAGCCGAGCGGCGAGCAGATGAGCATCTACGACGCGGCCATGCGGTACATCGCCGAAGGGGTCCCGACGGTGGTGTTCGCGGGCGAGGAGTACGGCACCGGCTCGTCGCGCGACTGGGCGGCCAAGGGCACGCGCCTGCTCGGCGTCAAGGCCGTCGTCGCGCGCAGCTTCGAGCGCATCCATCGCTCCAACCTCGTCGGCATGGGCGTGGTCCCGCTGCAGTTCAAGGGCAGCGACAGCCTGCAGTCGCTCGGCATCAAGGGGGACGAGGAATTCGACATCCTCGGCCTCGAGGGCGACATCAAGCCGCAGCAGGACGTGGTGCTCGTGATCAAGCGCAAGAACGGGTCGACGCAGCGCGTGAATCTGCTGCTGCGGATCGACACGGCGATCGAGGTCGACTACTACCGCCACGGCGGCATCCTGCCGTACGTGCTGCGGGAGATCGTCCAGGCGGCCTGAGGGGCGGGCGCCGGGTCGCGATCTCGCGGCGCGGCGCCGGCGGCTCGAGGGGGTCCGCGGCCAAAGACCGCGCACGAAGAACGGGAATGACGAGATCGAAGGGCGCCGAGGCGGCAGCGAGGTTTGCACCCGGGCCGTTGCGCCGCCGGGATGGCTGGCGCCCGCCGTGCTCGCGGCGGACGGCGGGCGCCCTTCTCACTGTTTAATCAATAAGATTTGTTGACAAAACGCCGTCCGCTCGCGCAGAATTCGCCGCTTCCTGTGCGGGGCAAGGACGTTCCGGGCGCGGCGGCGTACGGATGCGGGCATGGTTTCCGGAGGGGTTCCCGAGCGGTCAAAGGGATCAGACTGTAAATCTGACGGCTCTGCCTTCGGAGGTTCGAATCCTCCCCCCTCCACCGGTCAGGGCCCTCAGTCGGGCGGGGCTACCAGGGGTGTGTCGTGCAGGCGCGCGCATCCCGAAGCAGCGCGGGTGTAGTTCAATGGTAGAACCTCAGCCTTCCAAGCTGATGATGTGGGTTCGATTCCCATCACCCGCTCCAAGGTGACAGGGAGTGACGAGATGCGAGGAGGAGCAGAGGTCGATGCATTCTTCCCTCGCGCCTCGTATGTCGTGCCTTTCGGTTGTGCCCACATAGCTCAGTCGGTAGAGCACTTCCTTGGTAAGGAAGAGGTCACCGGTTCGATTCCGGTTGTGGGCTCCATAGGCTGCCGGCGCCCGAGGTCCGGATTTCTTGAACATTGCTGAGATCAGAACGAGGTCATCGTGTCCAAGGAAAAATTCGAACGTACCAAACCGCACCTGAACGTCGGCACCATCGGCCACGTCGACCACGGGAAGACGACGTTGACGGCCGCTCTCACCAAGGTGCTCGCGGCGAAGTTCGGCGGTGAAGCGAAAGGGTACG
>DATCLR010000254.1:0-4827 GCA_036563785.1 Burkholderiales bacterium | reverse complement strand
ATCGCGGGCGCGCACAATGCGTGTCCACGTTAGAATCATGCCCGGTCAATCCGGGCAAATGCCATCCACACGGGGGAAGCAACATGTCCAAACCAGCCAAGAAACTCGGCCTGCTGCTCGCCGTCGTACTCGCGGCCGGTGCGCTGCCGGCGCAAGCGGCCAAGTTCATCAACGTGCTCACCGGCGGCACCAGCGGCGTTTACTACCCGCTCGGCGTGGCGCTGACGCAGATCTACGGGAAGGCGCTGCCGGACGCCAAGGTGAGCGTGCAGGCGACCAAGGCGTCGGCCGAGAACCTGAATCTGCTGCAGTCGGGACGCGGCGAGATCGCGTTCACGCTCGGCGACGCGCTCTCGGACGCTTGGCGCGGCAACAAGGAGGCCGGCTTCGCGCAGCCGCTCAACAAGCTGCGCGCGATCGCGGGCATTTATCCGAACTACATCCAGATCGTGGCCGCGGCGGATTCGGGCATCAAGACGCTCGCCGATCTCAAGGGCAAGCGGGTGTCGGTCGGGGCGCCGAAGTCCGGCACCGAGCTGAACGCGCGCGCCGTGTTCAAGGCGGCCGGTCTCTCGTATGACGATTTCTCGCGCGTGGAGTATCTGCCGTTCGGCGAGTCGGTCGAACTGATCAAGAACCGCCAGCTCGACGTGACGCTGCAGTCGGCGGGCCTCGGTGTGGCGTCGCTGCGCGATCTCGCGACGGCGATCAATATCGTCGTCGTGCCAATCCCCGCGGACGTGGTCGCGAAGATCGGCGACCCGGCGTATCAGCCGGCGACGATTCCGGCGAACACGTATCAGGGCCAGACCGAAGCGGTGCCGACCGCCGCGGTGCGGAACTTCCTCGTGACGCACTCGGACGTGCCCGACGACGTCGCCTACACGATGACGAAGGCGCTGTTCGACAACCTCGATCAGCTGGTCGCGGCGCACAAGGCGGCCGCCGCCATCAAGCGCGAGGAGGCCGCGAAGAACACGCCGGTGCCGCTGCATCCGGGCGCCGAGCGCTACTACCGCGAAGCGGGTCTTCTCTAAACCCCACGGCGGAGCCGCGCGCGCCGCGCGCGGCTCCGTTTTCACACCCTATCGAGCGGCGCATACATGCAGTCTGAAATTGCACACGAGCCGCAGGCCGGAGGACAGGTGCCGGCCGAACACGCGGCGAAACGCGATCTGCGCGGCTGGAGCGGGCGGGCGCTGCTCGTCGCGGCGCTCGCGTTCTCGTTCTTCCAGCTCACCGTGGCTGCGTACCATCCGTTCTCGAGCATCGTCATCCGTTCGCTGCACGTCGGCTTTTTGCTGCTGCTGACGTTCATGCTGTTCCCGCCGAGCAGCCGGCGGTCGTCGACTCACATACCCTGGTACGACTGGATCCTTGCCGCGACGGCGTTCGCGCTCGCCTTCTATCACCTGATTTTCGAGGCCGAAGTGGTGCAGCATTCGGGCGATCCAACCGTCGCCGAGCTCATCATCGGCACCGTGATCGTGGCCATGGTGTTCGACGCGGCGCGCCGCATCATGGGCTGGGCGCTGCCGATCGTGTGCGGCGCGTTCCTGCTCTACGGCCTCTTCGGCGAGTACTTCCCCGGCGACCTCGCGCACCGCGGCTACAGCTTCGGGCAGATCGTCGGTCAGATGTACCTCGGCACCGACGGCATCTACGGCATTCCGACGCTCGTTTCCGCGACGTACATCTTCCTCTTCATCCTGTTCGGCAGCTTCCTCGAGCACGCCGGCATGATCCAGCTGTTCAACAACGTCGCGCTCGGCCTCGTCGGCGGCTCGCGCGGCGGCCCGGCGAAGGTTGCCGTGGTGTCCTCCGGGTTCATGGGCACGATCAGCGGCTCGGGCGTCGCCAACGTGCTCACGGTCGGCCAGTTCACGATTCCGCTCATGAAGCGCTTCGGCTATCGCCCGGTGTTCGCAGGCGCGGTCGAGGCCACGTCCTCCATGGGCGGGCAGATCATGCCGCCCGTCATGGGCGCCGTCGCCTTCATCATGGCCGAGACCCTGAACGTGCCGTATGCGGAAGTGGTCAAGGCCGCGGTGATTCCGGCGCTGCTCTATTACTTCACCGTTTTCATGATGGTGCACCTCGAAGCCGGGCGCGCCGGGCTGGTCGGGCTTCCGAAGGACCAGCTGCCGAGCGCCTGGCGCGCGATCAAGGAGAGGTGGTACCTGGTGCTGCCGCTCGCGGTGCTGGTGTACATGCTGTTTCACGGCTTCACACCGATGTACGCCGGCATGACCGGACTCGCGCTTACCGCGGTGCTGATCCTAGGCACCACCATCGCGGCACGCATCGGGCCGCTCGCGTTTCGCTACGCGTTCTGGATAGCGGTCGGGCTCGGGCTCGCCGCCTTCAATGCGCGCGTCGACGGCCGTGTGCTCGGCGTCAACGCCGTCATCGCGGTGATCCTGACGCTGATCGTGATCTGTGCCTTGGTGCGCGGCGGGCGCGAGACGCTGCGCAATCTGCGCGACGCGATGGTCGACGGCGCGCAGCAGGCGCTTCCGGTCGGGATCGCCTGCGCCGTGGTCGGCGTGATCATCGGCGTCCTGACTCTGACCGGTGCGGCGTCGAGCTTCGCCGGCTACGTGCTGCACGTGGGCGAGCAGAGCCTGTTCCTGTCGCTGGTGCTGACCATGCTCGTGTGCCTCGTGCTCGGCATGGGCATCCCGACGATCCCGAATTACATCATTACGAGCTCGATCGCGGCGCCGGCGCTGTTGCAGCTCGGCGTGCCGCTCATCGTGTCGCACATGTTCGTCTTCTACTTCGGGATCATGGCCGATCTCACGCCGCCGGTCGCACTGGCGGCGTTCGCCGCCGCGCCGATCGCGAAGGAGTCGCCGATGAAGATCGGCGTGAAGGCGACGCAGCTCGCGATTGCGGGCTACGTGGTGCCGTTCATCGCCGTCTACGACAACGCGCTCATGCTCCAGGGCGATCCGAGCGTGTGGGCGGTGGCTTACGTCGTCGGCAAATGCCTGCTCGCGATCGCGCTCTGGGCCTCGGCCATCGTCGGCTATCTCGCCGCCCGCCTGAACGTGGCCGAACGCCTGTTCGCGTTCGTGGCCGCGGCGATGCTTGTCGTCGCCTCCCAGCTCAGCGACCAGATCGGCTTTGCCATGTCGGCGGCGTTCATCCTCTGGCACCTGCTCCGGGCGCGCCGTGCGGCCGCGCGGACCGCGCCCGCGCGCAGCGGTGCCGATGCTTGAGATCTGCGTGGTCGCGGGTGCCCTGCAGTGGGCGCTCGCGGTCGATCGCTTCACGCTCGCCTGGAATCATTCGATCGAGAAAGTGCGCTGGGAGGAGGACTACCGGCGCGAGGGCCGGATGCTCGTGCTCGACGCCGCGCGCGTGCGCGGCTCGGCCGCGGGTATGGAGCCGCCGCCGGGCGCGGTGCTGCGCGACGGCGCGTGGCACTATCGGCCCGCGCTCCCGCCGCTCCCGCGGGTGGTGCTCGCGAACTCGTCGTACGGCGGCAGCTACGAGCTCTGCACCGCCGAAGGCTGTCGCAAGCTCCCGCCCGCCTCGCCGACGATCATCGAACCCTGCCCGGCGCGCTAGCGATCAGCGGATGACGTTCCCTTTGCGCTCTCCGCGTCCGTGGCGGACGCACCTGCTCGCGGCGGCTCTGGCGCTGACGGCCGGCGCGGCGTTGTGCGTGGGTCTGTGGCTCTACCGCGACCCGCAGGCTACCGAGCCGATCGTCATCAAGTTCAGCCACGTCGTGGCCGACGACACGCCGAAGGGCAAGGGCGCGCTCAAGTTCAAGGAACTCGCCGAGGCGCGCACCGGCGGTGCGGTGCGCGTCGAGGTCTATCCCAACAGCACGCTCTACAAGGACAAGGAGGAGATGGAGGCGCTGCAGCTCGGCGCCGTGCAGATGCTCGCGCCGTCGCTCTCGAAGTTCGGCCTGCTCGGGATCCGCGAGTTCGAGGCGTTCGACCTCCCGTACCTTTTCGACGACTACGCCGCTCTGCGCAAGGTGACGGACGGGCCGGTCGGCCGGCGGCTGCTCGCCAAGCTCGAGGCGAAGGGCATCATCGGGCTCGCCTACTGGGACAACGGCTTCAAGGTCATGAGCGCGAACCGGCCGCTGCGCCGCCCCGCCGACTTCGCGGGCCTGCGCATGCGGATTCAGCCGTCGAGCGTGCTCGACGCCCAGATGCGCGCGCTCGGCGCCATTCCGAACAAGATGGCGTTCTCGGAAGTGCGCCGGGCGCTCGAGACCGGCGTCGTCGACGGCACCGAGAATCCGCCGTCGAATCTCTACACCCAGGGCATGCACCGGGCGCAGACCCACGTCACCGTCTCGAACCACGGCTATCTCGGCTACGCCGTGATCGTGCAGGAGAAGTTCTGGGAGGCGCTGCCCTGGCGCATCCGCCGGGCGCTCGAGGCCGCGATGGCCGAGGCGACGCAGTACGCCAATGCCATCGCCAAGGCGGAGAACGACCGTGCCCTCGAAGCGGTGCGAGCCTCGGGGAAGGTCCAGGTGATCGAGCTGACCGAGGAGGAAAAGCGGGCCTGGAAGCGGGCACTGATGCCGGTGCACCGGGAGATGGAAGAGCGCGTGGGCGCCCGGACGCTCGAAGAGATCTACCGCGCGACCGGCTTCGACCCGCGGGCGCTCTGAGCTCGGCGGGCAGGGAGGAGAGGCGCCGCAGCGGTGCGCGAGCCGCGAAACGTCATATGGTTGCATCCGGAGCCACAGCGGCGGCGACTGCTTGCAGCAGGCCCCCTAAATCAAGCGCTTATGCGTCGGGCGGGTGTGCAGCGGGGTGACATCCCAGGATGGGCCGCGTTGGCCGGCAT
>DATCLR010000253.1:0-4046 GCA_036563785.1 Burkholderiales bacterium | reverse complement strand
GTGACGATGGTGCTCACCGACCGCCATTTCGGCACCTCGTTCTTCGACGCCGCGGGCGGCGGCGATCCGGTGCTCTTCCAGCACGTTTTCTGGTTCTTCGGGCATCCGGAGGTCTACATCATGATCCTGCCGGCGTTCGGGATCATTTCGCAGGTGATTCCGACGTTCGCGCGGAAGCCGCTCTTCGGCTACAACTCGATGGTTTACGCGACCGCCTCCATCGCGTTCCTGTCGACCGTCGTGTGGGCGCATCACATGTTCACGGTCGGCATGCCGCTCGCCGGCGAGCTCTTCTTCATGTACGCGACCATGCTCATCGCGGTGCCGACGGGCGTGAAGATCTTCAACTGGCTCGCGACGATGTGGCGCGGCGCGATGACCTTCGAAACGCCGATGCTCTTCGCCATCGCGTTCGTGTTCCTGTTCACCATCGGCGGGCTCTCCGGTCTCATGGTGGCGGTCGCGCCCGCCGACTTCCAGTACCACGACACGTACTTCGTGGTCGCGCACTTCCACTACGTGCTCGTGACGGGAGCGGTCGTTGCGATCTTCGCGGGCGCCTATTACTGGCTGCCGAAGTGGACCGGCCACATGTACAACGAGACGCTCGGGAAGTGGCACTTCTGGCTCACCATGATCGGGATGAATCTCACGTTCTTCCCGATGCATTTCCTGGGGCTCGCGGGCATGCCGCGCCGCATTCCGGACTACGCGCTGCAGTTCACGGACTTCAACCAGTGGGCTACCATCGGCGCGTTCATTTTCGGCTTCTCGCAGCTGCTGTTCGTCTATCTCGTGATCCAGACGATCCGGGGCGGTAAGAAGGCGGACTCGCGGGTGTGGGAGGGCGCCGAAGGGCTCGAGTGGACGCTGCCCTCGCCGCCGCCGTACCACAGCTTCACGACCGCTCCCGTGGTGAAGTAGCGGGCGCCGAGGACCGTGATCGACACGATGAATCGCGACGAACAGCGCCGCCGTATCGTGATTACGGCCGTCATCCTCGGTGCGGTGGCGCTCCTCTTCTATGTCGCGGCGATCGTGAGGTTCTGGTGATCGTGAGGTTCCGGTAAATGGACGCAGCGTCGAGAAACGCCAGGGTGCGCCGCAGCGCGGCGAAGCTCGGGCTCTTCGCCGTGGCGATGTTCGGCTTCGGCTACCTGCTGGTGCCGCTCTACGACATCGCCTGCCAGGCGCTCGGCCTCAACGGCAAGACGGGCCGCGTCGAAGCGGTCGCCGGCGTCGTGGATACCTCGCGCACGATCACGGTCGAGTTCACGGGCCACGCGAGCTCGGGGCTGCCCTGGGAGTTCCGTCCCATGACGCGGCGTCTCGAGGTGCACCCGGGCGAAACCGTGGTGGTGAACTACTACGCGCGCAACAACACCAACGAGACGATCGTGGGGCAGGCGGTGCCGAGCGTGGCGCCCGCGCGCGCGGCGCCGCACTTCAAGAAGATCGAATGTTTCTGCTTCACGCGGCAGGAATTGAAGCCGGGCGAAGCGGTGGAAATGCCGGTGCGCTTCACGGTCATGCCGGAGATTTCGCCGGACGTGGAGACTATCACGCTGTCGTACGCGTTCTTCAATGCGGACAAGTCGTCGGCGGCCAAGTACGGAGGCGCCGCCGCACCGGCGACCGGGCAGCATGCGCAGGACGGCCCCCATGCCGCCCGCGACAAAGGTTAACGCGAACTCTTAGAGACAAGGGGACAACCATGGCGTCTTCATCCCACGGTAGCTACTACGTGCCCAATCCGAGCCCCTGGCCGATCGTCACGTCGGCCGGGCTGTTCCTGCTCGCGCTCGGAACCGCGCTCACGTTCAACGACATCGGCGCCGGCCCGTGGTTCATGCTGCTCGGGGCCATCGTCATCATCGCCATGATGGCGAGCTGGTTCGGACAGGTCATCGGCGAAAGCGAAGGCGGCTTATACAACGACCAGGTGGACCGCTCGTTCCGCTGGGGGATGGCGTGGTTCATCTTCTCCGAGGTCATGTTCTTCGCCGCGTTCTTCGGCGCGCTGTTCTACGTGCGGCTGTTCGTGATCGACTGGCTGGGCGCGAGCGATCTGTGGCCCGACTACGACGCCACGTGGCCGACGGCCGGCCCGCATGGTCCGGTACCGGTGCCGGAGGACACGCTGCCGGGGCCGAACCAGTTCACGCCGATGGCCGCGTGGGGAATCCCGGCGCTCAACACGCTGATCCTGCTCACCTCGGGTTTGACGGTGACCGTGGCGCACTGGGGGCTCCTCAAGGACAACCGCGCCCAGCTCATCACGGGCCTGTTCCTGACGGTCGCGCTCGGCATCCTGTTCCTCGGCCTGCAGGCGTACGAGTACGTGCACGCCTACACCGAGCTGGGCCTGACGCTGCAAACGGGCATCTACGGCTCGACGTTCTTCATGCTGACCGGCTTCCACGGCTTCCACGTGACGATCGGCACCATCATGCTCATCGTCATCCTCGGCCGGTCGCTGAAAGGGCATTTCCGCCCGGATCGCCACTTCGCGTTCGAAGCGGTTGCCTGGTACTGGCACTTCGTCGACGTGGTGTGGCTGTTCCTGTTCATCTTCGTGTACTGGCTGTAGGCGCCCGCGGGGCGCGCGAGCACGGAAGAGGCGCTGCCGCGAGGCGGCGCCTTTTTCGTTGAGCGCGTTTCGAACGGGTGTCGGCGCTGTGCCGGCCGGCGCTAGCGGCCCGGCGCCGGCGACAGACCTTCGGGCGGAATGACGCCGAAGTAGAAGCCCGCCATCAGCAGGAAGAACAGCGCGAGCGACAGCCCGATACGCCAGGTGAGCGCCTTGGCGAGACCGGTGCGAGGACCGGCCGGTCCGCGGCGAAACAGCAGCACGAGCGCCGAGAACAGGCTCGCGAAGATAAAGAGCAGCATCAGGATGACGAAAGACTTGATGATGAGCATCGGTTGTCCCCGGCGAGCGGGCGAATCGGCATTATACTTAAGCGGGCGGGACGGCGCCGCGGCGTTGCGGAGCCGCTCGACGAGTAAGGCGGGATGACGTCCTTGAACGATGGCATGACGCGGCTGCGCGCGCTGGTCGTGCCCACGCTGGCGGCGCTCGTGCTCGTGCCGCTGTTCTGCGGCCTCGGCTTCTGGCAGCTCCGCCGGGCCGAGGAGAAGGAGGCGCTGCAGGCCGAGTACGACCGGCGCGCGGCGGCGCCGCCGATCACGCTCCAAGGCGCGCCGGTTGCGGTCGAAGAGGTGCAGTACGCGCGCGTCCGGGCGCGCGGCGTGTACGAGACCGAGTACCAGGTGCTCTGGGACAACCGCATCCACAACGGCGTGCCTGGCTACCACGTGCTCACGCCGTTTCGCATCGAGAACTCCGACACGCGCGTGCTCGTGAACCGCGGCTGGGTGCCGGCGCCGCCGTCGCGCGCGGAGCTTCCCGACATCGACGCCCCGCCCGCGCCCGTCGACATCAGCGGCACCGCGGTCGCGCCACGCGTCGATTTCCTGCTCGGCGAGCTCGATCCGCTCACGCGCACGCGGCCGACCGTGTGGCAGCAGATCGACCTCGAGCGCTACGCGCAGCAGGTCGAGTGGCCGCTGCAGCCGATCGTAGTCCTGCTCGATCCGCAAAGCCCCGGCGGCTACGTGCGCGAATGGGCCCGGCTCGACGCCGGCATCGCCGTCCACCGGGGGTACGCTTTCCAGTGGTTCGCGCTGGCCGCGACCGCCATCGTGGTTTACGTCGTGCTCGTCGTGCGCTGGTATCGGCGGAATTCGCCCATGAGGAACCGCACATGAGCCGATCGGACGAGGCCAGCCTGCGCCGGCGGGGGCGCTGGGTGATCCTGGCGCTCGCGACGCTCTTCTTCTCGGGGCTCATCGCCGCGTTCGTGCTCGTGCAGAGCGGCTGGCGGCCGAGTGCGACGAAGAACTACGGCGAGCTCGTGCAGCCGCCGCGGCCGCTGCGCCCTGTCGAGGGCTTGGCCGATTTCGACGGCGCCGCCGCGGAGGCGGAGCTGTTCCGGGGCAAGTGGACTTTCGTTTATTTCGGCCCGGCCGTATGCGGCGAGGCC
>DATCLR010000040.1:0-3149 GCA_036563785.1 Burkholderiales bacterium | reverse complement strand
GACGTCGGGAGGCGGCGCTCAATCGTAGCGGAACCCGAGCTGCAGCACGCCTTCGGGACGCGCGCGCACGGTCTCGAAGGCCTCCTGGCACGCTTCGAGCGGAAAGAACCGCGCGGGGAGCCGCTCGGGCGCGAGCCGCGCCAGCGTGCGCCACGCGGTCTTCGTGCGCCGCGTCCGGTCCCAGCGGCCGCGAAGCGCCGGCGCCAGCGTGCTCACCTGGCTCGAGACGATGCGCTGGCGCTGGCGATGGAAACGGCTGCCGAGATCGAGCGCGGCCGCGCGCGTGCCGTACCACGATCCCACCACGAGCCTGCCGTCGAAACCCGTCGCCTCGATCGCCTGCGCGAGCGCGGCCGGATTACCCGAAAGCTCGAGCGCGAAATCGGCATCGAGCCCTGCGCCATGCTCGCACCATGCGGCGGCATCGGTCGGATCGAACGTGCCGGGGATGCCCCACTCGCGTGCGAGACGGCGCCGCCACTCGAGCGGCTCGGCGGCCACGAGTCGCTCGAGCGGAAAGTCGGAGAGCAGCCGCGCCACGAACAGCCCGACGACTCCGAGCCCGAACACGATGGCGCGCTCGCCGATCAACGGCGCCGCGTCCAGCACGAGCGTCAGCGCGGTCTCGACCTGGGGAAAGTACAACGCGGCCTGCGGCGCGACATCCGCCGGCACCCGCTGGCACGACGCGACCGGCACGACGATGCGGTCCTGGTGCGGATGAAACACGAAGACGAGCGCATCGTCCCACTCGGAAGGCACGCCGGCACCGCGCGCGATCACGCGGCCGACCACCGCGTAGCCGTAGCGGAACGGATACTCGAAGCGGCCGGCGAGCTCCGGCAGCGCCGCATCGAGCGCCTCGCCGCGAGGAAAGTCGCCGGCGAAGATCATCGCCTCGGTTCCGGCGCTGATCCCCGAATAGAGCGACCTCACCAGCACTTCGCCCGTGCCCGGCGCCGCCAGCGGCACCTCGCGCGCGGCCACCTGGCCCTTTCCGACGTGGAAAAGCGCGCGCGCCGCCATGCGGTCAGTCCCCGGGCGTGCCGTGGATCACGAGATCGCCGTCCAGGACCTCGTAGGCGCAATCGACGATCGAAAGCGGCGCGGCAGGGCCCGCGCCCTCCATCGTCTTGAGGCCACCGAACATGAGCCGGGGCGTGACGGTGATGACGCAGTAGTCGACCAAGCGCGCGCGCAGAAAGCTGTCGATGACCGTCGCGCCGCCCTCCACCATCAGGCAGCTCAACCCTTCCGCGGCGAGCGCATCGAGCGCGGCGCCGAGGTCGACCCGTCCGAGCGGGTCCGCAGGCAGCACGCGCACCGAGGCGCCATGCGCCTCGAGCCGCGCGATGCGGGATGCGGATGCTGCCGCGGTGGTAAGCAATAGCGGTCGCCGGTCGGGATGCGAGAAGAGGCGCGCGTTCTCCGGCATGCGCAGCCGGCTGTCGAGCACGATCGGCTGCGGGTTCTCGCCCTCGCACAGCCTTACCGTCAGCCGCGGATCGTCGGCGAGGACGGTGTCGATGCCGACCAGCAGCCCGCCGTGGCGCGCGCGCAGCAGGTGCGCCATGGCGAACGCCTTCTCGGAGCTCAACGCGACCGGCCGCGCCGGCCGCGCCGCGATGCTGCCGTCGATGCTCTGGGCGTAGCCCAGCGTGACGAAGGGACGCGGCCGCGGCGACGCCCGGTGCCGTTCGAGCCGCTCGAACAACGGCTCGAGAAAGGCCATCTCGTTTCGCGCCGCATGTGCGCTCGTGGTGACGCGCACAGGGTAGGTGGCTCGCATCGGCTTGCTCCAGGCAAAGCGGCGCTGCTTCCACGCGCTCGAACGCGATTGTCGTCCATCTGCGAGGGTGCGGGAACAACGCCGGCACCTTCCTGCCGGGCACGCGGTATGCCCGTCCGTCGCACTGGCGCACGGCAGGCGGCGCCCGCGGCGGCAGCCACCGCGGACCGGTTTGCTAAAGCCGCATCCCTCCCGCTAGAATCGCGCAACCCGCGATCGCGCCGATCCGGCCACAACGTACCGCGCCACAGACGCGAATCCAATCTCAGCCAGCCGCAGTCGAAGCGTAGCTTCCGCGGATGCGCGAGCCCGCGCGCCGCTGCTGCTGCGTGCGCTGCGCGAGCCGATGCCCGTTCCGTAGCCAACGCGCCCGCCGTGAGACGCCGCCACCATCGCACGCAGCGCAAGCCCTTGAGCGCTGCGTTCCGGCTGACCTACGCCACCATGTTCGATCCGCCGCGCGAGCTGCACGAGCAGTTCGACGCCGCGCTGGCGGAGGTGCGCTCCAACCTCGGGGTGGAGCACGCGATGCTGATCGGCGGCGAAGACGTGCGGGCCGACGGGCAGTTCGAGTCGCGCTCGCCGATCGACACCGATCAGGTGCTCGGCATCTTCCAGGAAGGCTCGCCGGAGGACGTCGCGGCGGCGGTGCGCGCGGCCCGCGCGGCATTCCCCGCCTGGGCGCGCACGCCCTGGCCGCGCCGCGTCGACATCCTGATGCGCGCCGCCGCGCTCCTCGAGGCGAGCGCGTTCCATCTTGCGGCCGCGGCGGTGCTCGAGGTCGGGAAGAACCGCCTGGAAGCGCTCGCCGACGTGCAGGAGACCGTCGACCTGATCCGCTGGTATTGCCGCCAGATGCAGGACAACCACGGCTTCGTGCGCGACCTGCCCAAGGATCCCCTCCCCGGCTTCTCCAGCCGCAACACGAGCTACCTCAAGCCGTATGGCGTATGGGGAGTGATCGCCCCGTTCAACTGCCCGTTCGCGCTGGCCGGCGGGCCCGCCGCGGCGGCGCTGATGACCGGCAACTGCGTGGTGTACAAGGCGGCGAGCGCGACACCGTGGTGCGGGTGGCTCCTCGCGCAGTGCCTGCGCGAGGCCGGCGTGCCGCCCGGCGTGTTCAATTACCTCTCCGGCAGCGCGGCGCGCGTCGGCGATCCGCTCGTGCGGCATCCCGACATCGCCGGCATCACCTTCACCGGCTCCTACGAAGCCGGCATGCAGATCTGCCGGACCTTCGCCGCGCACCGCTACCCCCGGCCCTGCATCGCGGAGATGGGCGGCAAGAACGCCGCGATCGTCAGCCGCAATGCCGACCTGGACCGCGCCGCGCTCGGCATCGTGCGCTCGGCCTTCGGCC
>DATCLR010000224.1:0-9209 GCA_036563785.1 Burkholderiales bacterium | reverse complement strand
GCCGCGAACCGTCCCCGAGCGCCCATTGGGCCTCCAGCCCGTGCTCGCCGTGCAGCGCGTAGCGGCCCGCCCGCCCGCCCATGCCGGCGAGCCGCGGCACGATCTCCTCCCGCCGCACGCGCAGGAGCGCCGCGTGCCATGCGACCCACTCCTTCGCCTCCCGCTCCTGCAGCGCATTCCAGTCGAGCACCGCGAGCGCGAAGGTCGCCGGATCGCTCGGATCCGGAATGCGCTCGCGCGCCCGCGGGTCGCTGAATTCCGGAAAGCGCGCGAATTCGCGGCGCCGACCCTCGGTCACGGCGCGCGCGAGCTCGGGCCCGAAATCGCAGAAGAACGGAAACGGCGAGCGCGCGCCCCATTCCTGGCCCATGAAGAGCATGGGCGGCGACGGCGCGAGCAGCAGGATCGCCGAGAGCGCGAGCACGCGCTCCGGCGGCGCGAGCGCCGTGATGCGCTCGCCGAACGCGCGGTTGCCCACCTGGTCGTGGTTCTGCAGGAACGACACGAACGCCGTCGGCGGCAGATCCGCCGAGGGCTCGCCGCGCGGCGCGCCGTCCCGGAACGGCGACGGTTCGCCCTGATAGGCGAATCCCTCGGTGAGACAGCGTCCGAGGTGCTTGAGCGGCGCATCGGCATAGTCGACGTAGTAGCCGCCCGACTCGCCGGTCGCGATCACATGCATCGCATGGTGGATGTCGTCGTTCCATTGCGCCGCGTAGAACGGCCGCCCGGCATCGCGCGCGAGGTAGCGCGCCTCGTTCTTGTCGTTCTCGAGCACGAGGTGCACGTGCCGCTCGCGCCCGGGGCCGCGCGCCACCGCCTCCGCGAGCTCGCTCAGGATATCGGGCACCGAGTCGTCCCGTATGGCATGCACCGCATCGAGACGCAGGCCATCGAAGTGATACTCCTCGAGCCAGTAGAGTGCGTTGTGCACGACGAAGTCCCGCACCGTGCGGCTGCCCGGCCCGTCGTAGTTGATCGCCGCGCCCCACGGCGTATGGTGGCGCTCGGTGAAGAACGGCGCCGCGTACAGCGACAGGTAGTTGCCCTCCGGCCCGAAATGGTTGTAGACGACGTCGAGGAACACCATCAGGCCGAGCCGGTGCGCGGCGTCGACGAGCGCCTTGAGCTCCTCGGGCCGCCCGTACCGGGCGTCGGGCGCATAGAGCAGCGCGCCGTCGTAGCCCCAGTTGCGCCGGCCGGGAAAGTCCGCGAGCGGCATCAGCTCGATCGCGGTCACCCCGAGATCGCGCAGATGCTCGAGGCGCCGGCGCACCCCGGCGTACGTGCCTTCGGGCGTGAAGCTGCCGACGTGCAGCTCGTAGAGCACCGCTTCCTCCCACGGCCGCCCGCGCCAGTCGGCGTCGCTCCAGACGTAGGCGCGCGGATCGATGAGCTCGCTGTGCCCGTGCACGTCGTCGGGCTGGAACCGCGACGCGGGATCGGGCACGTCGATGCGGTCGTCGATGCGATAGCGGTAGCGCGCGCCGGCGGCCACGGGCAGCGTCGCCTCGCGCCAGCCGTCCGCGCCGGCGTCGAGCACGATGCGCTCCTCGGCGCCGCCGGCGCTCAGGCACAGTTCGACCTTCTTCGCGCTCGGCGCCCACAGCCGAAAGCGCGCGGTCCCGTCGCCGAGCAGCTCGGCGCCGAAAGGCATGGGGTGCATTCGTTGCATGATCGCCTGTCTTCCTTAACCTGATCCAGCCGTTTCGCGACACCTGGCGTGCATCGTCGCGCTCGCGTGCGCGCTGCGTGCACGTCCGCGGGTTCCGGCCGCGCACGCCGGGACAGGAACGCAAAGCAAAGCCGCCCGGTACGCCGTGCCGGTCCCGCGCCGAGCGCCGCGCCCCTACACCACCCGCCGCAGCAGCACCAGCGAGCGTCCCGCGAGCGGGTACTGCTCGCCAGCGTTGTGCCGGCCGCGCCGGTCCGGGTCCTCCGTGTCCACGACGACTTCCCATACGGTCGCGGCGTCCGGGAACGCCGGAAGCGTGAACGGCACCTGCTCGGCGTGCGCGTTCAGCAGCAGGAGAAAGTTGTCGTCGCGCAGCGGCCGGCCGCGCTCGTCCTCCTCGGCGAGCTCGCCCGCGAGCGAAAGCCCCACCGTGCGCGCGAAGGGCTTGTGCCACTCCTCCTCGGTCATCTCGCCGCCGTCCGGGCGCAGCCAGACGAGATCGCGAATGCCGGTGCCGCTGATTTCGCGACCGCGGAAGAACTGCCGCCGCCGGAACGAGGGGTGCTCGTGCCGCAGCCGCACCATGCGCCGCACGAACTCCAGGAACTCGCGGTCTTCCGCGTTGAGGTCCCAGTGCACCCACGAGATCTCGTTGTCCTGGCAGTAGGCGTTGTTGTTCCCGTGCTGGGTGCGCCCCACCTCGTCGCCCGCGAGCAGCATCGGCACGCCCTGCGACAGCAGCAGAGTCGCGATGAAATTGCGCTTCTGCTTCGCGCGCAGGCGCCGGATTTCCGGATCGTCGGTCGGTCCTTCGACGCCGCAGTTCCAGCTGATGTTGTGATCCGTGCCGTCGCGGTTGTCCTCCCCGTTCGCCTCGTTGTGCTTCTCGTTGTAGCTGACGAGGTCGGTGAGCGTGAAGCCGTCGTGCGCGGTCACGAGATTGATGCTCGCGTAGGGACGCCGCCCGCCGCTCTCGTAGAGATCGCTCGAGCCGGTGAGACGGTACGCGAGATCGGCGATGACCCCTTCGTCGCCCCGCCAGTAGCCGCGCACCGTGTCGCGGTACTTGCCGTTCCACTCGGTCCAGCCGACGGGAAAGTTGCCGACCTGATATCCGCCTTCCCCCAGGTCCCAAGGCTCGGCGATGAGCTTCACCTGCGAGAGCACGGGATCCTGGTGGATGATGTCGAAGAATGCGCCGAGCCGGTCGACCTCGTGCAGTTCGCGCGCGAGCGCCGCCGCGAGGTCGAAACGGAACCCGTCGACGTGCATCTCCTGCACCCAGTAGCGCAGGCTGTCCATGATGAGCTGCAGCACCCGCGGATGCAGCATGTTGAGCGTGTTGCCGCAGCCCGTGTAGTCCATGTAGTAGCGCGGATCCGGGGTGAGGCGGTAGTACGCGGTGTTGTCGATGCCGCGGAACGACAGCGTCGGGCCGAGATGATTGCCCTCGGCCGTGTGGTTGTAGACCACGTCGAGGATCACCTCGATGCCGGCGCTGTGCAGCCGCTTCACCATGGTCTTGAACTCCTCGATCGTGCCGGTCGCCGAGTAGCGCATCTCCGGCGCGAAGAAACCGATCGAGTTGTAGCCCCAGTAGTTGCGCAGCCCCCGCTCGACGAGCGGCCGGTCGTCGACGAACGTGTGTACCGGCATGAGCTCGACGGCGGTCACCCCGAGGCGCTGCAGGTAGTCGATCACGGGCTCGCTCGCGAGCCCGGCGTAGGTGCCGCGCAGGAGCGGCGGCACCTCGGGGTGCAGCATCGTGAAGCCCCTCACGTGCAGCTCGTAGATGACGGTGTCGTGCCACGGGGTGCGCGGCGGGCGGTCGTCGCCCCAGGTGAACGCCGAGTCGATGACGCGGCACTTCGGCATCCCCGCGGCGTTGTCGCGGCGGTCCATGACCAGGTCGGCCTGCGCTGCGCCGACCCGGTAGCCGAAGTGCGCGTCGCTCCACTGGATCTGGCCGACGATCGATTTCGCGTACGGGTCGAGCAGCAGCTTGTGCGGGTTGAAGCGCAGCCCCTCCTCCGGCTTGTACGGGCCGAAAACCCGATACCCGTACAGCTGGCCCGGGCGCGCTTCCGGCAGGTAGCAGTGCCATGCCTGGTCCGTCTGCCAGCGCATGGGGATCTCGGCGATCTGGTGGCGGCCCGTCGAATCGAAGAGACACAGATGCACGGCTTCGGCGTGCTCCGAGAACAGGGAGAAGTTCACACCCTCCCCGTCCCACGTGGCTCCGAGCGGATACGGCCGCCCGGGCCACACGGCGATGCGCCGGTTCACGCCCAGATAGTCGATCCCCCTGTCCGTCGTGTTCGCCATTACCTCTCGGATCGGTACCCGCGAAAAAGGGAGAATATAACTCAGCCGGCGCCCGCGCGTCCGCGCACGGCGGCGCGCGCCGGCGAGGTCGCCGCGCGCGTCACGGCCGGTCGTCGGGGTGCGCGCTCTTCCACCAGCGCGCGAGCAGGGCCGCCGCCCACTGCTGGCCGCCGAGGCCGAAGGCGAGCGCGAGCGCGAGAACGATGCCCGTGAGGACGATCAGGAACGTCCAGCGGATGAGGTCGCCGCCGATGCTGAGCTGATCGAGCGCCAGCAGCACCACGAATACCAAGACCGTGTAGCGGGCCAGACGGCCGAGCAGATCCGCGTCCTCGAGCTCGACGTTGCGGCCGTAAGCGGCGATGGCCCCGTCGATGAAGCGCGCGAAGTAGGCGCCGAACGCGAGAATCAGCACCGCCACGATAACGCGCGGAATGAACAGCGCCACCTGCACGAGCAGATCCGTGACGTAGCCGAGCCCGAGCGTGTTGAAGGCGACGACCAGCGCGGCGAGGATCGCGAGCCAGTAAGCCAGCAGCCCGAGGATGCCGATCATGTCGGTCTGCACGCCGCCCTGCCGCAGGAAGCCGTCGATGCCGGCGCGCTCGGCCAGGACGTTGACGTTCACCGCCCGCAGCCCCCGTACCACGGCGAATCGCAGCGCTTTGGCGAGCAGCCATCCGACGACCAGAATGAGAACGGCGAGCAGCAGCCGCGGCAGGAACTCGCCGAGCTGCAGGAAGAAGATTCGTACCGGCTCGAGTGCCATGTGCACCTGTTCCATATAGCCCTCCTTCGTCGGAATGTTCGTGGCGGTTGAACGGACCGGCCGCCTCGGAAGGCGCGCCGGCCCTCGACGGCGCGCGGCGGCCGCTGCCGCGCCCGCCGGTCGAGCGTTCACTGCGCCGATGCCGCAGGCTCTTCGGCGGAGAGGTCGAGCAGACCGTGCAGCGGGATGTGCACCCAGTCGGGCCGGTTCTGCAGCTCGTAGCGCAGCTCGTAGAACGCCTTCTCGAACATGAGCAGCCGCAGCAGCCCGCGCAACTCGTCCCAGGACGCGTAGAGGCCGCTCTCCCGCGTCGCCTCGATGTAGGCCTGCACGAACGCCCGCCGTACCAGCGCTTCCCACTGCCGCACGTGCGGCTCGAGCCGGGCGTAGTCCTCGGGACGCTCGGCGGTCGCGCGCAGCAGCGCGGCGTGGGCGGCGTAGCTGAGCGAACGGATCATGCCGGCGAGATCCTTGAGCGGCGAGTACTTCGCGCGGCGTTCGGCCACCGAGCGCGCCGGCTCCCCCTCGAAATCGGTAATGACGAAATCGTTGTGCGCGAGCAGCACCTGGCCGAGATGATAATCGCCGTGAATGCGGATCTTGCGCGCGGTCACCGTGCGCGGTACGAGCTCCGCCAGCCGGCCGACCAGGCGTTCGCGCCGCGCGAGCAGCGAATCGACCTCCCGCTGCACGGTGTCCGGCAGCGACTGCCGCCGCGCCTGCAGCAGCTCGAACGTACTCTCGGCCTCCCCGCGCACCGCCTCGGTCCAGGCGGCGAGATCCTCGGGCGTGATCGGCTCGGGCTCGAACGCCGGGTCGCCCGTCGCTTCTCCGAGCACCCGGTGCAGCTCGCCGGTGCGCCGTCCCAGCGTCTCGATCAGCTTGAGATACACGCCGTGCACGTCCGCCGGCTCGGACGCCAGCGGCGCCGTGCGCCGCTCTTCGAGGAAGCGCTGCAGATAATCGACCGTGTACGACCAGCCGTCGCCCTGGTTCTCCACGTACCCTTCGAGGAGCACGAGCGTCGTGGTCGCGTCGGGCGCGACGAACTCCACCCACCCGAGCACCGGCACGCTGTGCGCGAAGTCGGCGACCTCCGTGAGGTAGCGACCGACCTCGAGCTCCATGTTGATGCCCGTGCGCAGCCGCCGGTAGCCCTTGAGGAACATCTGCTCCCCGATCGCGACGGTGGTGTTGGTGCTCTGCACACTCGGCTGCCGCACCGGGATGCGCGGATCGAGCGGCAGCGCGTCGCGCGGCAGCGCGCGCGTCGCCCGGAAGCGGATCACGCCGCCCATCGCCGGCAGCTCGCGCTCCGCCCCGATCGCCTCGATCACGGCGCGGCAGAACGACTCGTCGCTGAACGCATCCGCGAGCCAGCCGACGCGCGCCTGCTGCCGCACGCGCGCGATCGCCCCGCGCATCATCGTGCGCACGCGCTCGTCGTCGCCGTCTTCCCACGCGAGCGCGAGCGGCACGAAGTACGAGCCCGCCTCCGCGCCCGGCGCTTCCGCCCGGAACACCGCGAGCATCCACGACTGGCCGCCCTCGCTCCATTCGCTGTAGCTCTCGAGCGCCGCGCGCGCGACCGCGGTCCCCTTGGCGGCGAACCAGCGCTGCCCCTGGAGGAACCGCGGCATGGCCTCCGTCTCGAGCTGGTTGCGCACCTTCTCCGCCATGGCGATGCGCCACGGCACCACGCGCTCGCGCAGGAAGCTGCGCCAGCCGTCGAACAGCACGAGCACGGGCAGCTCCTCGGGGGGCAGCCGCTCTTCGTGCCACGCGGGCACCTCCTCCCCGGCCGCGAGGCGGAACCAGTAGAACCCGTAGCCCGAGAGCGTGAGCAGATACGGCAGCTCCCCGATCGGGGGAAACGCCGTCTTGCCCATCAGCTCGATCGGCACGCGGCCCTTGTAGCGCGACAGGTCGAGCTCGACCGGCTGGGCGCTGCGGGAGAGGTTCGCGACGCACAGGATCACCTCGTCCTCGTACTCGCGCAGGTACGCGAGCACCTTGCGGTTGCCGGCCCGCAGGAACGTGAGCTTGCCGCGGCCGAACGCGCGGCTGCTCTTGCGCACCGCGAGAATGCGCCGCATCCAGTTGAGCAGCGACGACGGATCGCGCAGCTGCGCCTCGACGTTGACCGCCTCGTAGCCGTAGATCGGATCCATGATCGGCGGCAGGTAGAGGCGCTGCGGGTCCGCGCGCGAGAAGCCGCCGTTGCGGTCCGGCGTCCATTGCATCGGCGTGCGCACGCCGTTGCGGTCGCCGAGGTAGATGTTGTCGCCCATGCCGATCTCGTCGCCGTAGTAGATGACGGGCGAGCCCGGCATCGACAGCAGCAGGCTGTTCATGAGCTTGATGCGGTCGGGGTCGTTCTCCATGAGCGGCGCCAGCCGGCGCCGGATCCCGAGATTGAGGCGCGCGCGCGGATCGGCGGCGTACATCTGGTACATGTAGTCCCGCTCCTTGCTCGTCACCATCTCGAGCGTCAGCTCGTCGTGGTTGCGCAGGAAGATCGCCCACTGGCAGTTCTCCGGAATGTCCGGCGTCTGCTGCATGATCTCTACGATCGGATGCCGGTCCTCCTGCGCGATCGCCATGTACATGCGCGGCATGAGCGGAAAGTGGAACGCCATGTGGCATTCGTCGCCGTCGCCGAAGTAGTCGCGCACGTCCTCCGGCCACTGGTTCGCCTCGGCCAGGAACATGCGGTTGCGGTAGCGCCGATCGAGCTCCGCCCGCAGCCGCTTGAGCACGGCGTGCGTCTCGGGCAGGTTCTCGTTGTTCGTACCCTCGCGCTCGACGAGGTACGGGATGGCGTCGAGCCGCAGGCCGTCGACGCCGGCGTCGAGCCAGAAGCGCATCACCCGCATCACGGCCTTCACGACCTGCGGGTTGTCGAAGTTGAGGTCCGGCTGGTGCGAGAAGAAGCGATGCCAGTAGTACTGCTGCGCCACCGGGTCCCAGGTCCAGTTCGAGCTCTCCGTGTCCGTGAAGATGATGCGCGTGCCGGCGTACTTGTCGGGCGTGTCGCTCCAGACGTAGAAATTCCGCTTCGCCGAGCCGCGCGGAGCGCGCCGTGCCGCCTGGAACCACGGATGCTGATCCGACGTGTGGTTGATGACGAGCTCGGTGATGACCCGCAGACCGCGCCGGTGCGCCTCGCGGACGAACATCGCGAAGTCCTTGCGCGTGCCGTAGTCGGGATGAACGTTGTGGTAGTCGGCGATGTCGTAGCCGTCGTCCTTCATCGGCGACGGATAGAACGGCAGCAGCCAGATGCAGTTGACCCCGAGGTCGCGTACGTAGTCGAGCTTCTGGATGAGCCCCTGGAAGTCGCCGATGCCGTCTCCGTTCGAGTCGTAGAACGACTTGACGTGCAGCTCGTAGATGACGGCGTCCTTGTACCAGAGCGGGTCGTCGGGCAGCGACGGTGGCGGATAATGGGCCATGGTCAGCACCCGCTGCGCGCGTGCGCGCTCGTCGTCGGACCGTGGCGGCCGGGAGCGCGGCCGCCGTTCCGGACCTCCCCGCTCCCGAACCTCTCCCCTGCGTGCGTCATTGTTGTTCCCGCCGGAATGATGCGTCCGCTTACATGTAATAGTCGAAGTCGCGCTCGGTGCGCACCCGCCGGCGCAGCCGGAAGATGTGGGCCGGAATCACGTGCGGGTTGAGCTCGACGTAATTGCGCTCGCCGCTCCAGAGGTAGCGCGCATCCGACAGGAGGTCGTGCGCCTGGTAGGGCTGGTGCGGATCGAGCCCGAGCTCGTGCAGCGGCAGGCGCACCCAGCCGGACTGCACGTGGTGCGGGTCGAGGTTCACGACGCACACGATCGTGTTGTCCGCGGCGGCGCTGGTCTTGCTGTAGCAGATCAGCATGTCGTTATCGACGTCGTGGAAGCGCAGCGTGCGGTCCTGGTGCAGCGCGGGGTTCTCGCGACGGATGCGGTTCACGCGCGCGATCAGCTCGCGCAGGCTGTCCGGCCGGTCGACCGGCCACACCCGGATCTGGTACTTCTCCGAGTCGAGGTACTCCTCGCTCCCCGGCTCGCGCGCCCGCGCCTCGCACAGCTCGAACGCCGGCCCGTAGATCCCGTAGGACGCCCCGAGCGTCGCCGCGAGCACGAGGCGCGCGATGAACGCCGGACGTCCGCCGACCTGGAGGTATTCGTTCAGGATGTCGGGCGTGTTCGGCCAGAGATTCGGGCGGAAGTACTCGCGCACCGGCGTCTGCGTGAGCTCGGTGAAGTATTGCATCAGCTCCCACTTGGTGTTGCGCCACGTGAAGTACGTGTAGGACTGCGTGAAGCCGAGCTTGGCCAGGCGGTACATCACCGCCGGCCGCGTGAACGCCTCGGAAAGGAAGATCACGTCCGGATAGCGCGCCTTCACCCGGCCGATGAGATGCTCCCAGAACGCGAACGGCTTGGTGTGCGG
>DATCLR010000206.1:0-8963 GCA_036563785.1 Burkholderiales bacterium | reverse complement strand
GTCTTGCGCAGGGCCATGCCGCCGGCGCTCTCGTCCTGCACCTCCCACCACGCCGGCTGGTAGTCGGGCGGCGGCTCCGGATCGCGCACGCCTCCGCCGGCGCCCGGCTGCACGCCGCGGGGAAACGGCCCCATGCGCGCGGCGCTCACGACGAACAGCCCGCCGTTGACGCAGTAGTGGATCGCGGGAAGGCCGACCAGCATCTGGATCTTCGCGTTCGTGCGGACGCTGCGCCGGTAAGTGCGCTTCGGGTTGAGGCCCCACACGTTGATCAGGCGCAGCAGCATCTCCTCGCCGCCGATGCGGTAGAAGCCCGGGGGCAGGAACGCGCAGATCGGGAGCTCGCCTGCGCGAAAGCTCGTGAGCTGCCCGTGAATGTGGCGCGCGAGCTCGACGGTGTTGAGGAGCGCGCCGCCTCCGGCGGGCGTCGGGGACGCTTCGTTGCTGTAGAGGATGCCGGCGCGGTCACTCTGCGGATCGATCAGGAAATGGCAATTCGGCTCGATGCGATCGAATTCGCGATGCAGCGTCGCGAGGCCGGCGTAGCACTGAAGGTACTGATCGATCTTCGCGACCATACGCGAGGGCAAATGATAGGGATCGGCGAGATCGAGGAGCAGCGCGTGCTTGTAGGCATCGGCGATGCTCGTCTCGGGGCGCGTTTCGCGCAGCCGATCGGCGACGGCGATGTGCGCGAGGTCGAGCCGCTCCGCGTGCAGATAGAGCGCGTGGATCTCGCGCCAGACCGTTCCTTCGTAGGGCGCATAGGAGAGGTACGCCGCGAGCAGCATTTCCGTCAGATGGCGGATCGCGCGGTGCAGCGGGAGCGCGGCTTCCGCCGTCGCCCGCGCGCCCGGCGGCGAGGCGAGCACCAGGCGCTTGTAGCCGAAGGCGAGCTCGCGATGGAACTCCATCGTCTGCTGCGCGGCACGGCGGTGATGCTCGGGAAGCGGCAGCGGCAGCCCGACGTACTGCTTGCGCAGCTCGGTCACCACGTGATGGATCGGCGTCCGCAGCAGCTCGAGCAGCTCGAGGCGCTGGGCCGGCTCGATTTCCATGCGGTTGTAGGCGGCGAGCGCATCGTGCAGCTTGCGCCCGGCGGCCGCCGGATTGAGCAGCGGCAGCGACGCCAGCCACTTTTCGACCTTGGCGGGGTTCAGCTCGACGTCGACCAGCAGCAGTCGGTCGGCGTAGCCGGGTACCGTAAGATCAGGCGCTTGCATGCGAAATCGACGTCCCTCCCTAGGATATCCGGGAAAAAGAGCAAGAAGCGGGCCAAAACGACCCGGCTACCGCCCGGCGATCGCCGCCCGCTCGACCAGGCGGTCGAATTCGGCGGCGCTCATGAGCCCCTTTTCGGCCACGATCTCGCGCACCGGCCGGCCGGTACGCGCGGACACCTTGGCGACCTCGGCCGCCGCGGTGTACCCGATGGAGGTATTGAGAAGGGTAGCCAGGCCGACACTCGCGTGCGCGTAGTCCCGGCAGCGCTCGCGATTAACGCGCAGGCCCTTCAGGCTCTTCTCGGTGACGGCCTCGACGGCCCGGGTTAGCCAGTCGAACGCGTCGAAGAGCGCGGAGCCGAGGGCTGGCATGAGGACGTTCAGCTCGAGCTGCCCCGCCTGGGTCATTGCGGCCACGGCCGCGTCCTGGCCGATCACCTGGCAGCAAACCTGGTTCAGCATCTCGAACATGACGGGATTGACCTTGCCCGGCATGATCGACGATCCGGGCTGCACCGCCGGGAGCTCGATCTCCGCGAGCCCGGTGCGCGGCCCTGACGCGAGGAGGCGCATGTCGTTGGCGATGCGGGTGAGCTCGAGCGCCGCGAGACGCACGCTGTTCGACGCGCGCTGCAGGTCCGCCATCGACTGCATCTGGGCCGCGAGGTTGGCGGCGGGCCGGATGGGCAGACCCGTGAGCCGCGCGAGCTCCGCGGCCGCGCGCTCGGCGTAGCCGGGCGCGGTGTTGAGCCCCGTGCCGGCCGCCGAGCCGCCGAGTCCGATTTCACACAGCGCGTCCCGGTCCGCGGCGAGCTGCGCGGCGCAGCGCCGCAGCGTCCAGGCGTAAGCCGCGAATTCGCGGCCGATCGTGGTCGGCACGGCGTCCTGCAGGTGCGTGCGTCCGCTCTTGATCGTTTCCGCCTCGCGCTCGGCGATGCGCTCGTACTCGGCCGCCATGCGTTCGAGCGCCGCAACCAGCCGAGGCAGCTTGGTGAGCACGGCGAGGCGGATGGCGGTCGGAATCGTGTCGTTCGTGCTCTGTCCCATGTTGACGTGATCGTTCGGATGCACCGGCCGGTAATCGCCGCGGCGTCCGCCGAGGCGCTCGTTCGCGAGGTTCGCGATCACCTCGTTGGTGTTCATGTTGTGGCTGGTTCCGGCGCCGGCCTGGAACCGGTCGACCACGAACTGGTCGTGGTAGCGCCCGGCGATGATCTCGTCGGCGACGGCGATGATGGCGTCGGCGAGGCGCGGCTCGAGCCAGCCGGCGTCGCGGTTGGCGACGGCGGCGGCGCGCTTCACGCGGACGTGCGCTACGATGAAGTCCGGATCGGGGCGGCGGCCGGAGATCGGGAAGTTCTCCACCGCGCGCGCGGTCTGAATGCCGTACCAGGCGTCGGCGGGGACGCGAAACTCGCCGAGCGTGTCCTTTTCGATTCGGAATTTCTGGTCCATGATCGGCTCCAACGGTTCGTCGGCCCATTATAGGGAGGGTCTCTCTGCGCCGCATCGCGCGGGGTGCAGCACGCGACGCAGCCGAATCGCGAGGCAAACGCAATGAACGCAGACGCGAATCTCTGTCGCCGTTTCGTCGTGTCCGGTCGGGTTCAGGGCGTCGGCTTCCGCTACGCTGCCTGCGAGGAAGCCGAGCGGCTCGGGCTCACGGGCTGGGTGCGTAACTTGCCAAATGGGGACGTCGAAGCGCTCGCGTGCGGCGACGCCGAGGCGCTGCAGGCGTTCGAGCGCTGGTTATGGAAAGGGCCGCGCGCGGCGCGGGTGCGGGACGTGCAGGCGAGCGACGCCCCCGTACAGCGGTTCGCGTCGTTCGAGATTCGGGGGTGAGGCGCCGCCCGAGCGGGCGGCGGCTACTGCGGAAACCAGCGCGTCTTCCACGCGCGCTCGACCCGGGCAGGATACCAGCGCTGTCCGCGGCTGCCGTTGTACCGCGCGAGCGCATGGAACAAATTTCCCTTCTCGAGGTCGAGATAATACCGAAGGATGGTGCAGCCGTACCGCAGGTTGGTCTGGACGCGGAACAGGCTGTCGTCCGGCCGCCCGATCTCCTTGACCCAGAACGGCATCACCTGCATCAGGCCTCGGGCGCCGGCCGAGGAGATCGCGAACGGGTTGAAGTTGCTCTCCACCTCGATGACGGCGAGCACGAGCTCCGGCGGGAGCCCGGCGCGCCGCGCCTCGTAGTGCACGTGCTTCAGCAGCTCCAGCCGGAACGCCGGGTCCGGCACCTTGGGCTCGAGCCGCCGGGACATATCGAGCAGCCAGACCTCGGCCTCGAACCGGTCCTCGAACGAGCGCGCATCGGCCACCGCGCGCTGCAGCGCCTCGCGCAGCGCGGGGTCGACGGCTTCCGGCGCCTCGGCGGCGGCCGGGGAGAGCCAGAGCGCGGCGAGCAGGGGGATGCCGACGAGGAGCGGACGCATGAACGAAGCGGTGAGGCAGTCGTTAAAAGCATAGCAGCCGCGGGCGGGCGCGCCCGCCGTTTGATCGGCTCGACGCCGCCCGCATAATGCATACCGTATGGTTACCGTCACCCGTCCCGCATCCGCCGCGGCGGCGGCCGCCGCGGACGACGTCGAAGGCTGGCTCCGCTCGCTCGCCGAAGCGCGGAGCGGGATCGACATCGACTTCATCCGGCGCGCCTGCCGGTTCGCCGAGCGCGCGCATGCGGGCCAGTGCCGCGCGTCGGGCGAGCCCTACGTCGAGCACGCGTTCGCCGTAGCCCGCATCCTCGGCGACCTAACGCCGGACCACGAAGCTATCGCCGCCGCCATCCTGCACGACACTGTCGAGGACACGCCGGCGACGCTCGACGACATCCGCCGCGAGTTCGGCGAGCGCGTCGCGCGGCTGGTCGACGGCGTGACGAAGATGGAGGTGATCCAGGAGTACAGGGACGTGGCGGTGCAGGGCGGGCGGCGCGAGCACGCCCAGGCCGAGAGCCTGCGCAAGATGCTGCTCGCGATGGCCGAGGACGTCGACGTCGTGCTGATCAAGCTCGCCGACCGGCTGCACAACATGCGCACGCTCGCGCCGCTGCCCGAGGAGAAGCAGAAGCGCATCGCGCGCGAGACCATGGACATCTTCGCGCCGCTCGCGAACCGCCTCGGCATCTGGCAGCTCAAGTGGGAGCTCGAGGATCTCGCGTTCCGTTACCTCGAGCCCGCCGCGTACCGGCAGATCGCGACCCTGCTCGCCGAGAAGCGCGTCGACCGCGAGCGCTACATCGAGGAGTTCTGCCGGCGCCTCAAGGCCGAGCTGCAGCAGGCGGGCATCAAGGCGGAGGTCACGGGGCGCCCGAAGCACATCTACGGGATCTGGCGCAAGATGCGCCGAAAGGGCAAGGACTTCGGCCAGATCACGGACGTGCGCGGCGTACGCATCCTGGTCGAGACCGTGCGCGACTGCTACGCGGCGCTCGGCGTGGTGCACGGGCTGTGGCAGTACGTGCCGGGCGAGTTCGACGACTACATCGCGACGCCCAAGGAGAACTACTACCGCTCCATCCACACCGCGGTGCTCGGCCCGGAGGGCAAGATCGTCGAGGTGCAGATCCGCACCTACGAGATGCATCAGCAGTCCGAGCTCGGCGTGGCGGCGCACTGGCGCTACAAGGAGGGCATCGCCGCCGACGTCGACTTCGACCGCAAGATCGCGTGGCTTCGCAGCCTGCTCGAGTGGAAGGACGAGGTCGCGGAAGCGAGCGAGTTCGTCGATCAGTTCAAGTCGGAGGTGTTCAGCGAGCGCGTGTACGTGTTCACGCCGAAGGGCAAGATCATCGACTTGCCGGCGGGCAGCACCCCGCTCGACTTCGCGTATCACGTGCACACAGACATCGGCCACCGCTGCCGGGGCGCGAAGGTGGACGGCCGCATCGTGCCGCTCACCTACAAGCTCAAGACCGGCGAGCAGGTGGAGGTGCTGACGGTCAAGGAAGGCGGCCCGTCGCGCGACTGGCTCAACCCGCATCTCGGCTACCTGCACAGCTCGCGGGCACGGTCCAAGGTGCAGCACTGGTTCCGCCAGCAGAACTTCGAGCTGAGCGTCGCGGACGGCCGCGCGATGCTCGAGCGCGAGCTCCACCGTCTCGGCCTCGTCGACGTCAACTACGAGCGGCTGACGCAGAAATTCGGCTTCGCCAAGGTGGACGACTTCCTCGCCGCCGTGGGACGCGGCGACGTTAAGTCGTCGCAGATCGTGAACGCGGTGCAGGAGCTGGTGGAGCTGCCGCGCGAGACGCGGCCGGTGCCGAGCGTGCCCAGCACCGCCCCCGCGCGCAGCAGCGCGCCGGGCGTCACGATTCTCGGCGTCGGCAATCTCCTCACCCGCATCGGCCGCTGCTGCAATCCGGTGCCGGGCGATCCGATCGTCGGCTTCATCACGCGCGGTCAGGGCATCACCGTCCATCGCCGCGACTGCCCGAACGCGCTGCGGCATCACGGCGAGAACGAGGAGCGGCTGATCGAGGTGAGCTGGGGCGCAGCGACGGGCGGAACTTATCCGGTCGAGATCGAGGTCATCGCGTACGAGCGTCCGGGCCTGCTGCGCGATATCACCGCGCTTCTCGCGAACGAGCGCATCAACGTGATCGCGCTCAACACGGTTGTCGACAAGGGCCAGCACATCGCGCGCATGACGTTCACGGTCGAGATCCCGGACCTCCAGGTGCTGGCGCGCCTGCTCGCGCTCATCGATCGCGTCCCCAACGTCGCCGAAGTGCGGCGCAAGGTGCAGTAAGAGGGGAAAGCCGCGGGCGGCGGCCCGGGACGTGCTGCCGCGGCGCGGTTAGTTGACGGCGAGGAGCTTGCGCACCTCGGCGGCCGCGTCGGCGAGCGGCAAGTCGCGCGTGTGCCCGTCGCGCCGCCGCTTGTACTCGATCGTGCCCTTGGCGAGTCCCTTCTCGCCGATCACCAGCCGGTGCGGAATGCCGATGAGATCCATGTCCGCGAACATCACGCCGGCGCGCTCGTCGCGGTCGTCGAGCAGCACGTCGATACCGGCCGCGCCGAGCTCCTCGTACAGCTTCTCCGCCGCGGCGCGCACGTCCGTGGACTTGTGGTAGCCGATCGGCACGATCACCGCACGGAAGGGCGCGATGGCGTCCGGCCAGATGATGCCGTTCGCGTCGTGGTTCTGCTCGATCGCGGCGGCGACGACGCGTGAGACGCCGATGCCGTAGCAGCCCATGGTCATCACCACCGCCTGACCGCTCTCGTCGAGCACCGTGGCCCGCATCGCTTCGCTGTACTTCTTCTCGAGCTGGAAGATGTGCCCCACTTCGATACCGCGGCGGATCGTGAGCGTCCCCTTGCAGTTCGCCGCCGGGCAGGGATCGCCGGCGACCACGTTGCGGATGTCGGCAACGATCGGCTCCGGCAGGTCGCGGCCCCAGTTGACCCCGGTCAGGTGCTGGCCGTTCGCGTTCGCGCCGCAGACGAAGTCCGCGAGCCGCACGGCGCTTTCGTCCGCGATCACCGGAATCTCGAGCCCGACAGGTCCGATCGAGCCCGGCTCGCAGCCGGTGGCGGCTTCCACTTCACCCGGCGTCACGAGCTCGAGCGGCTTTGCCACCTGCGGCAGACGCTCCGCCTTCACGGCGTTCAGCTCGTGATCGCCGCGGAGCACGAGCGCAACCACGCCGCCGCTGCCGCGCACGAGCAGGGTCTTGACGGTCCGCTCGGGAGGTACCTTCAGGAAGCGCGACACTTCCTCGATCGTGCGCGCGCCCGGCGTATCGACGCGCGCGAGCGAGGTCGTCGGCGCGGGGCGCTTGCCGAGCGGCGGCAGCGCCGGCGCGAGCTCGACGTTCGCGGCATAGTTGCAGCGGTCGCAGAGCGCGATCGCGTCCTCGCCCGAATCGGCGAGCACGTGGAACTCGTGCGAAGTCCTTCCGCCGATCGCGCCGGTCGCAGCCTCGACGGCGCGGAACTGCAGCCCGAGGCGCGCGAAGATGCGGCTGTAGGTCTGGTACATCGCTTCGTAGGTTTCGCGCAGCGACGCGTTGTCAAGGTGGAACGAGTACGCGTCCTTCATGAGGAACTCGCGCGCGCGCATGACGCCGAAGCGCGGACGGATCTCGTCGCGGAACTTCGTCTGGATCTGGTAAAAGTTCGCGGGCAGCTGGCGGTAGCTGCGGATCTCGCGCCGGATGAGGTCGGTGATCACCTCCTCGTGTGTCGGCCCGAAGCAGAACTCGCGCTCGTGGCGGTCCTTGAAGCGCAGCAGCTCCGGCCCGTACTGCTCCCAGCGCCCGGACTCCTGCCAGAGCTCGGCCGGCTGCACCGCCGGCATCAGCACCTCCTGGGCCCCCGCGCGGTCCATTTCCTCGCGCACGATGTTCTCCACCTTGCGCAGCACGCGCAGCCCGAGCGGGAGCCAGGTGTAGAGGCCGGCTGCGAGCTTGCGGATCATGCCGGCGCGCAGCATCAGCTTGTGCGAGACGACTTCCGCGTCCGCCGGCGTCTCCTTGACGGTGGCGAGCAGCAGCTTGGAGGTGCGCATGGTGCTCCGGGAGGTTGGGGTCGGGCGAGTATAAGCGAGCCCGCCGTCGGATCAAGCGACCGGCGAACGGCTCGGGGCGGGCTCCGGCGCGCGGCGCGCCGGCCGCACGACGAGCGCGATCGCGCCGATGATGAGCATCCCGGCGACCGTCTCGCGCCAGGTGAGTGCTTCGTTCAGGAGCAGCATGCTGCTCCCCACGCCGACCATGGGCGTCACGAGCGACGAGAGCGAGGACACCGCCACCGGCACCATGAGCACGATCCGGTTCCAGGCCCAGTAGCAGAACATGAACGCGACGAACACGTTGTAGAGTACGCCGAGCGCGGGATAAAGCCCGACGGGACGCCAGGTGTCCGCCTCGAACACGAGCGCCGCGATCGTGATCGGGATCGCGCCCCAGAGCATCGTCCACCCGGTGAGCGAGACGGTCGGCATCGGCACGGCGAAGCGCTTGAGCAGGACGATGCCGAGGCCCCACATGGCGGCGGCGCCGAGCACCAGCGCGACCCCGTGCGGAGCGCCGCCGAACTTGCCGAGCTCGCCGCTCATCATGACGACGACGCCCGCCATGCCGAGAGCGAGCGCCGCCACCCGTCCGGCGGTCAGGCGTTCGCGCAGCAGCCATACCGAGAGCAGCACGCTCCAGAGCGGCATGGTGTAGGCGAGCAGCGCCGCGCGCCCGGACGGCAGCAGGCCGAGCCCGTAGATGATGAGTACGTTCCAGCCGATGATGTTGGTGGCGCTGAGCGCGAGCAGCTGCGGCACGTAGCCGCGCGGAATCGCGAGCGACTGGCGGCCGAGCCGCGCGATCAGCAGCACCCCGATTCCGCCGCCGAGCAGGCAGATCGCGCGAAACGTGAGCGGCGGCACGTCGCTCAGCACGATCTTCATGATCGGCCAGTTGAAACCCCAGCCGAGGGTGAGCGCGGCGAGCAGTAACAGGCCGAGGCGGGGAAAGCCGGATTGGTGCTCAGACATTCGTTGTTGTCGGGCGCGGGAACCGGGGCGGTACGGTCGTGCCGCAGGGCCGGCGCGCCGCCGGCCCTGCATCGAGGCGGGCAGTATAAGCGCGCGGGACGCGCGCTCCAACCGCGGAGGTCGTGTGCGTGCCGCTACGGCAGACCGAGTGCGTCGCGCACGATGCCGTCGAGCAGTGACTCGACCTCGGCGAGGGCCTTTGCGTCGCCGCCGACGCCGACCGGGCGGCGGTAGCTCACGTAGACG
>DATCLR010000202.1:0-7802 GCA_036563785.1 Burkholderiales bacterium | reverse complement strand
TCCGCGCCCTCCTCCGCCTTCGCGTAGCGCGCCGGGACGAGCTGCGCGAGCTTCGCGAGGCTCTTGTCGATCCAGGCGTTATAGACGCCGGTACCGAGGAGCTCCAGGTTCTTCTCGTGCAGGGCGATCGCGCGCTCCTCGAACGGGTACGCCTGCTCCTCGAGCGCGAGCTCGTACTGTTCGCGCTCGAGCTCGTTGAGATCGTCCGGGCGCTCCGATTCGAGAAGCGCACGACTGAAGTGATAATAGATCTCGGCGATGTAGTACGCCGCGGCCGCGGTCACCTCGCCGGCCCGGTACTCGACGAGTTTGCCGAACGCGTCGGTCGCCTGCTTCATGGCCTGCCGCTTGCGCGCGAGATTCTTCTCGAACGGCTTCACCAGCCGGATCTCGACGAAGCGGTGGTAGAGCGGCTCGGTCAGCGCGAGCGCGGAGACCGCCGCGAGGTAGCGCGTGCGGTCCGTACGCTCGGCGCCGGCGCGCGCATCGGCCGCAACGATGCGCTCGAGCTCCGCGCGGTAGCTCTTGGTGTCGTTGGTCGTCTTGTAGATGCCCGCCAGCTTGTGGCGCGCCTCGAGCGCGAGCTCGAGGGGCCGCGGGAAGATATCGACGTAGCGGCGGTAGACGCGCACCGCCGCGGTGTGCTCGCCGGCCTGCTCGTAGAGCTCCGCCGCGAGCGACAGCGCGCCGCGGCGCTCGTCCTCGTCCTTCGATTCGACCTCGATGCGCTCGTACTCGGCGGCGGCGAGCGCGAGGCGTCCGGCCTCCTTGTAGGCGTAGGCGACCTTCTTCGTCACCTCCGGCTGCAGCTCGTGCTTGGGATAGGCGGCCCGGAACGCCTGCAGCACCGCGATCGCCCGGTCCCACTCCTTCAGCTGCAGCAGCGCGGTCGCGCCGTCGTACTCGGCGATCGGCCGGATCTTCGACGTCGGCGCCGCCTCGGCAATGCGCAGGAAGTGGTTCGCGGCGGTCGCGTGATCTCCGCGCTTGCTCGCTTCCTCGCCCTGCTTGTAGATCGCGGCCGCAAGGTTGTCTACCACCGCGGCCCGATCCTTCGCGTCCGCGGCCGTGAGCTGCAGCACCCTGCGGTAGCCTTCTTCGGCCTCGGGGTACTGGTTCAGCTCGAGCGACGCATGTCCCACGACCAGCCATGCGCCGCGGCGCACCTCCGGTTCCGCCTGCGGGTACTGGGCGATGAGCCGACGCGCCTGCGTGCGCGCCGTCTCGTACTCCTTCATCTCGTAGAGATCGTCCGCGGCGGCGCCGAGCACCACCGCCGCCTTCTCGTGGTCGGGATAGGTATCGACGAACCGCAGCGAGCTGCGGATGATCTCGCGCTTCATGCCGGCCTGCGCGGAGGGCGCCGCCGCCTTGAGCGCCTCCCGGTGCGCGTAAACCGCGGCGTAGCCCGCGGCCGCGCCCTTCTCGTGCGGCGGATAGTCGTACGCCGTCTTCTCGTACTCGACCGCGGCCGCCGCGTACATCTTGTGCTCGAGCAGCAGCTCGGCGAGCTGGTAGTGCATCGCGGGCGCCTCGGAATCGCGGGGGAACGACGCCAGGAACTCGCGGTACCACACGAGCGCCTCGGCGAAGTTCTCCGCTTTCGTCTTCTCGTGACGCTTGTCCTGATAGAGCGCGTGGTAGTGCGTTGCGAGCGTGCGCAGGTTCTCCTTGAGGTAGCCGATCACCTCGGGACGCGCCTGCGGGTCGTGATGCTTCCAGTACGCGGCCTTGAGCCCGTAGCTCCGCGCGAACTCCTTCGTCGCGTCGATCACGAGGCGCGGAAAGCCGCCCTTGCGGTAGGTCGCGATCACTTCCATGTCGAACTGCGGTGCGACCTTGTGGAACGGATCCCGCTTGACGAACGCCTTGTACGTGAGCGCCGCGTCCTGGTAGCGGCGCTTCTCGAGGTAGAACTCGGCGAGGTTGCGGTAGATGTCGACCTCGTACGGGCGCTTGCCGCGCCGGTCGAAGTAGGCCGCGATCGCCTCCGAGCCGCCGAGGTTCGAGAAGCTCAGGCTGATGACGCGGTAGGTGTCGTCGACGCGCTGCTTCTCGAGCTCGTCGGTCGACTTCTCGAAATCGAAGCCGGTCGACGCTTTGTAGTCGAGGAGCGTCGTGAAGCGGTCGAGCGCGTCCTCGTAGAGCTCCTGCTTGTAGAAGGTCCAGCCGAGCTTGTAGAGCGCGAGCTCGTAGAACGCCGAGCCGGGACCGATGTCGACCACGGCCTTGTAGGCCTCTTCGGCGTCGAGAATCTTCTTGCGCGTGAAGAAGAACTCGCCGCGCCGGAACTGGACCTCGTCGTAGTATTTCGACCGCGGGTGCTCCTTCACCAGCCGGTCCATGACCGCCATCGCCTGCTCCACCTCGCCGAGCTCCTCGTGCGCGCGCGCCATGTGATAGAGCACCTGGTCCTTGCGCTCGTAGAGCGGGTACTTCGCGAGCAGCTCCCGGTAGAGGGCGATCGCCTCCCGCGCGCCGGCGCGCTCGAGATCGGCGCCGCCGGGCAGGTCGCCGATGGTCTCCCGCGGCGCGCTCTTTATCTCGGCCGCGGCCGTGGCGCGCTGCTCGAAGTCGCGCTCGGCCTCGCGCTTGCGCGCAGCGGGCGGCAGCACCGGCGGCACCGACGGTTCCGCCGGCGCCTGAAACTGCGGCGGCCGCGCGAGCGCGACCGCCCGCGTCTCGCCCGGGGCGGCCGGCGCCGGGGTGCGCGTGCCGCCGAGGTAGCCGTATTCCTTCTCGACCTTCAGGTCGGCGAGCCGCCGGATCGCTTCCGGCACGAGCGGCGATTCACCGGTCTCCGCGAGAAAGCGCTCGTAGCCCTGGATCGCCTTGTCGATGCCGCCCTCGACCCGCTCTTCCTTGACCTCGATCCGCACGTGACGCAGCTGCGCGATCGTGGCGCGATCGGCGCTCGTCGCGCAGGCGCCGAGCAACAGGCAGAGCGTGCAGGCGGCGAGAGGAGCGCGACGCATCAGTCCACCCTCTCCTGCGCCTGCGCCTTGACCGCACGGTCGTAGCTGTCGGCCATGGCGAACCGCGCCTTGACCTGGTACTCCTCGAGCCGGCGCACGCGCTTCTCGAGCTCGTCGATCGCCATCGTCTCGAGCAGGCGGCCCTGACGCGCCTGCAGCGCATCGACCCGCTCCTGCGCGGCCCGCACGCGGCCGCGAAGCTGCACGAGCGCGTCGTAGCCCTCGTAACTCTGCTTCGCCGCCTGACGCGTGCGCACGAACGACCGGTGCCGCTCCTTCAGCGCGGCGATCACGGCGTCGAGCTCCTGCAGATGCTTGTACGCCTCCGTCAGGCGCGCGTCGTACTCGGTGCGGATGCGGAAGTGAATCACGCCGCGCAGCCGCGCGACGCGCTCGAGCGTCGCGGCGCGCTCGGCAGGCGGGCGCCGGGCGGCGGTGCGCTCGATCTCGGCGAGGCGCCCGAGAACGATGCGCTCTTCGGCCGTGGCCAGGAAGTCGGGGCGCGGCGCCGTGAGCATCGCGTTGATGCGCTTCGCGAGCCGCGCGCGCTGCTCGAGGCGCAGCCGCATCTGCGAATCGAGCACCCGGAACGCGCGGTCGATGTCGGGCAGGAGCGGCTGATAGTACGCGCGGCGGGTCTCGATCAGCTCCGCGTACGCCTCGAGGCTCTCCTCCCACGCGGCGAGCTTCTTGCGCAGCTCTTCGAGATCGAGAAAGTTCCGGAGCGACGTCTGGAAATCGTGCGACGCCAGCAGGTCCATGAGGTAGTACGTTTCCGGCGCTTCCGGCAGCCGGCGCAGCTTGATCACCCAATCGGCGTCCTGCTTCAGCTCCTCGCGCAGCAGCGCCTGCAGGAACTTGCCCTCGCGGATGCTGCGGATGGAGGCCGACAGGCGCTCGAGCTCGGCGCCGAAGGCGCCGAGCGCCTTCTCGTAGAGAAGCGCCGCCCGCCCGTAGGCGTTCAGCTGACCGTACGCGTACGGCAGCGCCAGCAGGCCTTCCTGTACCGCGGCGTCCGTCGCGCGGCGCTCGGCGAGTAGCGTCCACGGCACGAGCGCGCGCTCGAATCGTCCGAGCGCCGCGTCGGCCCAGCCGGCCGCGAGGAGCGCGCGGTTCGAGTACGGCCCGTTCAGGCGCACGCGCTCGAGATAGCGGCGCGCGAGCTCCGGCTGCTCCGCTTCGAGCAGCGCGGACCCGAGCACCAGATTGGATTTGTCGCGCAGCGCGAGGACTTCCGGAGCACTGCCCTCGATCAGGCCGGCGCGATCGAGCTGCCGGCCGCCTTCCTCCTGGCGGCCGGCGCGCCACAGTGCGATGCCGAGGTTGTAGGCGGCGAAGGCTTCGAGCCCTTTCGCGCCCTGCAGCGCGTGCAGCACCTCCACGGCCTCGCCGAAACGCCCGTTCGCCATGAGCACCTGCGCACGCAGGAACGCGACGTCGTCGCGGATGCGCGCCGGCACCTCGCCGCGGATGCGGTCGAGCGCCTGCAGTGCCTCGACGGGCTGATGCTTGTGGAAGTAGAGCCGGGCGAGCCGGTACGCGGCCTCGTTGCGCACGGCGGACGGGACGTTGCCTTCGAGCACGGCGCGGATCGCCCGACCGGCGCGCAGGTGCATCCGGTAGTGCAGCTCGAAATCGCCTACCGAGAACTCGGCTTCGCCGACGTGGTAATGCAGCGGATCCAGCTCGGGCTCGTCGAGCGCGTAGTGCTGCCCGAGCTCGGTGTCGAGCCGCGCGATGGCGTCGAAGTACTCGCCGAGGTAGGCGTGGTAGAGCGCTTCGCCGAAATAGAGGTCGCGCAGCCCGTCGCGCGCCGGTGCGGCGCCCGCTGCAGCCGACACGAGGGCGAGCAGCCCGGCGATGGCGTGGATGCGCCCCATGGGGCTACCAGTCCTTGAGCGCGATTCCCTGACCGCTCGGGCCCGAAATCGTGATGCTGGCGAGCTTCGGCCCGACGCCCTTCGAGAGCTTGAAGCTCTCGCTCCAGCGGTGTTCCGTCCCGTTCTCGCTCTTTCCGAGCACGCTCACGCGCAGCTCGTGCTCGCCCTGCCGAATGTTGCCGGTGTAAAGACGCTGAACGCCGCCCTGACGCAGCGCCTCGAGCTCCTTGTGGGTGTACAGGTGGTGGGCGACCGGCTTGCCGTCGATGCGGATCTCGATCGCGTCGAGGCGGAACTTCGTCCCCGGTGCCAGCGCGACGAAGAGCGATACCTGCGTGTCGGAGGGATAGAGCAGCTTCTCCTCGAGGCGAGCGAGCTCGGCGGCGATTCCGAGCACGTCCGCCTTGACTTCCTGGATCTGCTCGTCCAGACCTTTGACTTGTTCGCGCACGCTGTCCGCGGCGAGCGCCGTGCCGGCGCCGCCGAGAACGGCAGCGAGTAACGCCGCGGCCAAGCCGGCCGTCGTCTTCGTTTCCTCCCTTCTGCAGGCCACCGGTGCCTCTATTGGTATTGTTCGTTGTTGCCGCGACTGCCTTCCTGGCTCGATCGTCCATCGCGCGGCCCGATTCCTTTAAACCTATGCCCGCTTTGGAGGCTGTCAAAGCACGTCAGGCGCCGAAAGCCGCCGTTCAGCGCCGACGAGATGTCGAAACGAGCGTCCGAGCGGCACTGGCGCGGCTGAGCGGCCGGCCAGCGGCAGGATCCGACCGAGGAGCGGCGCTGCAACCGTCCGGAACCGTGTTAGCGCCGGCGCGCTGGACCTCGGGATTTCCCCGAATGCACGGCGCGCGCCGTTCCGGTGCAATGGGCGGCGGAGGATGCGATGGATCTCGCTGCGGACAGCTGGCGCGCTTATCGGGGCGACGGATTTCCGACGCATAGCTGGCGGGCCGAAGGCGATGTGCTGCACGCGATCGGCGCCGGGCCGCGAGTCGACCTCATAAGCCGAGACAAGTACCGCGATTTCGTGCTGTCGTTCGAATGGTGTCTGCCGCCCGGCGGCAACTCCGGGGTGCTCTACCGCGTCTCGGAGGACGCCGCGGAAGCGTGGCAAAGCGGCCCGGAGATGCAGCTCGTGGACGACCTCGAGCACCCCGACGGGCACGATTCATTGCGGCGCTGCGGCGCGCTTTACGACCTGGTCGCGCCGTGCGCGCGGGCGCAGCCGCTCGTGGACGCGTACGTGCGCGCGCGCATCGTCGTGCACGGGTGGCGCGTAGAGCACTGGCTGAACGATCTGCGGCTGCTTACGTGCGATCTCGCGGACCCGGCGATACGCGACCGCATTGCCCGAAGCAAGTTCGCTCCTTACCCGCGTTTCGCGCGCGAACCCGAAGGTCACCTCGTGCTGCAACACCACGGCACCGATGCCTGGTTCCGCGGCTTGCGCATCGAGCCCGCTTGAGGATCGCGTGTCGCGGCGGGGCGCACCCCGACACCGCGCGAGCGCCCGCGTCCCAGCCGGCCGCTGCCACGGGCGTGGGCTCCGGCCGGCACCTTCGCTATACTGCGTTTGACGGTACTTCCGCGAGATCCCATGCACGCGACCGCTCCGCAGCGAACCGGAACCGACGCTTACGCCGCCCGCGTCGAAGCCTTGCTTGCCGAGCTCGGCATCCCCCTTTCCGCGTTCGCGCACCGCGGCCTTCCCTTCTTCACGGAGCCCGATGAGCTCGTCGTCGCACAGGCGGATCCCGACGGCAGAGAGCACCGGTTGACCCCGGCCGCGAACGCCGCGTGGCAGGCCATGGCAGCGGCCGCGCGGGCGGACGGCATCCAGCTTTACATAGTTTCGGCTTATCGGGATCTCGAACGGCAGGCCGAGATCATTCGCCGCAAGCAGCGCCAAGGCCTACCGCTGGAGCGCATTCTCGCGGCGAGCGCGCCGCCGGGCTACAGCGAACACCACACCGGCCGCGCGGTCGATATCAACACGCCCGGCTGTCGTGCGCTCGAAGAGGAATTCGAGCATACCGAGGCGTTTCGCTGGCTGACCCGGCGTGCCGCCAGATTCGGTTTCACCCTGTCGTTCCCGCGCGGCAATCGCTACGGCTACATCTTCGAGCCCTGGCACTGGCTCTACATCGAATCCCCGTGATCGCGGCCCCGGCGCGGCGGCGACCGCCCGGCGGACCGGAGCTTCCGGCTGCGCGTTCACATCGACGTCCGTGACCGTGTGCGGCCGACGGTCCCATGCAGATGGCCCGGCCGCCGGCCCCCGGGTAACATGATTCTCTCGCCGTCCCCTCGGAGCGGCATCGGCAACGTCAGCAGCAACCACGACGCGGTCAACTTTGCCGCGGAACAGCGGTTCCGCCAGCCAGTCGAACGTTTGTTCTGGAAGGAGGACGTCATGAGCCTCAACATCGACCCCCGCGACTTTCCGGATCCGATCGAGGACCTGCCGCTGCCGGGCGAGGCGGCGACCGCCGTCCTCGCGGGCGGATGCTTCTGGTGCACGGAAGCCGTTTATCGATTGCTCGACGGCGTCCTCGACGTCCGCCCGGGCTACGCCGGCGGCTCCGCGGAAACGGCCAATTACGAAGCGGTCTGCACCGGCCGCACCGGGCACGCCGAAGCGATCGAGGTGCGCTACGATCCGCGGCGCCTGAGCTACGGCCAGCTGCTCAAGGTTTTCTTCTCCGTTGCGCACGATCCGACCCAGGTCAACCGCCAGGGCGACGATATCGGCACGCAGTACCGCTCCGCCATCTTCTACGCCAACGACGACGAGCGGCGCATCGCCGAAGCGTACATCCGCCAGCTCGACGCCGCCGGCATCTACGACGCGCCGATCGCCACACGCCTCGAGCCGCTCGACCGCTTCTATCCCGCCGAGGATTACCATCACCGGTACGCGGAACGTAATCCGAACCAGCCCTACATC
>DATCLR010000185.1:0-3992 GCA_036563785.1 Burkholderiales bacterium | reverse complement strand
CACCCGCTCGCGGATGCCGAGCGCCTCGGTGAAGCCGAAAAAGCTGTCCTGGACGTGCTCGCGGGCGCGCGGCGCGATCGTGTTGTTGGTGAAGAGCCACTGCAGGTTGCGGGCGCGCGCCCGGTCGAAACCGAGGCGCACGTCGGCGCGCACGCACGCGCTCGCGAGGTTGGCGCGCATCGAGAGCTGCATGTGCAGCAGCACGTCGAAACGCCGACCGCGAAGCCGCCGCCGCAGATCGAGGTAAGCGCGCGCGCCGCGCGCTTTGTCGAACACCACGAACTCGACGCCCTCGAGCCCTTCGAGCAGCCGATGCTCGACTTTGCCGATGATCCACGTGATCGCGGTCTCGGGCCACGCCTGCTGAATCGTGCGTACAATAGGCACCGCGTGGCACACGTCGCCGAGCGCCGAGAGGCGCAGCAGACACAGGCTCGCGGGCGGGGTGCTAAAGGGGAGCGTCATCGATCGATGAAGGCGGTAAGCGTGAGCGCAGACGGCGCCACCATCCTATACGACGCGGATGTCGTCGACAAAATCGATGCGCGCTTCTTCGATCCGGCCTACTGGCGCGCGAACGGGTGGCTCGTCGGCGAAGCACGCGGTCGGGGCAGCACCTGGATCGTACGTTGCGGCGAACGCGAGCTGGTTCTGCGCCACTACCGCCGCGGCGGCATTTTCGGTCCGTGGCTCGTCGACCGCTACCTCTGGCTCGGGCTCGTACGCACGCGGGCGGTGCGCGAGTGGACGCTGCTCGCGGAGCTCTACGGGCAGGGCCTGCCGGTGCCGCGCCCGGTAGCGGTTCGGGTTTGCCGAACCGGGCTCTGCTACCGCGCCGATATCGTGACCGAGCGCATCGCGCCGGCCGAATCGCTCGCGGAGCGCCTGGCGCGCGAGCCGCTTTCCGCTTCCGGCTGGCGTGCGATAGGCGCCTGCATCCGGCGCTTTCATGATGCCGGCATCTGGCATGCCGACCTGAACGCACACAACGTGCTCCTGACGGCGGACGGTCCCCATCTTCTCGATTTCGACCGCGGCCGGCGCCGCCGGCCGGGCGCCTGGCGCGCGGCCAATCTCGCGCGGCTGCGGCGCTCCCTCGACAAGCTGTCCCGCCAGTCGCCTCGCTTCAAGTTCGAAGAGAGCGGATGGCGCGCGCTCTGCGTTGGCTACGAGGAGAGGGCCAGCTCCGGACAAAGCTCGCCGAGCGCGGCGAGATAGTCGTCCAGCACACCGGCGCGCGTCGCGATGAGCCGCGCCGCATTGCGTCCGAGTGCCGCCGCCTTCTCGGGACGGGCCAGGAACTCATTGAGACAGTCGGCGAGCTCAGCGGCCGAGCCCAGCTGCACGGCCGCCTCGTTGCCGCACAACAGCTCCGCCTCCTCGGCGAAATTCTGCATGTGCGGGCCGAAGACGACCGCTTTGCCGAGGCGCGCGGGCTCGAGAATGTTGTGGCCGCCGACCGGCACGAACGAGCCGCCCATGATCACGAGGTCGGCGCCCGCCATGAAGGCGCCGAGCTCGCCGAGCGTATCGGCGACGTACACGTCGGTCTCGGCCGTAATCGCCTGGCCGCGGCTGCGCACCGCGACTCGTACGCCGAGGGGCGCGAGGTCGGTCAGGATGTCGGCGAGGCGTCCCGGGTGGCGCGGTGCGAGCACGAGCAGGCGGCCGCCATGGCTTACCTTGCGCCATTGCTCGACGATCAGACGCTCTTCGCCTTCGCGCGTCGAAGCGGCGAGCGCGTACGGCCGCCCGAGCGCGAGCGGCGTCGGCGGATCGCCCGCGACCGCGAACTTGAGGTTGCCGAGCACGCGGACACGTCCGGCCTCCATGCCGAGCGACATGAAGGTTTCGGCATCGGCGGCGGTGCGCGCGAGCACCGCCCGCACGCGCCCCAGCGTCTGCGCCTGCACGCTCCGCCACCAGCGGTTCTCGCGCAGGCTGCGGCGCGTGAGCCGGCCGTTGACGAGAACGATCGGCACCTCCGCACGGGCGCAGGCGCGATAGAGATTCGGCCAGAGCTCGGTTTCCATCACGAGCAGGCAGGCCGGGCGCACGCGGCGCACGAAGCGACGTACCGCGCCGGGCCAATCGAGAGGCAGAAATCGATGGGCGGCGCAGCCGCCGAGCCGCTCGCGCGCGATCGCGGCGCCCGTCGGCGTAACGGTGGTGATGACGACGGGACGGGGCGCGCAGCGCTCGGCGAGCCGCCGCACGAGCGGAGCCACCGCGCTCACTTCGCCGACCGAAGCGGCGTGGACCCAGACCGGGCGCTGCTCGCCCTGGGCCGCGCGGCCCACCACTCCCAGGCGTTGCCAGAAATATCTGGCATCGCGGTGGCGCAGCGCGACCCAGGCGGTGTAGCCGGCGAGCGCAGGCGAGAGCAGCCACATGAGGAGCCGGTAGCGAAACATGGCAAGCGGGAGTGGGTCAAAGTAAAAGCGGCCGGACGCAGGATCGCCGATTTCGCCGGTGCTGCCAACCGCGAAGCGTGGCGCCGGCGGGTCGAGCGAGGCCCCGATGGGCGGCGCACGCGGTCCGACGGTGTGCGAGACGCAAAGCCGCGTTGGACGGCACCGGCCCGTTAGACTCCTTGGCGGGCTTGCTCTGGGCTTGCCACAACAACGCTCTGGAGGAGAACAACAAATGCCAAGAATCGCACGCGTTGCCACCACTCTTCTGCTCGCCCTCACGTTCTCGCAGGCCATGGCGCAGGGCTTCGATCCGAGCCGCCTCTACGTCGGCGGCGGCCTCGGCTACAACGATATCCCGGGTAGCGACAATGAGGTGGGCTGGCAGGTGTTCGGGGGTTACGAATTCGGCGCGATCGCCCAGGATGTGTATCTCGACGCCGAAGTCGGCTACATGAACGCCGGCGACGGCCGTTCCGGAGAGGATATCGACGGTCTGTGGGCGACGGCCGTCGGACGCCTGCGGGTCGGCCCGCAGCTCGATCTCATCGGCCGCCTCGGCTTTGACTTCGGCGATGACGATGGTCTGATGGTCGGCATCGGTGCGGGCATGCCGCTCGGCCCGCGTTCGGCGCTGCGGCTGGAGTACGTCGACCGCGACAACATCGGCTCGCTCCAGCTGAACTTCATCTATCGCCCGTAACGGCTCCACTGCGCGCCCGGCGGCATCTGCCGCCGGGCGCTTCTCTCGATCCTCGACGTTCGCAGGTCGCTCGTGCAACGGCCGGCAGGCGGCTGCTGCGCGGTTAGAGACGCGAGGCGCAGGCGGAGCGTCGGTCTCGCGCGGTTGTCGTGCCCGGCGGACCCAAGACTCCGATGACGCTGTTAGTCGCGCTCGGCGAGCGTCAATCGGCGCACCGCGCAGCCGGTGACGACTCGCGAGCGAGAAGCGGCGTGAGGACTGTTTCGCTTAGAAAACGAACTTCGGCGGCTCCGGGGCGTTGATCAGCGGAGGGACCACCGTCTCGAACAGCGACTCCTCGCTCCAGTTGTAGGCGTCGAGCCGCTCGATCCGCCGCGCCTCCATGGCCGGTGCCCGGCCGACGATGGCGACGAGCCGCCCGCCCGGAGCGAGCTGCTCGCGAAGCGAGTCGGGAAGCACCGGCAGAGAGCCGGTCACGAGGATGGCATCGTAGGGCGCATGGGCCGGCCACCCGCGCGCCGCATCCCCGGTCTCGACCACCACGTTGGCGATTCCGTGCGCGGCCAGCTTGCGCCGGGCTTCGTCGGCGAGCTCGGGGATGAACTCGACGCTGTAGACCTGCCCGGCGAGCACAGCGAGCAGCGCCGTCATGTAGCCGCTGCCCGTGCCGATTTCGAGCACCTTGTCCTTCGGGCGGACTTCGAGCGCCTGCAGCAGCCGGGCTTCGACCTTGGGGGTCAGCATCACCTGCCCGTGTCCGAGCGGAATGTTCATGTCGGCGTACGCGAGCACGCGGTACTCCGCCGGCACGTAGTCCTCGCGCGGGGTACGCGCGATGGCGTCGAGGACGCGCTCGTCCAATACCTCCCAGGGCCGAA
>DATCLR010000034.1:0-5257 GCA_036563785.1 Burkholderiales bacterium | reverse complement strand
GGCCGACACCGGCATCGAGCCCGGGCTGCGCGCGAAGCTCCTCGACGCCGTACGCACCAGGCTCTCGGCGCGCCACGTGCCGAACGAGGTATTCGCGATCCCCGAGGTTCCGCGCACGCTCTCCGGCAAGAAGATGGAAGTGCCGGTGAAGAAGATTCTGCTCGGCCATCCGGTGGAGAAATCGGTCAACCGGGACTCGATGGCGAATCCGGCCTCGATGGACTGGTTCATCGCGTTCGCGCGCGGGCGCAACGCGGACGGCTAGGGTTCGTCGGGGAACCGCAGGGGCTCGGTCCGGCGGAACACGCTTTCGCACCACTGCGCGGTCGCGAGCAGCTCCGCGTCGGCGAGCGCGCGCCCCACGAGCTGCGTACCGAGCGGCAGGCCGCGGGGCCCGCGCCCGCTCGGCAGGGTGATCGCCGGCACGCCGCAAAGCGTCCAGAGCGTGCAAAAAGCCGGATCGCCCGTGTGGAGCACCGTCGCCGGCGCTTCACCGGTGGCGGGCGGCGTCACGATCGCGTCCGCCTCGCCGATGAACGCCTCGAGCGCGCGGGCGAGCCGCAGCCGCTCGTCGAGCGCATCGCGCAGCAGCGCGTCCGACACGCCCTCCCCCTCGCCGATCAGGATGTGCATCGTCTGACTGAGCAGGTGCGCCCGGTCGCGCACGAGCGCCGCGAACGAGCGCGCCGCCTCCGCCGCCATGATCGTCCGCAGCAGCGCGTGCCCGTGGTTGAACTCCTCCGGCAGCTCGCGCTCTTCGACCGCCGCGCCCGCGGCGCGGAGCCGCTCGAGTATCTCGGCGAAATGGGCCTGCGCCGCCGGCTCCGCCCGGTCCCAGACCGGCGAGCGCACCGCGATGAGCGAAGGCGCATCGCGCCGCGGCGCGATATCGGGCGCCGGCGGCGGCGCATCCACGGTGGCGGGATCTTCGGGGTCCGGGCCGGCGCATAGCGCGACCACGAGCGCGGCGTCGGCCACGGTGCGCGTGAAGCATCCGACGTGATCGAGCGTCGGACTGAACGTGAGCACGCCTGCGCGCGACAGCCGCCCGTACGAAGGCTTGAACCCGACGCAGCCGCAGAACGCCGCCGGACGAATGACCGAGCCGTTCGTTTGCGTTCCGAGCGCCGCCGGCACGAAGCCGGCGGCTACCGCGGCCGCGGAGCCGCTGGAGGAGCCGCCCGGCGTATGCGCCGCGTTCCACGGATTGCGCGTCTTTCCGGGAAGGAAGTAGGCGAGCTCCGCGGTGACGGTTTTCCCGAGAACGAACGCGCCAGCGTCCTCCAAACGCTGCACGACGGTGGCGGAGCGCTCCGGGACGTAATCGCCGTAGGCGGGCGAGCCCATGCGCGTCAGAATGCCGCGCGTATCGAACACGTCCTTGACGCCGAGCGGCGTGCCGCGAAGCGGGCCGGTCGGGGCGCCGTCCGCGCGCCGCGCCCGCTCGAGCGCAGCCGCCGGATCGATCCAGGCGAACGCTTCGATGCGCGGCTCGAGCCGCGCGATCCGTTCGAGGCAGGCGCGCGTCCACGCCTCGGCCGTCAGGGCACCGCGCTCGCGCTGCTCGATGCCCTCACGCACTCCGAGGCGGAACGCGTCCACGACCTCAGCCCGTGATCAGGTTCGGCGGCTTGCCCGTCGTGAGCGCGGCCACGAGGTTCTCCGCCGCCATCATGGCCATGCGCCGCCGGGTCGATTCGGTGCTCGAAGCGATGTGCGGCGCGAGCACGACGTTCTTGAGCTCGAGGAACTCGGGAAGCAGCTTCGGCTCGTTCTCGTACACGTCGAGCCCTGCCGCCGCGATCGTGCCCTGCTTCAGCGCCTCGACCAGCGCCCGGTCGTCGACGACGCCGCCGCGCGCGACGTTGATCAGGATCGCGTTCGGCTTCATGCGCCGCAGCTGCGGCGCGCCGATCAGGTGATGCGTCTCGGGCGTGTACGGCACGTTGAGGGTCAGGATATCGGCGCGCGCGAGCAGCTCGTCGAGGCTCACGTAGCGCGCGTTCAGGCTCTGCTCGATCGCCGCATCCACGCGGCGGCGGTTGTGGTAGAGCACCGTCATGTCGAAGCCGCGCGCGCGGCGCGCCACCGCCTGGCCGATGCGGCCCATGCCGAGGATCCCCAGCGTGGCGCCGTGGACGTCGTGCCCGAGGAACTGCTTGAGCTTCCATCCCTCCCACCGACCGGCCCGCAGCCACGCCTCGGCCTCGGTCAGGCGCCGCGCGGTCGCGAGAATGAGCGCCCAGGTGAAGTCGGCCGTCGCCTCGTCGAGCACGCCGGGCGTGTTCGTCGCCATCACACCGCGCGCGCGGCAGGCCGCGACGTCGATGTTGTTGTAGCCGACCGCGATATTGCAGACGGCCTTGAGCCGCGGACAGCGCGCGAGGAGCGCCTCGTCGATGCGGTCGCTCAGCGTGATGACCGCGCCGTCCTTGTCGGCGAGCCGCCGGGCGAGCTCCTCGGCGCCGAGCGGTACGTCGTCCTGGTTCGACTCGACGTCGAAATGCCGCGCGAGGCACTCGAGCACCTCGTCGAATACCTCGCGGGTCACCAGAACTCTGGGCTTCATGCCGAAACCTCTCAGCCGATCAGTAGAGCACGGACGGCAGCCACAGGCCGATCTGCGGGAACATGTACAGGATGATCATGGCCAGGATCTGGATCCCCATGTAGGGCATCATGCCCATGAAGATCTGCCCGAGCGTCACGTGCGGCGGTGCCACGCCCTTCAGATAGAAGGCCGACATCGCGACCGGCGGCGACAGGAACGCGGTCTGCAGATTGAGCGCCACGAGCAGCCCGAAGAACAGCGGGTTGATGTCGAAGTGCGACACCAGGGGCAGGAAGATCGGCATGAAGATGATGATGATCTCGGTCCATTCGAGCGGCCAGCCGAGCAGGAAGATCACCACCTGCGCCAGGATCAGGAACTGAACCGGCGTGAGATCGAGCGACAGCACCCACCGCTCGATCAGCCCCTGGCCGCCGAGCAGCGCGAATGCCGCGGAGAAGATCGCCGAGCCGACGAAGAGCCAGCACACCATGGCGCTGGTCTTGGCCGCCAGGAACGACGACTCCTTCAGGATGCCGCCGATGTCCCTGGCCGCGTCGATCAGCGCCTTTCCGGTCGCCTGGCTGCTCGCCTTCGCGCGGGCCAGGTGCTCGTGCGTACGGTAGACCGCGGCGAGCACGAAGCCGCCGAGCGCGCCGAGCGCGGCGGCCTCGGTCGGCGTGGCGAGCCCGAACATGATCGAGCCGAGCACCGCCAGAATCAGCATCGCGAGCGGGAAGAACGAAGTGAGCAGCAGCTTGAACACCTCGAAGCGCTCCCAGCTCCAGAGCGAGTACAGAACGACGAGGAGCGCGATGCAGATCCCGGCCACGACCCAGAACCAGGTGGGCAGCGGCGCCGCCGGCTTCTCCTCGCTTTCCTCCGCTGCGGCCGCCGGCTCCTCGGCCGCCTCGACCTCGCTCTCCGCGCCGAGGTCCTGGAGCTCTTCGCCGGAATCGAGCTCCTCGTCGCTCGGCGCCTCCGCCAGCCCGGTGCCGCCCATCTCGATGAGCCCCGCGGTATCGAACTCGTCCGACGGCGCCGTGGCGACGCGATAGCTCAGAGCGATAGCGCCCACCAGGACGAGCGCGGGGAGGAGCGTCAGCACGAGCTGGCCCGCGATGGTCGATTTCGGAACACCGACGTCGGGGCGCGTGAGGGCGCGCAGGAGCCCGGCGAGCGCGTTGCGCGCGCTCCCGGCGAGCTGCTGCGCGAACGCCGGCAGCGGCACGCGGCGCTCGCTCTCGGAGAGCGGCGGCATGAGCTGCGGCTTGATCACCGCGAGCAGCATGACGTAAGCGACGTACAGCCCGGCCAGCATGAGCCCGGGGAAGAGCGCACCGGCATAGAGCTGCACCACCGACACGCCCGCGGTCGCACCGTACAGAATGAGCAGCACCGACGGCGGAATCAGGATGCCGAGGCAGCCGCCTGCGGTGATCGCGCCGGCGGAAATCTTCACGTTGTAGCCCGAACGCAGCATCGCCGGAAGCGCGAGCAGCCCCATGAGCGTGACCACGGCGCCGACGATGCCGGTCGCGGTCGCGAACAGGGCGCAGGTCGCGATGGTCGCCACCGCGAGCGAGCCCGGCACGCGCGTGAGCGCGAGATGCAGACTCCTGAACAGCCGGTCGATGAGCGCGGCGCGCTCGACCAGGTAGCCCATGAAGATGAACAGCGGCACCGCGATCAGCACGTCGTTCGACATCGCGCCGTAGGTGCGCTGCACCATGAGGTCGAGCACCTGGCGGTCGGCGAGCGCGGGATCGACGCTCCGGTAATAGAGCCAGGCAAAGATGACACCCATGCCCATGAGCGTGAACGCGGTCGGGAACCCGAGCAGGATCGTCACCACGATCAGCGCGAGCATGAGCAGACCCAGGTGCTCGTTGGTTATGTGGCCCCAGGGCATGAGCAGGACGACGGCGAGGACGACGAGCGCCATCATCCCGAAACCGAAGAGCAGCTCTTTGCGTACCTTCATCGCGGCCGCTCCACGGCTTCGTCCGCGTGGACCATTTCCTTGAGCGCCTCGACGTCGACCTCCTCCACATCCTGCTCGCGCGAAGGCCACTGCCCGGTCCGCAGGCAGATGACGCAGCGGATGATCTCGACGATGCCCTGCAGCAGCAGGGCGGCGCCCGCGACCGGGATGACGGTCTTGAACGGATAGATCGGAGGTCCGTCGGCGGTGATGTTCGAGTGCTCGTTGATCGCCCAGGACTCCGCCGCGTAGAAGTACCCGGCGTAGGTCAGCGCGACGACGCCGGGGACGAAGAAAATCACGTAGAGCACGAGGTCGATCGCCGCCTGGGTGCGCGGCTGCAGGAATCCGTACAGCAGGTCGCCGCGGACGTGGCCGTTTTTCGCGAGCGTGTAGGCGCCGGCCATCATGAACAGCGTGCCGTACATCATGATCATGACGTCGAACGCCCAGGGATGGGGGGAGTTCAGCACATACCGCGAAAACACCTCCCACGAAACGAGCAGCGTGAGCGTGACGATGAGCCAGGAGAATGCCTGCCCGACCCACGTGTTCAGCTTGTCGACGAACAGCAGCAGCTTCTGCATAGGCTAGGAGTAGGAGTAGTTGTAGTGATGCGGCGGGCGGGTCGCCCCCCTGGCCGAAACCGGCAGCCGCCCGGCCTCCTTCCCGGGCGGCTGCCCCAAGCGTGCTTCGGCTAGCTCTTCCGGGTGCTGCCCTTC
>DATCLR010000123.1:0-4514 GCA_036563785.1 Burkholderiales bacterium | reverse complement strand
GCACCATCGCGCCCACTTCAGCCGGCCTCGCGGGCGGCCGCGCGATACTCGGCGGCCGCCGATCGCGGCCCGGGCACCCGGCGAATGCGGGCGCCGAGCGCGGCGAGCTTCTCCTCGATGCACTCGTAGCCGCGGTCGATGTGGTAGATGCGCTCGACGCTGGTCTCGCCCTCGGCCACGAGGCCGGCGAGCGCGAGGCACGCCGAAGCGCGCAGGTCGGTCGCCATCACCGGCGCGCCGATCAGCCGGTCGACGCCGCGCACGAACGCGGTCGCACCCTTGACCTCGATCTGTGCGCCCATGCGCTGCAGCTCCTGCACGTGCATGAAGCGGTTCTCGAACACGGTCTCGGTCACCGTGCTGCTTCCCGCGGCGATGCTGTTCATCGCGACGAACTGCGCCTGCATGTCGGTCGGAAACGCCGGGTACGGCGCGGTGCGGATGTTCACGGCGCGCGGGCGGTCCTTCATCCGCAGCCGGATCCAGTTCTCGCCGGACTCGATCTCGGCGCCCGCTTCCCGCAGCTTCTCGAGCACGGCGAGCAGCAGGTCGGGCCGCGCGTTGCGCAACCGCACGTCGCCGCCGGTCATGGCGGCGGCCACGAGGTACGTCCCGGTCTCGATGCGGTCGGGGATAACGTCGTGGCTCGCGCCGTGCAGCCGCTCGACACCCTCGATCGTGATCTCGTCGGTGCCGGCGCCGCGGATGCGCGCGCCCATCTTGATCAGGCATTGCGCGAGATCGACCACCTCGGGCTCGCGCGCCGCGTTCTCGATCACCGTCGTGCCTTCGGCGAGCGTCGCCGCCATCATCAGGTTCTCGGTGCCGGTCACCGACACCACGTCCATGAAGATGCGCGCGCCCCGCAGGCGCTTCGCGCGCGCGTGGATGTAGCCCCCCTCGAGCGAGATCTCGGCCCCCATCGACTGCAGGCCCTTGATGTGGAGGTTAACCGGCCGCGAGCCGATCGCGCAGCCGCCCGGCAGCGATACCTCGGCTTCGCCGAAGCGCGCGACCAGCGGCCCGAGCACCAGGATGGAGGCGCGCATGGTCTTCACGAGCTCGTACGGCGCGCGCAGGGACGTCACCTGGCTCGCGTCCGCCTCTACCACCATCTTGTCGTCGACCACGAAGTGCACGCCGAGGCGCCCGAGCAGCACCATGGTCGTGGTGATGTCCTGCAGATGCGGCACGTTGCCGATGCGCAGCGGCTCGGACGTGAGCAGCGAGGCGACGAGAACCGGGAGCGCGGCGTTCTTAGCGCCGGAGATGCGGATCTCCCCGCGCAGGGGGTAGCCGCCCGTGACGATCAGTCTGTCCATCGGTTGTCGGGATCCGGATGGGGCCCGGGTGCAGGCGTCGGATGCGGAATACTAACAAAGAAGTTAGCTGCCGGGCCGGCTTTCGCCAACGACCCCGCGCCGCCCCCTCCCGCCGGAACCGCGGGCGGGACGGCTACAAGACGAAGGCTGCCCGAAGGGCCGCCTTCCGGCGCGGCGCTACTGCTGCGCCTTCTCCAGCAGCGACTTCAGCTCGCCGCGCTGGTAGAGCTCCGTAACGATGTCGCAGCCCCCGACCAGCTCCCCGTTGACGTAGAGCTGCGGGAAGGTGGGCCAGTTCGAGTATTCCTTGACGCCCTGGCGAATATCGTTGTCCGAGAGGACGTCGAACGTCGAGTACTTCGCCCCGAGGGCGTTGAGGATCTTCACCACCTGCGCGGAGAAGCCGCACATCGGCGCCTCGGGCGTTCCCTTCATGTACAGGAAGATCCTGTCGGAGGCGATCTGCTGCTTGATCCGTTCGCGGATGTCGACTGCCGTGCTTGCCATAAGTACCTCGAATAGGGGTTAGCCGCCCGTCCGCGCCCGGTACTCCTCGGGCGTGAAGGTGCGGAAGGACAGCGCATGGATCTCGGAGCGCATCTTGTCGCCGAGCGCCGCGTACACCATCTGGTGCTGCTGCACCAGGGTTTTGCCCGCGAACGCCGGCGAGACGATCAACGCTTCGAAGTGGTGGCCGTCGCCGTCGACCTGCACCACGGCGTCCGGCAGATTGCGCTCGAGGAGCTGTCTGATGTCATCGGGTTGCATAGAAAGTCATTATCGGGCCGTTTGACGCCATTGCAAGATGCGAAGCCGCGGCGCGCGCCGTGCGCGCCCGCCCGGGCGTAAACCTCCGATGGGCACGGGCCGCAAAGGTTCCGCGGCCGAGGCGGTCAGTCGCGCAGCCGGTACCCGGTCCGCAGCATGAACAGCGTGAGCGCGGACAGCACGAGCAGGAAAGCGCCGAGAATTCCGAGGCTCAAGAGGGGATCGGTGTCGCCCACCCCGAAGAAGCCGTAGCGGAAGCCGTCGACCGCGTAGAAGAAAGGGTTCAGGTGCGACAGCGCCCGCCAGAACTCGGGCAGCGCCTGGATCGAGTAGAAGACGCCGCTCAGGAACGAGAGCGGCACGACGATGAAGTTCTGGAAGCCGGCGAGCTGGTCGAACTTCACCGCCCATACCCCCGCGATCACGCCGAGCACCGCCGGCACGCCCGCGCCGACCACCGTGAACGCGATCAGCCAGCCGGGATGCGCGAGCGGCAGGTCCACGAACGGCAGGGTCGCGAGGTACACCCCGGCGCCGACCAGGACGCCGCGGAGCACCGCCGCCGCGACGAATGCGGCGAAGAACTCGAGATGCGACAGGGGCGCGAGCAGGATGAAGACGAGGTTCCCCGCGACCTTGGACTGAATCAGGCTCGAGGAGGAATTGGCGAACGCGTTCTGGATCACCGACATCATGATGAGGCCCGGGATCAGGAACTCCACGTATCCGACCCCGGGGAAGGCGTCTGCGCGCCCGGCGAGCGCCTGGCCGAACACCACGAGGTAGAGCAGGGCCGTGACGATCGGCGCGAGCAGCGTCTGCAGCAGCACCTTGAAGAAGCGCAGCACTTCCTTGTAGAAGAGGGTGTAGAGCCCGTAGTGCATCATCGCCCGGCGCTCCGCGTGAGCTCCACGAACACGTCCTCGAGATCCGCCTCCTCGATCGCGACGTCCACCACCGTCGCCCCCTCGCCGCGCAGCGCGTCGAGGACCGCGATGATCGAGTCGGCGCCCTTCTCGAGCTGCAGCTCGAGGCGCGTGCCGTCGATGCGCCGCGCCTTCGACGCGAGCGGCGGCGGCAGCGTCGCCAGCGGCTCGCCGGTGGTGAGGGTGAGGCGCAGCGTCCGCCCGATGCCGCGCGCGAGCAGCGCCTCCTTCGTGTCGAGCGCGGCCAGCTCGCCGCGGTTGATAATGGCGATCCGCTCGCACAGCGCCTCGGCCTCCTCGAGGTAGTGCGTCGTGAGCACGATCGTGTGCCCCTGCGCGTGCAGCCGGCGCACGAACTCCCACAGCGACTTGCGCTGCTCGACGTCGACGCCGGCCGTCGGCTCGTCGAGCACTACGACCTCGGGCTTGTGCACCAGCGCCTGCGCGATCATGACGCGGCGCTTCATGCCGCCCGAGAGCGCGCGCATGTTGGTGTCCGCCTTGTCGGCGAGCGCAAGGGCGTCGAGCAGCTCGTCGATCCAGGCGTCGTTGCGGCGCAGCCCGAAATAGCCGGATTGGATGCGCAGCACCTCGCGCACCGTGAAGAACGGATCGAACACGACTTCCTGCGGCACCACGCCCAGGTGGCGCCGGGCCGCCCGGTACTCGCGCACGACGTCGTGCCCGAGCACGCGCACCTCGCCCTCGGTGTAGCGCGTGAGGCCCGCGATGATGTTGATCAGCGTGGACTTGCCGGCACCGTTCGGCCCGAGGAGCCCGAAGAACTCGCCGCGGCGTATGGCGAGGTCGATGCCTTTGAGTGCATGCACCGCCGGATAGCGCTTGTGCAGCCCGGCGACGGATATGGCGTCTGGCACGGATTCGGTCTTCGAAGGGGTTCCGCGAGCGAGGCCGGCGCCTCGCGGCGCCGCATTCTAGAACAAAACGCGGAAATGCCGGGACGCTACGGCGGGGACGCGCCGCCGGCCGCGGCGTCATTGTTGCCGAGCCCGAGCGCGCCGCCGACGCCGTGCACGCGGGCGAGCGACTGCAGCTGCTCCGGAACGTCGACGAACGCGATCGGCACCCCGCGCGCCCGCGCCCGGCGCAGCCACTCGATGAGGAGCGCGAGCCCGGCGCTGTCGGCGCGCTGCACTTCGGCGAGGTCGACCGTGATCCGCCCGCCTGCGCGCTCGAACCACGGACGGCTCTCGGCGTAGATCTCGGGTACGGTCTCGAAAGTGAGGTCGCCGGCGACCGCGAGCACGCCGTCCGGCCGCGCCTGTGCCCGCGCGCGCGCCGGCCGGTCCGCCGCTCTCATCGCTTCGGCCCCGGGGCGATCGCGCTGGTCTCGCCGCGGCGATTGGCCTCGCTCAGCTCGGCGATCAGGCCGTCGATACCGTCGCGGCGCACCTTCTCGCCGTAGGCGCTGCGGTAGTTCGTCACCAGGCTCACGCCCGCGACCGACACGTCGTACACCTTCCAGCCTTCCTTGGAG
>DATCLR010000118.1:0-7501 GCA_036563785.1 Burkholderiales bacterium | reverse complement strand
TAGCGTTCGCCGAAGAGCACCTTCGAACGCACGCCGCGGCCGCCGAGTTTGGGCAGCTTCCCGAGGGCGAAATCGATGTCGCCCTCGGCGAGCGCATCGCGGATCGCGTCGAGCGCGAGAGTCGTGGCCTCGATGCGGACCGCGGGTGCGATCTGTTGCAGGCGGGCGAGCAGGGGCGGGAGAAAGAGAATCTGGCCCGTGTCGTTCAGGTGCAGGCGAAACAGGCGCTCGTCGACGGCCGGGTCGAACGTGCGCCGGTGGCCGAGGGCGGCCTGGACGTCCCGCAGCGCTTCGCCGATCGTGTCGGCGATCTCGAGCGCGTACGGCGTCGGCTGCATGCCGTTGGATGTCGGTACGAAGAGCGGGTCGCCGCAGAGCTCGCGCAGGCGCGCCAGCGCGTTGCTCATCGCGGGCTGGGTGATACCGAAGCGTTCGGCCGCGAGCGTCACGCTGCGGGTCTCGTAGATCGCATGGAAGACCCCGAGCAGGTTGAGGTCGACGCGGCGGAAATTCATCGGCAAAATGCTCGCGATTCAGTAAATAAATTTGCCTGATACATATGATGAGCCGCTAAGATGCGGAAGTCACGCGTTGCGGGGGTCTGCGAAAGCCGCGGCGCGATGCCGAGCGCGCCGGTCAACTTTTGGCGAAAGGAGGCGGGCGAGCCTAATGGAAATTTCCTTTCATAAAGAGATCGAGCAGCTGCGCCTGGGGCAGGGCGCGGAGTTTCGCGGCGAGGGCATCCTCGCGGTTACCAAGGCGCTGCTGCAGTCGGGTGTCGCGTATATCGGCGGGTACCAGGGCGCGCCCGTCTCGCATCTCCTCGACGTGGCGGTGCAGGCGCGCGACTACCTGCGGGAGCTCGGCGTGCACGTCGAGGCGTGCGCGAACGAAGCCGCCGCGGCGGCGCTCCTCGGCGCCTCCATCAACTACCCGCTGCGCGGCGCGGTGACCTGGAAGTCCATCGTCGGCACCAACGTCGCCTCGGACGCGCTCTCGAACCTCGCTTCCGCCGGCGTCGTCGGCGGCACGCTCATCGTGGTGGGCGAGGACTACGGCGAAGGGGCGAGCGTCATTCAGGAGCGCACGCACGCCTTCGCGCTCAAGTCCACGATGTGTCTGCTCGATCCGCGCCCGAACCTGCCGACGATCGTGCGCCTCGTCGAGAACGCCTTCGAGCTGTCGGAGGCGTCGAACATGCCGGTGATGATGGAGCTGCGGATCCGCGCGTGCCACGTCTACGGCAGCTTCCCCGCGAAGGACAACCGCGCGCCGCCGATCTCGCGCAACGCGCTCCTCGCCGGTCCGCCCGAGTTCCTCTACGACCGGCTGTCGCATCCGCCCGCGACGTTCCGCCAGGAGAAGCTCAAGAGCGAAGTGCGCCTGCCCGCCGCGCGCAAGTTCATCCTCGAGCGCGGGCTCAACGAGCTGCGCGGGCCGGAGACGGGCGAAGTCGGCATCATCGTGCAGGGCGGGCTCTACAACGGCCTCGTGCGCGCGCTGCAGCAGTTCGATCTCGCGGACAGCTACGGCCGCAGCCGCGTGCCGCTGCTCGTGCTGAACGCGGTCTATCCGCTCGTGCCCGAGCAGATCGCGCGCTTCTGCGCCGGCAAGCGCGCCGTGCTCGTGCTGGAGGAAGGTCAGCCCGAATTCATCGAGCAGGAAATCGCGACGATCCTGCGGCGCCACGACGTGCAGACGGCGCTGCACGGCAAGGACTACCTGCCGATGGCGGGAGAGTACACCGCCGAAGTGATGCTGCGCGGGCTGCTCGGCTTTCTCGAGAAGTACCCGGCCGGAGGCAACGTCGCGGCCGCGCGCGCCTGGGTCGAGGCGCTCGACCAGCGCCGGCGGGACGCGGCGGACGTGCTCCGCAAGCCGCTGCCGCCGCGGCCGCCGACGTTCTGCGTGGGGTGTCCCGAACGGCCGGTGTTCGCGGCGCTCAAGCTCGTGCAGCGCGAAATCGGTCCGGCGCACGTCTCGGCCGACATCGGCTGCCATGCTTTCGCGACGTTCGAGCCGTTCTCGCTCGGCAACTCGATCCTCGGCTACGGCATGAGCCTCGCGAGCGCGGCGGCGGTGACGCCGATGATGGCGAGGCGTCCGGTCGCGATCATGGGCGACGGCGGCTTCTGGCACAACGGTCTGCTTTCCGGCGTCGCCGGGAACCTGCTCAACAAGGACGACGGCATCCTCGTCATCATGAAAAACGGCTACAGCTCGGCGACCGGGACGCAGGAGATCGTGTCCTCGCCGCGCGCCGCCGAGGTGCACGTCGATCTCGAAGCGGCGCAGCGCAGCCAGACGCACGCCGATGCCACCATCGAGAAGACGCTCAAGGGCATGGGCGTGCAGTGGCTGCGGACGGTCCACACCTATCGCGTCTCGGAGATGATGCGGGCGCTGCGCGAGGCGTTCACGTCGCCCTTCAAGGGGCTCAAGGTGATCGTCGCCGAGGGCGAGTGCCAGCTCGAGCGCCAGCGCCGCATCCGCCCGCTCATGGCGAAGCTGCTGCAGAGCGGCAAGCGCGTGGTGCGCGTGCGCTACGGCGTCGACGAAGACGTCTGCACCGGCGACCATTCCTGCATCCGCCTCTCCGGCTGCCCGTCGCTCACGATCAAGAACAGCAGCGATCCCCTGAAGCTCGACCCCGTCGCCACCGTGAACCACAACTGCGTGGGCTGCGGCCTGTGCGGCGAGGTGGCACACGCGGCGGTGCTGTGTCCGTCGTTCTACCGCGCCGAGATCGTGCACAACCCGGGCGCCTGGGAGCGGCTCGTGCACCGCGTGCGCGGCCGCCTCGTGCGGGCGCTCGCGCGCAAGCCGGCGGTGGCGGCATGAGCGCGCCGCGGCCGATCTCGGTGCTCATCGGCGCGCTCGGCGGCGAGGGCGGCGGCGTCCTCGCCGGCTGGCTCACGGGCGCGGCGGAGCGCTGCGGCTTTCCGGTGCAGCGTACCTCTATCCCCGGCGTGGCGCAGCGCACCGGCGCGACGACCTATTACGTCGAAATCGTGCCCGCGGAGCGCGCGACGCTCGGCGACGACGAGCCCGTGCTCGCGCTGTCGCCGGTGCCGGGGGAGATCGATCTCATGGTCGCCTCGGAGCTGCTCGAAGCGGCGCGCGCCGTACAGAACGGCATCGTCGACCCGGCGCGCACGACGCTCATCGCCTCGACCCACCGCATCTACACCGTCGCGGAGAAGGCGGCGATGACGGACGGGCGCTTCGACGCAGCGGCGCTGCGGGCGGCGCTCGTGCGGTTCGCGCGCCGCGCGATCCTCTTCGACATGGAAGCGGCGGCGCGGGGGGCCGGGACCGCGGTGAGCGCCGTGATGCTCGGTGCGATCGCGGGCAGCGGCCTGCTGCCGATGCCGCGCGAAGCGTACGAGGAGGCGATCCGCGCGGCGGGCAAGGGCGTCGAGGCGAGCCTGCGCGGATTCGCGGCCGGCTTTTCCGCGGCGCAGCGCGGCGGTGAGGACGCCGGGACGGCGACGGAAGCGCCGGCGGCGGCGCGCCCGCCGCGGGCGCCGGTTCCGGGCGCTGCACGCTTCGCCGAGGAGGTGCGCGCCGTCATCGAGGAAGGCTACCGGCGCCAGCTCGATTATCAGGATCGGCGGTACGCGGATCTTTATCTCGCGCGCGTGGCGCGCGTCTACGACGCCGAGCAGCAGGTGCGGGGCGCGGCCGGCTTTCCCGTGACCGCCGCCTATGCGCGCTTCCTCGCGCTCTGGATGAGCTACGAGGACGTGATCCGGGTCGCCGATCTCAAGAGCCGTGCGGCACGCTTCGAGCGCATCGAGCGCGAAGTCGGCGCGAAGGGCGACGACATCGTCCGCGTGGTCGAGTTCATGAAGCCCGGCATCGAGGAGTGGTGCGCGGTGCTGCCTGCATCGCTCGCGCGGCGCCTGCGCGCTTGGGCCGAGCGGCGCGGCCGCCGGCTCAACGTGAGCCTGCACATCCGGACCTCGACGCTGCACGGTCTGCTGCTGCTGCGCCTGCTCGCCGGCCTCCGGTGGTGGCGGCCGCACACGCTGCGCTACGCCGAGGAGCAGGCGCTGATCGAGCGCTGGTCGAACGAGATCGTGGCTGCGCTCGCGCGCGATACGAAGCTCGCGCTCGAGATTGCGCTCTGCGGGCGGCTCATCAAGGGATACTCGGACACGCACGCGCGCGCCAAGGCGAACTTCGCGCGCATGCTCGAGATCATCGCGCAGCCCGGCATGAGCGACGCCGAACGCGCGGCGGCGCTGCGGGCCGCGCGCGAAGCGGCGCTCGCCGACCCGGAAGGGAAGGCGCTCGCGCCGGCGCCGGGCGGCGAGACGGCGGCGGTTCCGATTCGATGGCACAAGTCGGCGGCCGCCGCACGGCGTTGAACGCGTCCACGTGCGGTTATCGACGCCGGTCGATGCGACGGACATTGACCATGATGCGGGTGTCTGGCAGTGTTCTCGCGGGTTTTCGCACGCCGGAACCAACGGTACCGTGAGCCGCGGCCGGCGCACGCGAGGAGCCGGACGAATGCGGGTCCGGCGTCAACGCAGTATCGGGTAGGAGGTCAGGCGATGAAAACGAAGAAGTCTCTGCGCACCATCCTGGTCGGGTTCGCGATCGCGCTCTTCGGCTTCGCGGGCGCGAGCCAGGCAGCACCGGAAGTGACGCTCAAGTTCCATCATTTCCTCGGACCCACGTCGCCGGCGCACACGCAAATGATCGTGCCGTGGGCGCAGCGCGTCGAGAAGGATTCGGGCGGGCGCATCAAGATCGAGGTGTATCCGTCCATGTCGCTCGGCGGCACGCCGCCGCAGCTCATCCGTCAGGTGCGCGACGGCGTGGTCGACATCATCTGGACCGTGAACGGCTATACCGCCGGACAGTTCCCGCGCACCGAAGTGTTCGAGCTGCCTTTCGTTCATACGAACAACATCGCGGCGACCAACCTCGCGATGCGCGACATGTTCGACAAGTACCTCGCGCCCGAGTACGAAGGGCTGAAGGTGATCGCGCTGCACGTGCACGCCGGGCAGGGCATCCATATGGTCGACAGCCCCGTGCGCACGGTGAACGATCTGGAAGGCAAGAAAATGCGCATTCCGACGCGCACCGGCGCCTGGGTGCTCGAGGCGCTGGGCGCGAATCCGGTCAGCATGCCGGTTCCGGATCTGCCTCAGGCGTTCTCGAAGAAGGTCATCGACGGCGCGCTGATTCCGTGGGAGATCATTCCGCCGCTCAAGATCCACGAGCTGACGAAGTACCAGATCGAGGGCGAGGATCGTGTGCGCTTCGGCACGACCACGTTCCAGATCTCGATGAACAAGAAGAAATACGACTCGCTGCCGGCGGATCTGCGGGCCGTGATCGACAAGCATTCGGGAACCGAGTTCCTCCTCGAGATCGCCAAGATCTGGACCCGCACCGAGGACGTCGGCATCAAGATGGCGGTCGACAGGGGCAACGAGCACATCGTGATCCCGCACGCCGAGATGAAGAAGTTCGAGCAGCGGCTGGAGCCCGTCATCGACCGCTGGATCGCGGAAGTGAAGGCCAAGGGCATCGACGGCGAGACGCTGGTGAAGGAGGCGCGCCGTTTGATCGCCAAGTACAGCAGCACCAAGTAATGCCGAGGCGGCGGGCGGCGCATCCCGCCCGCCGCATCCGACAGCCGCCGCGGGTCCGCGCGGCGGATCGGCCCCGTCCAGCCCTCTCGCGGAATTGGGTGCGCGAAGCCTGCGATGGCTCTATTCCGGAGAGCGCGTCGGGGCGCGGGAACGGCCAGGACGCCGGCCGCAGGGAACGCGCGCTAGACGTGCGGCAACGATAGACAGCGGGGAGAGACAAGCTTGAGCGAAGCACTGGCATCGGCGGGACGCCGTCACGCCGAGCCGCGCGCGGTCGGCTTCCTACGTCGGTTCATCTGGTTCTGGGCGGTCGGGGTCGGCGGCCTGCTGCTCCTGGCGATCGTATTCATGACCGCCTGGAGCGCGACCAGCGGGTTCCTCTTCGGCAAGCCGATACCGGGCGACTTCGAGCTGGTCCAGTTCGGCATCGCGATCGCCGCGTTCTCCTTCCTCCCGCTGTGCCAGCTCGCCCGCGCCAACGTGATCGTCGACTCGTTCACGCTCTGGGCGGGCCCGCGGCTGCGCAGGGCGATGGAGCTCCTCGGAGCGCTCGCCGCGATCGCGGTCTCCGTCATACTGCTCTGGCGCATGAGCATCGGCATGCACGACTACTACGTGCACGAGGAATACACGGCGATCATCGGCATTCCGCTCTGGTGGGCCTTCCCGCCGATGCTGTTCTCCCTGTTGCTGCTGCTGATCGCGGCGCTGATTACCGCCGCCGAGTCGCTCGGGCTGCTGCCGCGCACGGAAGCGGCGGACGCGCCGCCGGCCCGGGAGTAGGCCATGGAAGCGCTGCAGATCGGCCTGCTCGGCCTCGCCGTCCTCGTATTCCTGATCGTGATCCGCATGCCGATCGCGTACGCGATGCTGATCGTCGGCTTCGGCGGCATCACGATCCTCTCCGGCGGCCCGACGATCATCCTTTACCAGCTCAAGGATCTCGCGTTCGGGAAGTTCGCGAGCTACGACTTGTCGGTGCTGCCGATGTTCCTGCTGATGGGCTACGTCGCCGGCGAGGTCGGTCTGAGCCGCGACCTGTTCCGCGCGGCGAACGCCTGGGTCGGCTGGATGCGCGGCGGCGTGGCGATGGCGGCGATCGCCGCGTGCGCCGGGTTCGGCGCCGTGTGCGGCTCGTCGCTCGCCACCGCCTCGACCATGGGCCAAATCGCGCTGCCGGAGCTGCGGCGCTACAGGTACTCGCCGGCGCTCGCAACCGGCGCGCTCGCCGCCGGCGGCACGCTGGGCATCCTGATTCCGCCTTCGATCGTGCTCGTCGTGTACGCGATCATCGTGGAGGCGAACATCGCGACGCTGTTCATGGCCGCGTTCGTCCCCGGCGTGCTGGCGATGCTGCTGTTCATGATCACCATCGGCATCTACGTGATGGTGAAGCCGGACGCGGGTCCGAAAGGCGAGCGCGTCAGCCGCCAGGAGCTGCGCGAGGCGACGGTCGCGGTCCTGCCGGTGCTGGCCATCTTCCTGATGGTGATCGGCGGCATCTACGCCGGTCTGTTCAATCCGACGCCCGCCGCGGCGGTCGGCGTGTTCCTCGTGATCGTCTACGGACTCGCGCGCCGGCGGCTGCCCTGGCAGGGAATGCTGAACGCGCTCGCGGAGACGGCGAAGACCACCGGCATGATCTACCTGATCCTGCTCGGCGCCGAGCTGCTCAATATCTTCATGTCGCGCGGCGGAGTGCCGCAGGCGGCGGCCGCGGCCGCGGTCGCGAGCGGCCTCGATCCGTACGCGATCCTGGTGCTGCTCATTCTCGCGCTGATCGCTCTCGGCTGCTTCATGGACAGCCTGTCGATCATCCTGCTGGTGATGCCGTTCTTCTGGCCGGTGGTCTCCGCGCTCGATTTCGGCATGCCGGAGGACGCGGT
>DATCLR010000082.1:0-8066 GCA_036563785.1 Burkholderiales bacterium | reverse complement strand
GCTACAACCTCTACAAGATGCGCCAGGTGACGCTCGCCCAGGGCACGGAAGCGCACCGGGTGCGGCGCGTGTTCGTGCTCACCGACTCACGGGAGCTCGAGGGCCTGCGTGCGCTGCTCGCCGAGCATCCGGGCCTGCGGGTACTGCGGGGATCGGACGAGGCGGTGCGCGCGCTCGCCGCGCAGTTCGCGCTGCCCGCCGGAAACCCGCTCGACGGCGCGGACCGGCTGTATCTCGTCGATCCGCTCGGGAATCTCATGATGTCGTACCCCGCGGACGCGGATCCGCGCGGCATCAACAAGGATCTCAAGCTGCTCCTGCGGGCGTCGCAGGTGGGCTGACATGCGCAGCGACAGCCGGCCAGCTCTGTTCTTCCGTACGGCCGTCGCCGCCGTGGTCTTCGCGCTCGCCTCAGCAATCTTCGGTGCCTACGTGCGTCTGTCCGACGCCGCGCTCGGCTGTCCCGACGGTCCGGCGTGCAGCAACGCGCGTCCCGCGGCGCCGACGGCGGTGCGGGCGTCCTTCAGCGTGAGCGCGAGCGAGCGCGCGTGGAAGGAAACGATCACGCGCTATATCGCGGGCACGCTCGGGCTGCTGCTCATGCGTCTCGCCGTGCTCGGATGGCAGCTGCGTCGCCGGTCCGGCCAGCAGGTGATCATCCCGGTGGCGACGCTGCTCCTCGTGCTCGGGCTCACCGTCGTCGGCATCGTGACGATCGACAGGCAGCAGAAGCCGCTCGTCATGATGATCCAGTTCCTCGGAGCGATCCTGGTCGCGGCGCTGCTCTGGTGGGTGGTGCTGCGCGAACAGCGGCTGTTCCGCTCCGTCCATCCGACGCCGCTGGTGCGGCGGCTGCGCTGGCGTGCGCTCGTGGCGCTCGTCGCGGCGCTCTTCGCGACCGCGCTGGGCGGCTGGTCCATGGCCAACCACGCGGCGCTCGCCTGCCCTGACTTCCCGACCTGCCAGGGCGAGTACCTGCCGCCGGCCGACTACGCCGAGGGGATGCTGCGCTGGGCGCGCGAGGGCTTCGTCTACGACCGCGCGTCGCTCGACCTCGGTGCCGCCACCGCGATCCACGTGGCGCATCGCGCCGCGGCGCTGATCGCGCTGCTCTACGTCGGGTGGTACGCGCTGCACCTGCTCCGCGTCGGGGTCCAGCAGAACGTCTGCCGCTATGGCTTGTTGCTGCTCGTGATGCTATCGTTCACCCTCGCGTTCGGGGTCATGGAGGCCGTGAGCGGGCTTTCGCTTACGACCGCCGTCGCGCACAGCGCCGTCGCCGTCCTGCTGCTCCTGACTCTGGTGACCATCTACCACGTCCTGCGCCCGCCGCGTAACGCCAAATGAAGACATCGACGACCACCGCCCGCACCGGCGCCCGCACCCGCGATCTGCGCGTGATCGCACGCGAGTATTTCGAGCTGACGAAGCCGCGCGTCGTCGCGCTTATCGTTTTCACCGCCGTGGTCGGCATGTTTCTCTCGACGCCGGGCTTCCTGCCGGTGGGAACGGCGCTGCTCGCGACACTCGGCATCGCGCTCGCCGCCGGCTCCGCCGCCGCCTTCAATCACGTGCTCGACCGCCGGGCGGATGCCGTGATGGCGCGCACGCGCGGGCGTCCGCTTCCGACCGGTCAGGTGAGCGCGCCCGCCGCGGTCGTGTTCGCGTCGGCGCTCGGGGTGCTCTCGATGGCGGTGCTCGCGCTCGGCGTGAACGGGCTCACCGCCGTACTCACGTTCGCGTCGCTCATCGGCTATTCGGTGATCTACACGGTCTACCTCAAGCACGCGACCCCGCAGAACATCGTGATCGGCGGCGCCGCGGGCGCTGCGCCGCCGGTGCTTGGCTGGACCGCGATCACCGGCGAAGTCGCACCCGAAGCGCTGCTCCTCTTTCTCATCATCTTCGTCTGGACGCCGCCGCACTTCTGGGCGCTCGCACTCTACCGGCGCGAAGAGTACGCGAAGGTGAGCATCCCGATGCTGCCGGTGACGCACGGTCCGGAGTTCACGCGCCTGCACGTGCTGCTCTACACGATCCTGCTCGCCGCCGTGACGATGCTCCCGTTCGCGACACGCATGAGCGGCATGCTCTACCTGCTCGGCGTGCTGCCGCTCAATGCAGTGTTCCTGCGCTACGCCTGGCGGCTGTACCGCAACTACAGCGACGAGCTGGCGCGGCGCACGTTCCGCTACTCGATCCACTATCTGGCGCTGCTCTTCGCGCTGCTGCTCGTTGATCATTACACGATCCCGATCCGCGAGGCGCTCCAGTCCGCGCTCTACTGAGCGCATCGCCATGATCCGGCCGATCCGTCTGCTGCTCGCGGGTCTGACGGCGCTCGCGGCCGCGTGCACGCCGCCGGCGCCGACCTTCAAGGGCGCCGACGTGACCGGCGCCGACTGGGGCGGCGACCTGACGCTCGAGGCGCACACCGGCAGGCGCGTCTCGACCGCCGATTTCCGCGGCCGGGTCCTCGTGGTCTTCTTCGGCTACATCAACTGCCCCGACATCTGCGGTCCGACGCTCGCGAAGCTCGCGAGTCTGCGCGGCGCGCTCGGCGCCGACGCCGAGCGGCTGCAGGTGGTGTTCGTCACGGTCGATCCCGCCCGCGACGGGCCGGCAGAGCTCGCGCAGTTCCTCTCGAAGTTCGATGCCACCTTCGTTGGGCTCACCGGGTCGGCGGAGGAGATCACCGCGGCGGCGCGCGAGTACCGCGTCGTGATGTCGCCGGCGCCCGCGCCGCACGGGCACGCGGCCCACGGGAGCCATGGGGCGGAGGCGGGCCGCCCGCTCGTGCCGATCGATCACTCGGGTACCATGTTCGTGAAGGATCCGGCGGGAAAGCTGCGCCTGCTCTGGAGGAGCGACACGGCGGTCGCCGACATGGTCCACGACATCCGGCTCCTCCTCGCGCCGGCCGGCGCGAGCTAGTCCCGCCGCCGCGCAGCGGTCGGCGCGGCCCCTTCGCGCCGGGCAACGGTCGGCCGCTCGCCCGGACGCGGCCCTTTATGACGGTCCCGCGGCGGTGAGCCGATCCACGATCAAGCCGTAGAAGGCGTCGGCTCCGGTGAACAGCCATCCGAGGTGCGTGTCGCAGCCGCGGCAGTAGGCGACCTGCCAGGCGTAGCCGCTGAACCAGGTGTGCTCGAGCGTGGGCGTCCCGTCGGCCGCGCAGCCGGGAGCGGAGCGAAAACAGCCGATGCGATACGTGATGCCGTACGGGTTCGTGCAGGTGTGCGTGTGTCCGCCGTTGACCGTAACGCGCTCGCGCTCGTCGGAGATCGGATGGCGGCAGCGTGCGCAGTAGAGGCGCCGGGCGCGTTCGCGCGCGCGCTCGGTGCGCCGCGCGACCGCGCGTTCGCGCACGTTGGCGTCGGCGGGATCGAAGAAGAGGAGCGGCGAAAGCGCCACGTCCATCTGCCGGCCCCGGTCAGCGCCGCCCGCCGAGGAGCGAGCCGAGGACTCCGCGAATGAGCTGTCGCCCGATCTGGCTGCCAATCGCACGGGCCGCGCTCTTCACGAGCGCTTCGGCCGGGCCCTCGCGACGCCGCCCGCCGGAGGCGCGCGGCCGTTCGCTCCGGGGCGCTTCGACCGGCGGCCCGGCCTCGGCACGCTTTTTCAATATTTCGTACGCCGATTCGCGGTCCACTTCTTTCTCGTAGCGGCCGTAAAACGGCGAGCGCTCGATCACCGCGCGGCGTTCGGCCGGGGAGGCGGGACCGATGCGGCTTTCGGGCGGCGCAATGAAGGCGCGCTCGACCGGCGTGGGAACGCCCTTTTCGTCGAGCGTCGACACGAGCGCTTCCCCGACGCCCAGTTCCCCGATGACATCGGCGACCTTGAGCGCGGGATTCGGGCGGAAAGTCTCGGCGGCGGCCCGCACCGCCTTCTGGTCCTTGGGCGTGAACGCGCGCAGCGCGTGCTGCACCCGGTTGCCGAGCTGGCCGAGCACTTCCTGCGGCAGATCGAGCGGATTCTGCGTCACGAAATAGACGCCCACGCCCTTCGAGCGCACGAGCCGTACGACCTGCTCGATCTTCTCGCGCAGCGCCGCCGGCGCGTCGTCGAACAGCAGGTGCGCCTCGTCGAAGAAGAAGACGAGCTTCGGCTTCTCGAGGTCGCCGACTTCCGGCAGGCGCTCGAAGAGCTCGGCGAGGAGCCACAGCAGGAACACCGAGTACACCTTCGGCGAGTGCATGAGCTTGTCGGCCGCGAGCAGATTGATCACGCCGCGGCCGTCCTCGGCCGTCTGCATCAGGTCGTACAGATCGAGCGCCGGCTCGCCGAACAGCCGCTCGCCGCCCTGCTGCTCGAGCGCGAGCAGGGCGCGCTGGATGGCGCCGATCGTGGCCATGGAAATGTTGCCGTACTCGGCGGTGAAGCGCTTCGCGTTCTCGCCCGCGAACTGCGCGAGCGCGCGCAGATCCTTGAGGTCGAGCAAGAGCCAGCCGTTGTCGTCGGCAATCTCGAAGAGCGCGCCGAGCACGCCCGACTGCGTCTCGTTCAGGCCGAGCATCCGCGCGAGGAGGAGCGGGCCCATTTCGCTGATGGTGGTGCGCGCCGGGTGGCCCTGCTCGCCGTACACGTCCCAGAAGCGGACCGGGTAGCCGCGCAGCGTGTGTCCCGGCGCGGCGTAGCGGTCGATCCGCTGCTCGAGCTTCGGGTTCGGCGTGCCGGGCTGGCAGAGGCCGGAGAGGTCGCCCTTCACGTCGGCCGCGAAGACCGGGACGCCGATGCGCGAGAATCCTTCCGCGAGCACCTGGAGCGTCACCGTCTTGCCGGTACCCGTGGCTCCGGCGATCAGGCCGTGGCGGTTCGCCATGCGTGGCAGCAGGTAAACGGGCTGTGCCGCCTTGCCGAGGTGGATCGGTTCGATCATCGTGCCGCCTTCCGCGGAGTGCCGCAGCCGAAGTGCTCGCCGGTCAGTATACGGTCCCGCCCGGCGGTGGCAATTCACAGACCTACGGGCCGCGTGAGTTTTCGGCTAGACTCCCGCCCGGGCTCGCGATGCAGACTTCCCTCGCCGATTTCATTCGCCAGACCGAGGCCGGCCGCGAAGCGGACGCCGTGCTGCGCGCCTGCGTGCATTGCGGTTTCTGCAACGCGACCTGCCCGACCTATCAGCTCCTCGGCGACGAGCTCGACGGGCCGCGCGGGCGGATCTATCTGATCAAGCAGGTGCTCGAAGGGCGCGCGCCCACGGCGGCCACGCGGCTGCATCTCGACCGCTGCCTCACCTGCCGCAACTGCGAGACCACGTGCCCGTCGGGCGTGCGTTACGCGCGGCTGCTCGAGATCGGCCGAGCGGTCGTGGAAGAGCAGGCGCCGCGGGGCTTCTGGGGCCAGTTCGCGAGAAAGCTCCTGCGCCGCACGCTGCTCAACCGGCGCCGGTTCGCGCGCCTGCTCGCGTTCGGGCAAGCGCTCCGGCCGCTGCTTCCTCCGGCGCTCAAACGCTCGGTACCGAAGCCGGCGCGCGCGGGCGAGTGGCCCGCGCCGCGCCACGCGCGGCGCATGCTGGCGCCGACGGGCTGCGTGCAGCCGGTGCTCGCCCCGAACATCGACGCGGCGGCCGCGCGCGTGCTCGATCGGCTCGGCATCAGTCTGATCGCCGTCGAAGGCGGGGGCTGCTGCGGCGCCGTGAGCCAGCACACCTCGGCGCCCGAGGAGGCGCTCGCGCTCGCGCGGCGCAACATCGACGCCTGGTGGCCGCACCTCGAGGCGGGCGTCGAGGCGATCGTCATCACGGCGAGCGGCTGCGGCCTGCAGGTGAAGGAGTACGGCCACTATCTGCGCCACGATCCGCAGTACGCCGAGAAGGCACGGCGGGTATCGGAGGCGACCCGCGACCTCTGCGAAGTGCTCGCGCGCGAGGACCTGACGGCGCTGCGGCCGGCGGCGAGCGCCCGGGTCGCGTTCCAGTCGCCGTGCAGCCTGCAGCACGGCCAGCGGCTCGGCGGCGTCGTCGAGGACGTCCTGCGGCGAGCCGGTTTCACGCTGACCGCGGTTTCCGACGCGCACCTCTGCTGCGGCTCGGCGGGCACCTACTCGGTGCTGCAGCCACGCATCGCCCGCCGGCTGCGCCGCAACAAGCTCGCCGCGCTCACGCAGGATGCGCCGGAGGTGATCGCTACCGCGAACATCGGATGCCTCACGCACCTGCAGGCGGGAACGGACCTGCCGGTGCGCCACTGGATCGAGCTGCTCGCCGATTGATGGCGTCATGCGGTTTGGTCCGACGAGCCGCGCCGGCGCCGGGACGGCGCAGAACCAGAGCGCGAATCGTCCCGTGTTCCTGAACGCGACCAGAGCAGGTATCGAGCGCCGCGGCGCCCGGGAGTGGGAGCGGCGCCCGCGGTCCGGGAGTAGTCGTCCATGAAAGTGTTGGTGCTCGGCGGCGGTGTCATCGGCGTTGCGACCGCGTGGTACCTGAGCGAGCGCGGCCACGAGGTCACCGTCATCGACCGGCAGGCGGAGCCGGCCATGGAGACGAGCGCCGCGAACGGCGGACAGATCTCCTGGAGCAGCGCGACGCCGTGGGCGGCGCCGGACATCCCGCTCACCGCGCTCATGTGGCTGTTCAAGCCGCACTCGCCGCTGGTGCTGCGGCCGCGGCTCGATCCGCACATGTGGCGGTGGCTGTTCCGGATGCTCGGCAACTGCACTTCGGCGCGCTTCGCCCGCAACCGCGAGCGGATGCTGCGGCTCGCGCGCTACAGCCACGAGTGCATCGTGGCACTGCGGCGCGACGCGGGCATCGCCTACGATCACGCGACGCGCGGCCTGCTCACGCTCTACCGCAGCGAGCGCCGGTTCGAGGAGGGCGTGCGCGCGGCGGATCAGCTGAAGCGCCTCGACGTCCCCTATCAGGTGCTCGATCGCGCCGGCTGCCTCGCGCACGAGCCGGCGCTCGCGCAGGCCGCCGCGAAGCTCGTCGGCGGCATCTACTTTCCGGCCGACGAATCGGGCGATTGCGCGAAGTTCACGCGCGAGCTCGCGCAGCGCGCCATCGCGCGGGGCGTGGTTTTCCGCGGCGGGGTGCGGATCGAGCGCCTGCTCGCGAGCGGCGACCGCATCGCCGGTGTCGCGACCGACCAGGGCCAATTCACCGCCGACACCTACGTGGCGGCGTGCGGCAGCTACACGCCCCTGCTCCTTCGGCCGCTCGGCATCCGACTGCCGGTCTATCCGGTCAAGGGCTACTCGATGACGCTGCCGGTCAACGATCCCGGCGCGGCCCCGCAGGGCACGCTCAGCGACGAGGCCTACAAGGTGGTGCTGACGCGGCTCGGCGACCGGCTGCGCGTCGCCGGCACCGCGGAGCTCGCGGGCTACGATCTGAAGCTGCGGCCGTACCGCTTCGCGACGCTCGAGCACGTGGTGCGCGATCTCTTCCCGCGCGCGATGGACAACGTGCGCGTCGAGTACTGGTGCGGCTTGCGCCCGATGACGCCCGACAACCCGCCGGTGCTCGGCCCGACGCGCTACCGGAATCTCGTGCTCAACACCGGGCACGGCACGCTCGGCTGGACTATGGCCTGCGGCTCGGGAAAGGCGATCGCCGACCTCGTTTCCGGCCGGCAGCCCGAAGTCGATATCAGCGACCTGACGCTCGAGCGCTATTCCGCCTGACCGCGCGCGAGCGCGGCTACCAGGCCGTGCTGAAGCGGCCGGGATTGAGGACGCCGCCCGGATCGAAGGCGTGCTTGAGGCGGCGGTGGAGCTGCTGGAGCGGCGGCGACAGCGGCTGGAACACCTCGCCCGCGCGGTCGCCGCCGCGAAAGAGCGTCGCGTGCCCGCCCGCACCCGCGGCTGCCGCCCACACGTCCGTTGCCCGCGCCGAGGTCTTGAGCCAGCGCTGCGCGCCGCCCCAATCGATGAGCCATTCGCCGGCGAGCGCCATCGGCGGCGTCGCCGGCGGTACCGAAAGCCGCCAAAGCGGGCCCTCGGTCGCGAAGAAGTCGAGCCGATGCTCGCGCAGCGCCTCCCAGAAACGCGCGGCATCGGGGAAGTCCTCGCCGCCCATCTTCGTGCGCGCCGCCCGCAGCGTCTGCGCCGTGCCCGAC
>DATCLR010000063.1:0-29463 GCA_036563785.1 Burkholderiales bacterium | reverse complement strand
GTGCTGGCCCCGGATATCGCTGAGATTCGGAACGTCTTCCGCCGCGGGGTCGGCCGGTGAGACCGCGATCGGCGCGAGCCGCCGGTCGCGCGTGAGGTGCGCCGTCACTTCGAGCAGATGACGCGCGCCGAAGACGCGGATCCCCTGCACCAGCGCCGCTTCGGGGCCGTTCGCCCCCGGCACGACGAGAGCGCGCCCGCTCGCCCGAACGGCCAGCGCGGCGGTCAGTGCGCCGCGCACCGGCCGCAGCTTCCCGGTGAGCGCGAGCTCCCCGATGAACTCGCAGCCGTCGAGCTCGTCGGCCGGTACCTGGCCGGAGGCGGCGAGAATGCCGAGCGCAATCGGCAGGTCGAAGCGCCCGCCTTCCTTGGGCAAGTCGGCGGGCGCCAGATTGACGGTGATGCGGCGGGCGGGAAAGTCGAAGTTGGCGTTGAGCAGCGCCGCGCGCACCCGGTCCTTGCTCTCTTTGACGGCCGCTTCCGGCAGGCCGACGATGGAAAGACTCGGGAGGCCGTTGGCGAGGTGGACCTCCACGGTTACCGCCGGCGCGTCGATCCCGATCTGCGCGCGGCTGTGCACAACGGCGAGCGCCATTGCTCCTCCCTGCCCGCCAACCGCTCGCCGGCGGTCGTGCGCGAGCTATTTCCTTGCCAGTTTCTCCTCGAGCGCCGCCACGCGCCGCTCCATCTCCTCCAGCCGGGCGCGCGTGCGCGCAAGCACCGCCTCCTGCACCTCGAGCTCCTCGCGCGTCACCAGGTCGAGACGATCGAGTACGGCGGCGAGCGCGGCGCGGATGTTCTGCTTCACGTCCTGCGGCGTCTGCGGAAGAAATCGCGCAAGCGCCTGCATGATCTCTTCGATCGGATTCGTTGGCATGACTGCGGATGCCGAAGCGGTGCATGGATTATACCGGTGCGCGGCCGTGCAGCGAGGATGCTCTTTGTTGGTGCGGGCGGCACTGAATGCTCTTCCAATCTGGTGCAGCGCAGATCCTTTTCGACTGACATCGTCGGCGCAAGCCGATGATGGCAAAGGAAAAATCGCTATGGCATGGAAGCTGCTCTAGCGCGAATCGCAAGGACGGACCTTCGCGCGGTGCGGCGCAGGCGCGACCACGGATCTCGGTCGATAACACCAATCGCAACGACAAACGGAGACGCAGGAGATGAAACTCAAGAGCAAGGCGTTGGCCGCGGGAAGCGCGCTGCTGCTGACTTCCGGGATGGCCGCCGCCGATTTCAGTGCCAACGTTGGCGTCACCTCGGATTACCGGTTCCGCGGCGTCTCGCAAAGCGCCAAGGATCCGGCCGTGCAGGGCGGCATCGATTACGAGCAGAACGGGTTCTACGTCGGCACCTGGGCGTCGACCATCGATTTCGACGGCGGTCCGGGCAACGACCCGGATGCCAATGTCGAGCTCGACGTGTACGCGGGATACAAGTTCCAGGCGGCCGGCGTGGAATGGGACGCGGGCATCCTGCATTACGCGTATCCGGGCTCGGACAGCGCGTTCGATCTGCCGTTTACCGAGGTCTACTTCGGTGGCAGCTACGGCGCGTTTTCCGCGAAGCTCTACTACACCAACGACTATACCGGCACTACCGATGAGAGCGCCTACTACCTGACGGCCGGTGCCAGCTTCGATCTCGGAAGCGGCTTCAGCCTCGGGGTTTCTGTCGGCTACTCGGGCGGTGACGGCGTCAAGGACACCTTCGGCGACAGCTACACGGACTACCGCATCGGCATTTCCAAGGAGTTCGCCGGCATCGACTTCAACCTGTCGTACGTCGATACCTCCGGCATCTCCCCGGATATCACCACGGATCTCTTCAACACGGAAGGCGCCGTCGTGCTCACGGCGACGAAGACCTTCTAGCCAGCGTGCCGGGCGGCTCGCGCCGCCCGGCTCGACCACCGTAGGAGAGCGCAGATGAAACTCGTTACCGCAATCATCAAGCCGTTCAAGCTCGACGACGTTCGCGACGCGCTGTCGGAAGTCGGCGTGCAGGGCGTCACCGTTACCGAGGTCAAGGGCTTCGGCCGGCAGAAGGGCCACACCGAGCTCTACCGCGGGGCGGAGTACGTGGTCGACTTCCTGCCGAAAGTGAAGATCGACGTCGCCGTCGACGACAGTCTCGTGGACCGCGTCATCGAGGCGATCACGAAGGCGGCGCGCACGGACAAGATCGGCGACGGCAAGATCTTCGTGTTCGACCTCGAGCAGGTGCTCCGCATTCGCACCGGCGAAACCGGCAAAGACGCACTGTAGACACGGGAGAGAACGGAACAATGCAAAGAACTCCAACGAAACTATTCGCGGGCCTCGCGGCGCTGGGGCTCGGGCTGCTGCCGGCGCTCGTCGTGGGGCAGGATGCGGCGGCCGAGCCGCAGCTCGACACCGGCGACACCGCGTGGATGCTGGTGTCGGTCGTGCTGGTCCTGTTCATGACCATTCCGGGCCTGTCGCTCTTCTACGCGGGCATGGTGCGGGCGAAGAACGTGCTGTCCGTCATGATGCAGTGCTTCGCCATCGCCTCGCTGATGAGCGTGCTCTGGGCGCTCTACGGCTACAGCCTGGCGTTCTCGACGACCGGCATGCAGGAAGGCGTGACCAACTTCTTCTCGTTCTACGGCACGCTCGAGAAGGCGTTCCTGCGCGGCCTCACGGTCGACAGCCTGCAGGGCACGATCCCGGAATCGGTCTTCATGACTTTCCAGATGACCTTCGCGATCATCACCCCCGCGCTCATCGTCGGCGCGTTCGCCGAGCGCATCAAGTTCTCGGCCATGCTGGTGTTCATGGCGCTGTGGTTCACGGTCGTCTACACCGCCATGACGCATATGGTGTGGAGCGGTCCCGGCGGCTTCTTCTGGGACATGGGTGTGCTCGACTTCGCGGGCGGCACGGTCGTGCACATCAACGCGGGCATCGCCGGCCTCATCGCGGCGCTGGTGATCGGACCGCGCAAGGGCTATCCCCGCACGCCCATGCCGCCGAACAACCTCGCCTACACCATGGCGGGCGCCGCGATCCTGTGGGTCGGCTGGTTCGGCTTCAACGCGGGGAGCGCGGTGGCGGCGAACGGCTCGGCGGGCATGGCGATGGCGGTCACGCAGATCGCCACAGCGGCCGCGGCGCTCGGATGGATGTTCTCGGAGTGGATCAGCCACGGGAAGCCGTCGGTGCTCGGCATCGCCTCGGGCGCCGTGGCCGGTCTGGTGGCGGTGACCCCCGCGGCCGGCTTCGTCGGTCCCATGGGGGCCCTGCTCCTCGGCATCATCGCCGGCATCGGCTGCTTCTTCGCCTCCACGAAGGTGAAGCGCGCGCTCGGCTACGACGACTCGCTCGACGTCTTCGGCGTGCATGCCGTCGGCGGCATCATCGGTGCGATCCTGACGGGCTTGTTCGCGACCACGATGGACGGGCTCAAGCCCGAGCTCGCGACCGGCGCGCAGCTGTGGATACAGACGAAGGGCGTGCTGATAACGATCGTCTTCGTCGGCATCGCGAGCTACATCCTGCTCAAGCTGGTGGACGTCATCATCGGGTTGCGCGTCTCGGAGGAGCAGGAAACCGAAGGTCTCGACCTCGCTTCGCACGACGAGCGGGCGTACAACCTCTGATCGGGCACGCAGTGGCTCGGCGGATTTGCGGGCGCTTCGGCGCCCGCTCTTTTTTGTACGGTTCATTTTCCGGCGGACGCGCCGCCGTGTCGGTCCGATCCCGCCGCCGCGGCTAGCGCGCGAGGAACTCGGGCGCGGCGAGCGCCGCGCGGTGAATGGCGGCGTTGTAATAGCGCGTCGCGAACGGCTTCGCGGCCGCCGCCGCTTCACGGAAGTTCTCGGGCGCCGTCTTCTTGCTCGCGAGCGTCGCGCTCCACCAGCCGGAGGGGTAGGTGCACTGCGGGAAATGGAGCGTCGCCACGTGGGCGAAGCCGGCGGCGAGCATCGATCGCCGCACCGAGCGGATGAAGTCTGCGTGGAACAGCGGCGATTCGCTCTGGCCGACGAGCACGCCGTCCGGACCCAGCGCCCGCAGGCAGTCGCGATAGAACGCCTCCGAGAACAGGCCGGTGGCGGGACCCACGGGGTCGGTGGAGTCGACGATGATCACGTCGTAGGAGGCGGGCGCGGCTTCGGCGATCCACCGGATGCCGTCGGCAAAGTGCAGCCGCGCCCGCGGATCGCCGTTCGACGCGCAGAGCTCGGGGAAATACCGCTCCGCCACGCGCGTGACGCGCTCGTCGAGCTCGACCTGCGTCGCCGCGGCGACGTCGGGGTGCTTCAGAACCTCGCGCAGCGTTCCGCAGTCGCCGCCGCCGATGATGAGGACGCGCTTCGGATCGGGGTGCGTGTAGAGCGCGGGGTGCGACATCATCTCGTGGTAGATGAAGTTATCGCGGCCGGTGACCATCACCAGGCCGTCGAGGGTCATGAGGCGGCCGAAGGTCTCCGTCTCGTAGACCTCGATCCGCTGGTAGGGGGACTGCTCGTCGTGCAGCTTCGCGCGGATCTTGAGCGAAATCGCCGCGCCCTGTCCCGACCATTGCTCGGTGTACCACGTCTCGTCCAACGCCATCGTCTGCTCCCGCGTGCGGAAGGCGCCAACGATACCGAACGCCGCCGCCCCGCAAAAGATCGGCCCTCGCGTTTTTTTCCGCGGCCCGATCCTCCATAATTCCGCCTTCCTCCCGGGAGACCATGCCTGCATGAGCTGGACGGCCGCGAAGGCGCGCGAGGCGTACAACATCGCCCATTGGGGCAACGGCTACTTCGACGTCAACGAGCGGGGCCACGTGATCGTGCGTCCGGACCCGAGCCGCGATCACGCGATCGATCTCTACGAGCTCACGCGCGAGTTCGCCGCCCACGAGCTCACGCTTCCCGTGCTCGTGCGGTTCTCCGGCATCCTGCAGCACCGGCTGCAGGAGCTGTGGGCGGCGTTCGACGGCGCCGCGGCCGAGCGCGGCTACCGCGGGCGCTACACCGCGGTTTACCCGATCAAGGTCAACCAGCAGCGCAGCGTGGTGGAGGCGCTGCTCGCCCACGGCGGCGAGCGCCTGGGCCTCGAGGCCGGCTCGAAGCCCGAGCTGCTGGCGGTGCTCGCGCGCTCGCGCCCGAACGGCATCGTCGTCTGCAACGGCTACAAGGACCGCGAGTACGTGCGGCTGGCGCTGATCGGCAAGGCGCTCGGGCATCGCGTGTACATCGTGATCGAGAAGCTTTCGGAGCTCGAGCTTGTGCTCGAGGAGGCGCGGGACCTCGGGGTGGAGCCGCTGCTCGGGGTGCGCGTGCGCCTCGCCTCGCTCGGCGCCGGGAAGTGGCAGAACAGCGGCGGCGAGAAATCGAAGTTCGGCCTCACGGCCTCCGAGGTGCTCGCCGCGTGCGAGCGGCTGCGGACCGCGGACCGTCTCGGGGCGCTGCAGATGCTGCACTTTCACATGGGCTCGCAGATCGCCAACGTACAGCACATCCTCGCCGGCATGCGCGAAGCGGCGCGCTACTACGCGGAGCTGCGCGCGGTCGGCGCCGAGATCGCCGTGGTGAACGTCGGCGGCGGCCTCGGCGTGGACTACGAAGGCACGCGCTCGCGCAGCTTCTGCTCGATGAACTACTCGGTGCGCGAGTACGCGAACAACGTCGTGTACGCGCTCGCCGAGATCTGCGAGGAGCGGAACCTGCCGCATCCCGACATCGTGAGCGAATCGGGGCGGGCGTTGACGGCGCACCACGCGGTGCTCATCACGAACGTGATCGAATCGGAGCGGGCGCCCGGGCGCGAGGCGCCGGCGCCGGCGCGCGCCGACGAGCCGCCCATCATCCGCGACCTGTGGCAGACGTATGCCAACCTCTCGAACCGCTCGATCATCGAGGCCTATCACGACGCCGTTTACTACCTCGCGCAGGCGCAGGGGATGTTCAACCACGGCGTGCTTTCGCTGCGCGAACGCGCCCGCGCGGAGCAGCTCTACTACGCGATCTGCTGGAAGGTGCACGGCCTGCTCGATCCCGCGGCCAGGGCGCATCGCGAAGTGCTCGACGAGCTGAACGAGAAGCTCGCCGACAAGTACTTCTGCAACTTCTCGCTGTTCCAGTCGGCGCCCGATCACTGGGCGCTCGACCAGATCTTTCCGGTGATGCCGCTCAACCGCCTCGCCGAGGCCCCGACGCGGCGCGCGGTCCTGCAGGACATCACCTGCGATTCGGACGGGCGCCTCGATCTCTACGTCAACGCCGACGGCATAGATTCCACGCTGCCGCTGCATCCGCCGCGTGCGGGCGAGCCGTACCTGCTCGGCATCTTCCTCGTCGGCGCCTACCAGGAAATCCTCGGCGACATGCACAATCTCTTCGGCGACACCGACTCGGTGCACGTCGAGCTGCTTCCGGACGGCCGCCACCGGCTCGTGGCGCCGCGTCGCGGCGACACGGTGGAATCCGTGCTGCGCTACGTGCACTTCGACGCCCAGGACCTGCTCGCGCACTATCGCGAGAAGGTCGCGCGCGCCGACGTCCCGGCCGAGCGCAAGCAGCGCTTCCTCGAGGAGCTCGCCGCGGGCCTCGAGGGCTACACCTACCTCGAGGACTGAGCTTCGCTCGGACCCGGGGGTCTTGGTACCCTCCGGGCGATGCGTCCGGCGAAGCGCGAAACCCTGCGTCGGCTGGGGGCCGCCGCTGCGGCGGCCCTGCTTCCCGCCTGTCGCGACGCGACGCCCCGCGCGTCGCGCGGCGCAACGCGCACGCTCGTCTTCAAGCACAGCAAGCTCTTCGGCGACCCGCGGGCGCTCGCCGCGCTCGTCGCCGAGTTCGAAGCGCGGCACCCGCGCGTGCGCTTGCGTACCGAAGCGCTTCCCTCCTCGAGCGACGAGCAGCATCTCTTCTACGTGATCAATCTGCGCGCCGGGGCGAGCGATTTCGACGTGCTCGCGCTCGATGTCATCTGGATCGCGGAGTTCGCACAGGCCGGCTGGATCGCCGACGTCACCGAGCTGCTGCCGCCGGCGGAGCACGGCGACTACTTCCCCGCGGCGCTCGCCGCCGCGCGCTATCGGGGGCGCCTGTATGCGATCCCCTGGTTCGTCGATGCCGGCCTGCTCTATTACCGCAAGGACCTGCTCGCGGCGCACGGCTTCGCCCCGCCGCGCACCTGGGACGAGCTCGCGCACATCGCGCTGCACCTGCGTGCCCGGATACCCGGCCTCCACGGATTCGTCTGGCAGGGCAAGCAGTACGAGGGGCTCGTGTGCAACGTCCTCGAGTACCTCTGGGGCGCCGGCGGCGACGTGCTTCGCGACGGGCAGGCGGTCCTCGAGAGCGCCGAGAACCGCCGCGCGCTCGCGTTCGTCCACGCGCTCGTGCCCCGCGGCATCAGTCCCGAGCTGGTAGCGACGGCGACCGAGGAGACGTCGCGCCATGTTTTCGGAAGCGGCCGCGCCGTGTTCTTGCGGAACTGGCCGTACGCCGCCACTCTCTTCGAGCGCCCCGGCGCGGCGGTCCGCGGCAAGGTCGGCATCGCCCCGCTGCCGCATTTCCCCGGCCATGTGTCGGCGGCGACGCTCGGCGGCTGGCATCTCGGCATCAACCGGCGAGCGCGCCACCCGGAGGAAGCGGCCGCGTTCGTGCGCTTCATGACGTCGCCCGAGGCGCAACGGGTGCTCGCGCGCGAATACGGGCTCAATCCGGCGCGCCGGCCGCTGTACGCGGACGCGGAGCTGCTGGAGGCGCAGCCGCACCTCGAAACCCTGCGGCCGATCCTGGACGCCGCCCGCCCGCGCCCGGTGACGCCCCGTTACGCGCAGCTCTCGCAGGTGCTGCAAAGCGAGTTCAGCGGCGTAGTAACCGGCATCCGGGAGCCCGAGGCCGCGCTCGCGGCGGCGCAGCGCGAGATCGAGCGGATTCTGGGGTCGACATGAAGCGGACCGATCCGTGGGGGGAGCGTCCCGCCGCATTCCTCGCGCCCGCGCTCGCGGTGCTCGCGCTGGTCACGGCCTTTCCCGTCCTTTACGTGGTGTGGCTGAGCCTGCAGCGGTACTCGCTCATCGGCGGCGCGCCGGAGTACGCCGCGCTCGACAACTATGCCCGCCTCCTCGGGGATGCGCGCTTCTGGAACGCGCTCGGCAACACCCTTTACTTCACCGCCGTCTCGGTGGCGCTCGAGATCGTGCTCGGCCTGGGCATCGCGCTGCTGCTCGCGCAGCCGTTCGTCGGCCGGGGCGCGATGCGCGCGATCGTGCTGCTCCCCTGGGCGATCCCGACGGTGGTCGCCGCGCGCATGTGGGAATGGATGTACAACGGCGACTTCGGCGTGATCAATTATCTGCTCGGCACGGAGGTCAACTGGCTCGGCAATCCGTACTGGGCGATACACGCGGCGATCGCCATGGACGTGTGGAAAGCAACGCCTTTCGTGGCGCTGCTCCTGCTCGCGGGCAGGCTCGCGATCCCGCCGGATCTCTATCAGGCCGCGCGCCTCGACGGCGCGGGTGCCTGGCGGCTGTTCCGCCACATCACCTGGCCGCTGCTGCGTCCGCTGCTGCTCGTCGTGCTCATCTTCCGCACCATCGATGCCTTCCGCGTGTTCGACGCGATCTACGTGCTGACCGGCGGCGGACCGGCCAACACCACCGAGACGCTGTCCATCTACGCGTACAAGGTGCTCTTCCAGACGCTCGAGTTCGGCTACGGCTCGGCGCTCGCCGTCGTGGTGTTCGCGTGCATCGCCGCCGTCACCGCGATATACGTCCGGCTGCTCCGGAGGACGCTCGCGTGAAGCGCCTGGGCCGGTACACGGGGGTGCTGCTCGTCGCGGTCTACTGCCTGGCGCCGCTCGCGTGGCAGCTCCTGACGTCGCTGCGGCCCGCGGCCGAGCTCACCACGCTGCCGCCGTTACTGCCGACGCGCTTCACGCTCGAGCACTACGCGTCCGCGCTCACCGGCCATCCGTTCGCGCGCATGCTGCTGAACAGCTTCATCGCCGCCGGCGCGGCGACGGTCGTCGCGCTCGCATTCGGCTCCGCGGCCGCGTTTGCGCTGACCAAGATGCGGGCTCGCCGCGTCGGGCTTCTGCTCGCGATCGTGCTCGCGACCTCGATGTTTCCGCCGATTGCGACGGTGAGTCCGCTCTATCTCGTGATCAACGCGCTCGGCTTACGGGACTCGCTCGCCGCGCTGATCCTGACGTACGCGGGCTTCGCTCTGCCCCTCGCGATCTGGGTGCTCGCGAATTTCCTGCGGCAGCTCCCCGACGAGCTCTATGCGGCCGCACGAGTGGACGGCTGCACGCCGCTGCAGGCCTTCCGGCGCGTGATCCTTCCGCTCGCGCGGCCGGGGCTGACGGCAACCGGGCTCCTCGTCTTCATCGTGGCGTGGAACGAGTTCCTCTACGCGCTCACGTTCACCGCTACCGAGCGCTCGCGCACGGTCCCGGTCGCGATTGCGCTCTTCCCCGGCCTGCACGAGATCCCCTGGGGCGAGATCGCCGCGGCGTCGCTCGTCGTCACGCTGCCGGTGCTCGCACTGGTGCTCCGGTTCCAGCGGCGGATCGTCGCCGGTCTCACCGCCGGCGCGGTCAAGGGCTGAGCATGGCCGCGATCGCGTTCGAGAACGTGAGCAAGCGCTACGGCGAGGTCACCGTGCTCGACGGGCTCGATCTCGAGATTGCCGAGGGGGAGTTCTTCACCTTCGTCGGACCGAGCGGCTGCGGCAAATCCACCGTGCTCGCCCTGATCGCCGGGCTCGAGCGCCCGAGCGGAGGCACGATTCGCTTCGACGGGCAGCGGGTTAACGAGCTCGCGCCGCGCGAGCGGGACGTCGCGATGGTGTTTCAGAGCTACGCGCTCTATCCGCACATGAGCGTCGCCGAGAACATCGGCTTTCCGTTGAAGCTGCGCGGCGTGAGCGCGCGCGACACCGCGCGCGCCGTCGCCGAGATCGCGGCGCGTCTCGGCATCGAGGCGCTGCTGGAGCGCCGCCCGCGCGAGCTTTCGGGAGGACAGCGTCAGCGCGTGGCGCTCGGGCGCGCGTTGGTGCGCCGCCCGCGGGTGTTCCTGCTGGACGAGCCGCTCTCGAACCTCGATGCCCGGCTGCGCCTCGAGATGCGTGCCGAGCTCCGGCGCCTGCACGCCGAATACCGCATCACCACGGTTTACGTGACGCACGACCAGGAGGAGGCGATGGCGCTCTCGGATCGCGTCGCGGTGCTGCAGGCGGGACGCATCGAGCAGTGCGGGGAGCCGCTCGAGCTTTATCGGGAGCCCGCCAACCTGTTCGTCGCGGGCTTCGTCGGCAGTCCCCCGATCAACGTGCTCGACGCGACACTGTTCCCCGATCTCAGGCTCCCGTGCGGCGCGCGCGCGACCGACGTGCTCGTCGGGCTGCGTCCAGCGGAGGTGGTCGTGTCGCGCGAGCCGGCGCCGCATGCGCTCGCCGGCGAGGTGCTGCTTTGCGAGCCGACCGGAGAGGGCTTCTGGGTGGTCGGCTCGGTGCAGGGCCGGCGCGTGACGGGGCGGGCGGCGCGCGCCGAGCCGCTGCCGCCGGGCACGGCGGTGCACTTCGGGTACGCCTCGGCGCGGCGGTACTTCTTCGAGCGCGCGACCGGCCGCCGGCTGCGCTAACCCGCGTCGTCCCTGACCCGCAATCGCAGGGCCCTGATGCCGAGTTTCGCAAGCTCCCGGTTCACCGCGTCGAGCTCCTCGAGGCTCTTGTAGGGCCCGAGGCGCACGCGGTGATACTCGCCCTTGCCCTCGATCGCGACCTTCTGAATCTGCGCGTGCAGCCCCTGCAGCGCGAGCCGGGCCTTCAACTGATCCGCATCGGCGAAGCTCGCGAACGAGCCCGCCTGCAGCACGTAGCGTGCCGGCCCGTTCGGCCGCTCGGACTTCGCCGGCTTCTCGGTACCGGGTCGCTCCGGCAGCACCGTCTCAATCTCGGGCAGCACGGTGTAGAAATCGAACTTCGGCTTGATTGGAGGCGGCTCGCGCTTGGGCGGCGCTTCCGTCGTCGCGGGCGGCGGCCGGCGGGCGAGGAGGCCCGCCAGACCGTCGCTTGCGCCGGCGCGGCTCAGCACGAGCTGGGTGAGGAGCACGCCGGCGGCGCCGAGCGCGAGTCCCAGAACGAGGAGCGCCCAGCCGGGAAGAGGTGCTGCGTTCGGGCGCCGGCGGGGCAGGCGGGCCCGCGTCATCGCTACATGCTCTCGGGGGCCGACACGCCGAGGAGCGCGAGCCCGTTGGCGAGCACCTGCCGCGTGGCTTCGATCAGATTGAGCCGCGCATCGCGCAGGTTCGCGTCGTCGACCAGGAACGTGTGCGTGTTGTAGTAAGTGTGGAAATCGTACGCGAGCTCGCGCAGGTAGTGCGCGAGCTGATGCGGTTCGTGCGCGAGCGCCGCGCTCTCGACCACCTCGGGATAGGACGCGAGCCGCGCGATCAGCGCCTGCTCGTGCGCCTCGGTCAGGAGGCCGAGTGCACGATCGCCGTTCGCGCGGTCGTGCGCGAGGCCCTTCTCGCGAAGCTGCTTGAACACGCTGCAAACGCGCGCGTGCGCGTACTGCACGTAGTAGACGGGGTTGTCGGCCGACTCGGACTTCGCCAGATCAAGATCGAAGTCCATGTGCTGCTCGCACTTGCGCAGCACGTAGAAGAAGCGCGCCGCGTCGTTGCCGACCTCGCGGCGCAGCTCGCGCAGCGTCACGAACTCGCCCGCGCGCGTCGACATCTGCACGCGCTCGCTCCCGCGATAGAGGATCGCGAACTGGACGAGCAGCACGTCGAGCCTTTGCGGCTCGTAGCCGAGCGCGGCGAGCGCGGCCTTGATGCGCGGGACGTAGCCGTGATGGTCGGCGCCCCACACGTCGATCACGCGGTCGAAGCCGCGCTCGAACTTGTCCATGTGGTACGCGACGTCCGACGCGAAATAGGTCTTCTGTCCGTTCTCGCGCACGAGGACGCGGTCCTTCTCGTCTCCGTACGCGGTCGAGCGAAACCAGAGGGCCCCGTCGCGCTCGTAGACGTGGCCGCCCGCGCGCAGCCGTTCGATCGCGCGGTCGACGAGGCCGCTGCGCGCCAGCGAGCGCTCCGAGAACCACTCGTCGTAGACCACGCCGAATTCGCGCAGGTCGTCGCGGATGTCGTCGAGTATGGTCTGGAGCCCCTGCTCGAACACGCGCTCGTAGCGCTCCGGACCCAGCAGGCGCTTGGCGCGATCAATCAGCGCGTCGATGTGCTTCTCCTTGTCGCCTCCCTGCGGCTCGTCGGGCGGGACGTCCTTGAACACTTCGCTCGCGGGCGCGCGGTAGCCGTCGCCCACGGCGCCGCGCAGCGCGTCGGCGATCTCGTAGACGTACGAGCCCTTGTAGCCGTTGCTCGGAAACGCGAACCGCTCGCCGCAGCGCTCGAGATAGCGCAGCCAGACGCTGGTCGCGAGAATGTCCATCTGGCGGCCCGCGTCGTTGACGTAGTACTCGCGGTGCACCTTGAAGCCCACCGCCTCGAGCAGGTTCGCGACCGTCGCGCCGTAGGCGGCGCCCCGTCCGTGGCCGACGTGCAGCGGCCCGGTCGGATTGGCCGAGACGAACTCGACCTGTATCGGGCGTCCCGCGCCGAGCGTACTGCGCCCGTAGCGCGGTCCCTCGCGCAGCACCGCGCGCACCGCATCGTGCAGCGCGTCCGGACGCAGGTGGAAATTGATGAACCCCGGACCGGCGACTTCCACGCGCGCCACACGGTCGGAGGGCGGGAGCGCCGCCACGATGCGCTCCGCGAGATCGCGCGGCTTCGTGCGCGCGAGCTTGGCGAGCCCGAGCGCGACGTTGGAGGCGAAGTCGCCGTGCTCTTTCGCGCGCGTGCGCTCGACCTGGATGGACGGCCGCTCGGCTTCGGACGGCAGCGCGCCTTCGGCGCGCAGCCGTGCGAGCGCCTCGGCGAGCAGGCTTTCGAGGTGATGTTTCAAGAGCGAACCTTCGGCGGAAACGGACGCCGATTCTAGCGATACGGCGCTATAGCGAGAAGGCCGCGGCGGACGTGCGGGCGGCGCTCGTATGAGGGCGAGTGGCGGAGATCCGTCCGACGCGAACCGTCGATCTCACGGCCCAGGATGCCGGCGGGCTGGTTGCCGGAGAGTCAGCCGAGCAGCCGCTCCACCTCCTTCAGCGCGGCGCGACGCATCGGCCGGCCGTCTACCGGGCTGAGCGGCGTTTCGCGCACCGATCGCGGGTCGAACACGCAAATCTCGATCGCGGCGCCGTCCGCGACGAACTCGTACGTCGACACGTTCTCGTAGCGATCGCCGCCGAAGCGAATGCGGCGCTCGCCCATGCGGTAGGGAATGCCGTGCTCGAGCAGAAACAGGCCGACTTGCTCGGGCGTGTCGGCGCTCACGTGCAGCTGAATCTGCGACTCGGGCGTCACGGTTCCCGCGAGCACCGGGCCTACCAGGCGCGGCTCGAACTCCGCCAGAAAGGACATGGCCTGTGCGGCGATCGTGCGCAGCCGGCGTGCGTCGTCCGCGACGCGCGCCCCGTGAAAGAGCTGCAGGTGATCGGCGAGCGCGGCGTCGATCTCCTCGTTGGTGGGGAGATCACGCGTCTCGCTCAGGTTGAGACGCGCCACCGCTTTGCGCTTGGCGGCCTGGAAGTCGCGCACCCCCTCCTCGGCCATGATCCGCGCCGCTTCCACGGCGACGCGCGCCCGCGCCTGCTCGCCGTTGCGCGCGGCGGGTTTGCCGCCGTCCCGTCGCCGCCGCACGGACATCAGAAAAGCTCCCGGCGAATGCGATCGCTTCCCGGAGGCGGGACCGCGGGCGGCGGCACCGCAGGCTCGCCGCTTTCGGGATCCCCGGGCTGGTGCGACGGCCCCGCGCCTCCCGTCGCGACGCCCGGCACGAGGGGCTCCGTTCCCTGCACGAAGTACTCCTCGATCGCATCCGGCCCCGGTATCGCGACCGGCGCGCCCGTCTCCGCATCGACATAGAGCGAGACGACGCCTTCCGGCGGCACCAGCGGACGCTCGGGAATGCCTGCGAGCGCGGTCCGCATGTAGTCGATCCACATCGGCAGCGCCGCGCGCGCGCCGGCCTCGCCGCGGCCGAGCGACGACAGCTGATCGAAGCCCACCCAGGCGGAGGCGACGATCTCGCTGTTATAGCCGTTGAACCACGCGTCGCGGTACTCGTCCGTCGTGCCGGTCTTGCCTGCGAGATCCGAGCGGCCGAGAACCAGCGCCGCCTTCGCGGTGCCCTCGCGGATCACGTCCTGCAGCATGCTCGTCATGATGAAGGCGATCTGCGGGCTCAGCACTCTCGGCGCGGCGCGCGGTGCGGGCGGTTCCGCCGATGCGGCAGCCGCCGCTTCCGCGCCCGGCGTCGCCTGCGCCGCCGCCTCCGCGGGCGGAGCGCAATCGTCGCACGCGATGAGCGGGCTGGCCTGCTCGAGCAGGTTGTGGCGGCTGTCTTCGACGCGCTGAATGAAATAGGGCCGCACCGCGAAGCCGCCGTTCGCGAACACCGCGAACGCCGTGGCCATCTCGAGGGGCGTGGCGGAAGCGTTGCCGAGCGCGAGCGACAGATTGCGCGGGAGCTTGTCGTGCTCGAAACCGAAGCGCGTGAGATAGTCGGCCGCGTAGGCGGGCCCGATCGCGCGCAGCAGCCGGATGGAAACGAGGTTGAGCGAAAGCGCGAGCGCCTTGCGCAGCCGCGTCGGTCCGAAGAAGCGGCGGTTGTAGTTCTCGGGACGCCACTCGTCCTCGAGATTGACGTCCTCGATGACGATCGGCGCGCCGCTCACGGCGCTCGCCGCCGTGAAGCCCTTCTCCAGCGCGGCGGCGTAGATGAACGGCTTGAGGCTCGACCCCGGCTGACGCGAGGCCTGTGTGGCGCGGTTGAAGCTGCTCTGGTAGAAGTCGAAGCCGCCGACGAGCGCGAGAATGGCGCCGTCGCGCGGACGCAGCGACACCAGCGCGCCCGACACCTGCGGCACCTGCGCGAGCCTCCAGCGCGTCGCCTCGCCGTTGCTTTCCCCGAGCGGCTCGAGATAGACCACGTCGCCCCGCTTCACCACGCTGGCCGCGTTCTGGGGCGGCGGCCCGACCGTGTTCTCGTCGATGTAGCGCCGCGCCCACGACAGCGCCTCCCAGTCGAGCTCGACGGTGGTGCCGTCCTGGGTGTACACGCTCGCCGAGCGCTCCGCCACGCCGATCACGATGCCGGGCAGCAGGTTGTCGACGACGCGGTAGTCCCGCAGCGCCTCGTCGAGCTGCTCGAGGTCGGGCTTCTCGGGCAGCGCCACGTGTCCGGCGGGTCCCCGGTAGCCGTGGCGCATGTCGTAGTCGAGCAGCGTGCGCCGCAGCGCGCGGTTGGCGGCGCGCTGCAGATGGCCCTGCAGTGTCGTGTACACGTGGAAGCCGCCGCCGTACGCCTTCTCGTCGTACGTCTGGAACATGTACTGGCGCACCATTTCGGCGACGTACGGCGCGTCGAGCGCGTAGCGCACCACGTGCTTGCTCGCCGTGAGCGGCGCCGCGAGCGCCTGCTCGAGCGCGGCATCGTCGATGTAGCCGAGCCCGTGCATGTGGCGCAGGACGTAATTGCGCCGCTCGATCGCGTTGGCGGGATTCGTGATCGGGTTGTCGCGCGAAGGCGCTTTCGGCAGACCCGCGAGCATCGCGATCTCGGGCAGGCTCAGCTTGTCGAGCGTGGTGCCGTAGTAGACCTGCGACGCCGCCGCGAAGCCGTAGGCGCGATGGCCGAGGAATATCTTATTAATGTAGAGCTCCAGGATCTGTTCCTTGGTCAGCTCGCGCTCGATCTTGAGGGCGAGCAGCAGCTCCTTGAGCTTGCGCGTGTAGGTCTTCTCCGGGCTCAGGTAGAAGTTGCGCGCCACCTGCATGGTGATTGTGCTGCCGCCTTGTGCCGATCTGCCCGTTCGCAGGTTGTACCAGACGGCGCGCAGGATACCGAAGAGATCGACGCCGTGGTGCTCGTAGAAATTGTGGTCTTCCGCCGCGATGATCGCCTGGATCAGCTGCGGCGGAACGTCCTCGATCTTTACCGGAATGCGCTTCTCCTCGCCGAATTCCGCGATCAGCTCGCCGTCGGCCGTGTATACGCGCAGCGGCACCTTGAGATCGGCATCGGTGAGTTCCTGCACCGACGGCAGGGTCGGGAGCAGCATCAGGACAACGACGGCGGCGACGAGGACGCAAACCGCGCCCACGCCGAGCACGGCCGCGAGGGCGAGCCGCCAGATGCGGCCCGGACGCCGATCGAAGAGTCGCGCGAACAACCCGGGGCGGCGTTCCATGTGGAGGAGGCGGCTGAGCGGATCCGGCGAGAGAAAAATGTGTGTCGCGGCGAGTATATCCGAAAGAGATAGGCCCCCGGAGTCCATTTGTCATTTCGAAAATCCATGGACTATAGTTCGTAGAGCTATTAACCCACATTATTCATGTTAGCCCTAACCCATTGATCTATAGGGGAAAGTAGGTGCCTGGTCTGGCCGATCTGCTGTTCTCGCGAAAGCGGCCGCCGCTCGTCGGAATCGACATCAGCTCGTCGGCCGTGAAGGTGCTCGAGCTGAGCAAGGACGGCGACAACTATCGCGTCGAGCGTTACGCGGTCGAGCCGCTGCCACAGAACGCCGTGGTCGAGCACCAGATCAGCGAGGTCGAGCAGGTCGCCGCCACGGTGGAGCGGGCGGTGCGCCGTTCGGGCACGCGGCTCAAGCATGCGGCGGTCGCGGTGCCGGCAGCCAACGTGATTACGAAGATCATCAAGATGCCGGCGAACATGACCGACGAGGAGCGTCAGGCCCAGATCGAGATGGAAGCGGACCACTACATCCCCTATCCGCTCGACGAGGTGAACCTCGACTGGCAGGTGCTCGAGCCGCAGGAACCGAACGCCACCGAGGTGGACGTCATCATGGCGGCGTGCCGCAAGGAGGTCGTCGACGACTACGTGGCGGTGATCCAGCACCACGGCCTGACGCCCGCGATCGTCGACATCGAGACCTACGCGATGGAGCACTCCTACGAGCTGCTCGCCCGTCACATGCCGGGCGGCGGCATGGAGAAGACGGTGGCCATTCTCGACGTCGGGGCGACCACAACGACCATCAACGTGATGCACAACAACCGCTCGGTCTACAACCGCCACCACAGCTTCGGCGGCCGGCAGCTGACCGAAGAGATTCAGCGGCGCTACGGCTTGTCCTACGAGGAGGCCGGGCTCGCCAAGAAGCAGGGTGGCCTGCCGGACAACTATCAGACCGACGTGCTGCGGCCGTTCATGGAGGCGATGTGCCAGGAGATCATGCGCGCGCTGCAGTTCTTCTACTCGTCGACGCCGTTCAACAGCGTCGACCAGATTCTCCTCGCCGGCGGCTGCGCGCAGATTCCGGGCATCGATGAGCTCGTGGCCGCGCGCATCGGCGTACCAGCGCTCGTTGCCAATCCGTTCGTGAACATGTCGGTGTCCTCGCGCATCAAGCCGCAGCTCCTGAGCAACGACGCGCCCTCGCTCATGATCGCCTGCGGCCTGGCCCTGCGGAGCTTCGACCCGTGAGCACGCGCCTGAACCTTCTCCCCTGGCGGGAGATGCGTCGCCGGGAACAGGACCGGCAGCTGCTGACGATCGGCATCGGTGCGTGGGTTCTGATGGTGCTCATCGTCTTCTACGCCTATATCCACGTGAGCGCGCAGGTCGAGGCGCAGAACAAGCGCAACGAGTTCCTGAAGCAGGAGATCGCGAAGGTCGAGCAGCAGATCAAGGAGGTGGCGGACCTCAAGAAGCGCCGCCAAGACCTGATCGCGCGCATGAACGTGATCCAGCAGCTGCAGGCCGACCGCACGCGGGTAGTGCGAATCCTCGACGATCTCGCGCGGCGGGTTCCGGAGGGCGTCCAACTCGCGACGCTCAAGCAAACCGGCGGCAAGACCATGGCGCTCACCGGGGTGGCGCAGTCGAACGCGCGCGTCTCGGCGCTCATGCGCAATCTCGCGGCCTCCGACTGGTTCGCGGATCCGCAGCTCGGCGTCATCAACGTGCGCCGGCGCCAGGGCGAGCGCGTGAGCGAGTTCTCCTTGAACGTGAAGCTGGTTGCGAAGAAGGAGAAGGACGCCACCGAAGGGGGCGGATCATGACGCTCGACGAGCTGCGCAACCTCGACCTCAAGGATCTGGGCTCGCTGCCGCTGCCGGCGAAGATCGTGGGCCTGATCATCATTTGCGTCCTCATTCTCGCCGGCGGTTACTGGTTCGTGATCTCCGACCTGCTTGCGGCGAAGGAGAGGGCGCAGCAGGAGGAGCAGCAGCTGCGTGAGACCTATCTCAACAAGAAGCTGCTCGCGATAAACCTCGACCTCTACCGCAAGCAGATGGAGGAGATGCAGGCGACCTTCGGGAGCCTGCTGCGGCAGCTGCCGAATACGACCGAGGTGCCGGACCTGCTGGTCGACATTACCCAGGCCGGGCTCGGGCGAGGGCTTGAGTTCACGCTGTTTCGGCCGGAGAAGGAGCAGCCGCGCGACTTCTACGCGGAGCTTCCTATCAGCCTCCGGGTGAACGGCACGTATCACGAGCTCGCGCTTTTCATCAGCGACGTGGCGGCGCTTCCCCGCATCGTGACGTTCGGGGACATCAGCATCACCGGCGGCAAGGACGGACGGCTCAGCATGCAGGCGACGGCGCGCACTTACCGCTACCTGGAGCCCGGCGAGATCAAGCCGCCGCCCAAGAAAGCGCCGCGGGGACGCCGCCGGTAGGACGAACCCATGTCGGCGTTTTCGCTTCGATCTCGTACGCTTCGCGGTATCGGTGCGGTCCTGCTCCTGACGACCCTCGCGGGGTGCAGCGAGGACGGCATGGACGACTTGCGCGAGTTCGTGGCTACGGCGCACGCGGGGCGCACGCCCAAGGTCGAGCCGCTCCCCGAGATCAAGACGCAGGAGCCGTTTCACTACGCGGCAGCGCATCTTCCCGACCCCTTCGGTGCGGGTAATCTCGCGGCGTCGGGGGGCTCGGGGCCCGGCTCGGGGCCGCGGCCGGACACGAATCGGCGCAAAGAGCCGCTCGAGGAGTATCCGCTCGACGCGCTCAAGATGGTGGGGACGCTTTCGCGCGGCAGGCAGACGTGGGCCGTGCTCGCGGCACCGGACGGTACGGTTCACCGCGCCACGGTGGGCAACTACCTCGGCCAGAACTTCGGGAAGATCGTGCGCATCTCCGAGGACAAGATCGAGCTGGTGGAGCTGGTGCAGGGGACGCAGGGCGATTGGGTCGAGCGCGAAGCCAGCGTCGCGCTCGTGGAAGACTAAGAGTATCGCGACAGGCGGGAGTCCGATGAATACAACAAGCACGCTCCGACGTTACGCTTGGCATGCGGTCGTCGCCGCTTGCGTCCTGTTCGGAACGACTGGCGCGCGCGCCGCGGAGATCGAATCGCTCTCCTGGGCCGTGGGATCCCCCGCGCCCGCGCTCGAGATCCTGCTCAACGGCGACTCCCAGCCCCGCGTGGAGGCACGCGAGGACAACCAGTGGCTGCGGCTGAGCTTTCCCGATACCAAGCTCGGCGCCTATGCCGCTGACCTCGACGGCACGCAGTACGTGAAGGGCGTCTATCCGTCCATGAATCCGGACGGGAAGACGGCGCACATCGACGTCGTCCTCGTACGGCCCGGTCGCATAAAGCTCCAGAGAACGTCGTTCGGCTACACCGCCGTGGTCGAGGAATTGACGGCCGCGGCGCCGCCGGCGGCGCCGGAGGGTAAGCGTTCCGCAGACGTAGCGGCTGCCGTGCCGGGCGAAGCGGCGGACAGCAACGAAATCCGTGAGATCGTGTATGCGAAGCTCCCCGGCGATCGGGTGCAGATCGTGCTGCGCATGAAGTCGCGGCCGGCCGAGCCGAGCAGCTTCTCGGTGACCAACCCCGCCCGGGTTGCCCTCGATTTCCCGAGAACCCGGGTCGGGACGGCCGCGAGAACCGTGCCGGTTCGCGAAGGCGCAGTCTCGAGCGTCACGGCGGTCGAAGGGGACGGACGCACCCGCGTGGTCCTGAATCTCCTCAGATCGGTCGGATATTCCACCGCGATCGACGGCAACAACTACGTCATCACGGTGGACGCGCCGACCGCCCCGATCGCCGGTGCGCAGCAGGCGAAAACCACGCATTTCGCGAGCGCACGGCAGGGGGGCAAGTACAGCCTGCGCGCGATCGATTTCCGGCGCGGACCCGACGGCGACGGCAAGGTGATCATCAAGCTCTCGGATCCTTCGGTCGGCGTGGACATCCGCGAGCAGGCGGGGGAGATCATCGTCGACTTCATCAATACTACCGTGCCGCTCGAGCTGCAGCGGCGCCTGGACGTGGTCGACTTCGCCACCCCGGTCCAGACCATCGACACGTTTCCGCAGGGCCGCAACGCCCGCATGGTGGTGATGCCGAAGGGACGCTACGAGCACGTCGCGTATCAGGCCGGCGACGTCTTCACAATCAGCGTCAAGCCGATCGTCGAGAAGCCGGACCAGCAGAAAGTCGACGAGTTCGGATACTCGGGGGAGAAGCTTTCGCTCAACTTCCAGAACATCGACGTGCGCGCCGCGCTCCAGGTACTGGCCGACTTCACCGGCCTCAATTTCGTCGTCAGCGATTCGGTCAAGGGGAACCTCACGCTGCGGCTCAAGGACGTCCCCTGGGACCAGGCGCTGGACATCATCGTCGACTCCAAGAACCTGGCGATGCGGCGCAAGGGTAACGTCATAACGATCGCTCCGGCGGCCGAAGTCGCGGCCAAGGAAAAGGCCGCGCTCGAGGCGGCGAAGGCCTTCATCGAGCTCGAGCCGCTCGTGTCCGAGCTCATCCAGATCAACTACGCCAAAGCCGAAGACATCGCGAGCCTGCTGAAGTCGATCAAGCCGGTCACGAGCGGCGCGGCGCAGCATCCGGTCTTCGGGGCCGCGGCCACGGGCGGCGGCGTTCAGGCGGCCACCGAAAGCAACACGCTGCTCTCGCCTCGCGGACAGGTGACCGTCGATGCGCGCACCAATTCGATTCTGATTCAGGACACCCCGGGAAAGATCCAGGAGATACGCAAACTGATCGCCAAGCTGGACCAGCCTGTCCGGCAGGTGCTCATCGAAACCCGGCTGGTCGAAGCGACGGACAGCTTCGCGAGGTCGCTCGGCGTGCGCTTCGGGGTCAAGTCGGCGAACCTGGGCGGCGGCACGCAGCGTGCGATTTCGGGGTCGGTCACCGATTCGGCCGACATCATCAACACGGGCGGCGTGGCGGCGGATGCCGGCGGCTTGAACGTCAATCTCGGGGCGTCGGGTGCGGGCACGAACTTCAGCCCCGCGGCCATCGGCTTCACGCTCGCGCGCCTCGGATCGAACGACCTCCTCAATCTCGAGCTTTCGGCTCTGGAGCAGGAGGGCAACGGCAAGATCATCTCCAGCCCGCGCGTCATCACGGCGAACCAGAAGACGGCGAGGATCGAGCAGGGTCAGGAGCGCGTCTTCACCACGAACGTGCTCGGCGCGGGCTCGGTGGTGACGAAGAAGGCGACGCTCAAGCTCGAAGTGACGCCGCAGATCACGCCCGACGACCGCATCAATCTCGACGTCAATATCACGAAGGACAACTTCGCCGACGCCGTGACGGGTCTGTTGAACGTGAAGGAGATCCAGACCAGCGTCCTGCTCGACAACGGGGAAACCGTAGTGATCGGCGGCATCTACGAGCAGGACAAGAACGACACCGTGACGAAGGTGCCGTTCTTCGGCGATCTGCCTCTGCTCGGCTGGCTCTTCAAGAACAAGGACATCCGCGACAACAAGACGGAGCTCCTGATCTTCCTCACCCCGCGCATCGTGTCGGAGAATCTGACGCTGCGATGAGCGGCGCGGCATCGAGAGAGCGGCGCCCGCCGCTCTCTTGATTTTCGGCGGGCTTGCTGGCATACCCCCGCCATGGGCAGGGCGGAGCGGGTGTTCCTGGTCGGCCCGATGGGTGCGGGTAAGTCGACCATCGGGCGGCACCTTGCCGAACTGCTCCGGCGCGACTTCCTCGATTGCGACCAGGAGATCGAGCGCCACACCGGCGCGAGTATCGCGCTCATCTTCGAGATCGAGGGCGAGGCGGGCTTCCGCCGGCGCGAGGCGGCGATGCTCGAGGAGCTCACGCGCCGCGACGGCATCGTGCTCGCCACCGGCGGCGGCGCCGTGCTCGCCGAATCGAACCGCAAGCTGCTCCGCGAGCGCGGCATCGTCGTCTATCTGCACGCGCTGCTCGACACGCTCGTCGCGCGCACTCACCGGGACCGCCAACGGCCGCTGCTCAGCACGGGCGACCGGCGGCAGAAGCTCGAGGAGATCCTGCGAACGCGCGAACCGCTGTACCGCGAGATCGCCGACATCATCGTCGCCACCGATCAGCGCGCCCCGGGGGCAGTCGCGCAGGAAATCGCCGCGAAACTGAGGACACTGCAGGCGAATGCGAACGCTCACGGTTGAGCTCGGCTCCCGCAGCTACCCGATTCACATCGGCTCAGGACTCTACGCGCGCCCGGATCTGGTCGCGCCGTACCTCGCCGGCCGCGGTACGGCGATCGTGACGAACGCAACCGTCGGTGCCCTCTATCTGCCGCGGGTTCGCACGCTCCTCGGGGCGACGGTGCGAACGGAGGTGACGCTCCCCGACGGCGAACAGCACAAGACGCTCGCCACCGTCGAGCGCATCGTCGGCGAGCTGCTCGCCGCCCGCTGCGACCGCAACACGCTTCTCGTCGCGCTCGGCGGCGGCGTGGTCGGCGACATCGGCGGCTTCGTGGCGGCGTGCTATCAGCGCGGCATCGACTTCCTGCAGCTTCCGACCACCCTGCTCGCGCAGGTCGACTCGTCCGTCGGCGGCAAGACCGGCGTCAATCACGTGCTCGGCAAGAACATGATCGGCGCGTTCCATCAGCCCCGCGCGGTGATCATCGATACCGACACGCTGCGCACGCTCCCCGAACGCGAGTTCCGCGCCGGGCTCGCGGAGGTGATCAAGTACGGGTTGATCCGGGACGCCGAGTTCTTCGACTGGTGCGAACGGCACCTTTCCGGGCTTCTCGCCCGCGACGCCGACGCGCTGGCGTTCGCGATCGAGCGCTCCTGCCGCAACAAGGCGGAGATCGTCGCGCTCGACGAGCGCGAGAGCGGCCTGCGCGCGCTTCTCAATTTCGGCCATACGTTCGGGCACGCGGTCGAGGCGGGCGTCGGGTACGGCGAGTGGCTCCACGGCGAGGCGGTAGCGGCCGGCATGGTCGCCGCGGCGGAGCTCTCGTGCCGTCTCGGCTGGCTGAAACGGGAGGAGTACGAGCGCGTCGAACGCGTGCTCGCGGCGGCGGGTCTGCCGACCCGGCTGCCCGCCGCGCTCGAGCCCGCACGCATGCGCGCCCTGATGGCCGTCGACAAGAAGGCGGCGGCAGGGCGGGTACGCTTCGTGCTGCTGCGGGGGATCGGCGACGCCGTCGTGACGGCGGACGTGCCCGACGGGCAGCTCGACCGGACGCTCGCGGCGTGCCGCGCGGGGGGCTGAGGATGGCGGCATCGGACGTGCAGCCCGGCGGTCTCGCGCCTTACGCGGCGAGCGACGCCAACTCGCGCGGCCGCCGCTACCCCGAGCCCGCCCCGGCGTATCGGGGCGAGTTCCAGCGCGACCGCGACCGGATCATCCACTGCGCGGCGTTCCGCCGGCTCGAGTACAAGACTCAGGTGTTCCTCAACCACGAGGGCGATCTGTTCCGCACCCGCCTCACGCACTCGATCGAAGTCGCGCAGATCGCGCGTTCGGTCGCGCGGGCGCTGCGGCTCAACGAGGACCTGACCGAGGCGATCGCGCTCGCTCACGACCTCGGGCACACGCCGTTCGGCCACGCCGGCCAGGAGGCGCTCAACGACTGCATGCGCGACTTCGGCGGCTTCGAGCACAACCTGCAGTCGCTGCGGGTGGTGGACGTGCTCGAGGAGCGCTACGCGGAGTTCCCGGGGCTGAACCTCACGTTCGAAACCCGCGAAGGTATCCTCAAGCATTGTTCGGTCGCCAAGGCGCGGGAGCTGGGCGAGCTCGGCCGGCGCTTCCTCGAGAAGGGCCAGCCCGGGCTCGAGGCGCAGCTCGTAAACCTCGCCGACGAGATCGCCTACAACCATCACGACATCGACGACGGCGTGCGCTCGGAGCTGATCACCGTCGAGCAGCTGCGCGAGGTGGAACTCTTCGCGCAGAGCTTCGACGAGGTTCGCGCCCGGTATCCCGATCTCAACCCGCGCCGGGCGGTGTACGAAACGCTGCGGCGCATGATCAACCGCGTGGTCACCGATCTCATCGAGACGAGCCGCGCGCGGCTGGCCGACGCGGGGGTGAAAACGATCGAGGACGTGCGCCGCCAGCCCGCACCGCTCATCGGCTACAGCGACGGGATGCGCGAGCTGACGCTCGAGCTCAAGCGCTTCCTGCGGCGCCACCTTTATACGCACCCGCGGGTGCGGAAGGTGACCGACGAGGCGGTGCAGGTGATCCGGGATCTCTTCGCTCTGTTCATGGAGGACCCCGCGCGGCTGCCGCCGCAATACCGGGAAAAGGCGCTGGGTGCGGAGGACGTCGCCGCGTGCGCTCGCGTCATCGCCGACTACATCGCCGGCATGACGGACCGCTACGCTTACCGCGAGCACGAACGGCTCACGTCGGGCGGGCGTTAGGCCGGTACGCCCCGACTTTCCTCGCGCCTATCGTTGAAGCCCCTCCCCCTCACCGGTATACTTTTCCGCCCTTTGGCCCCTGCTTTTTCGGTTGCCCCGAACTTGGCTGTCGGGCGGGGAAAAACCGACGTCACAACGGTGATCAACCCTTGGATCGGCTAAACGAGCATCTCAGCGAGGGCCTGTACGACCCGTCGCGCGAACACGACGCCTGCGGGGTCGGCTTCGTCGTCGACATCAAAGGGCGCAAGTCGCACACGATCGTCACCCACGCCCTCACCATCCTGAAGAACCTGGAGCATCGCGGCGCCTGCGGTTGCGAGGAGAACACCGGCGACGGCGCAGGCATCCTGATCCAGCTGCCGCACGCCTTCTTCCGCGAGCGCGCCGATCTGCCGTTCGAGCTGCCGTCCCCCGGGCATTACGGCGCCGGCCTCGTGTTCCTGCCGCGCGACCCGGCGGAAGCCCGCCAATGCGAAGCGCTCTTCGAGCGCATCGTGCGCGAGGAGGGTCAGGCTCTTCTCGGCTGGCGCGACGTGCCGACCGACGATTCCTCGCTCGGCCCGACCGCGCGCGCCGCGGAGCCGACCTTCCGGCAGGTGTTCATCGGCCGCGGGCCGCAAGTGGCCGACGAAGCGGCGTTCGAGCGCAAGCTTTACGTCATCCGCAAGCGCGTCGAGCGCGCCGTGGCGGAATCAGACCTCGCGCAGAAGGGGCTGTTCTACGTCTCGAGCCTCTCCTGCCGCACGCTGGTCTACAAGGGCATGCTCACGCCGAGCCAGCTGCCCGCGATGTATCCGGACCTGACCGACGAGCGCATGGAATCGGCGCTTGCGCTCGTGCATTCGCGGTTCTCGACCAACACATTCCCGTCCTGGCCGCTCGCGCATCCCTACCGGTACATCGCGCACAACGGCGAGATCAACACGCTGCGCGGCAACATCAACTGGATGCGCGCGCGCGAGGCGCTCTGCGCGTCGCCGCTCTTCGGCGACGACCTGAAGAAGCTCTTCCCGATCGTCACCGAGGGCGCCTCGGACTCGGCCACGTTCGACAACGTTCTCGAGCTGCTGCACATGGCCGGCCGCGAGCTGCCGCACGCCGTGCTCATGATGATCCCCGAGGCCTGGAGCGGCCACGAGAGTATGGATCCCGAGCGCAAGGCGTTCTACGAGTACCACGGCTGCCTGATGGAGCCGTGGGACGGTCCGGCGTCGATCGCGTTCACCGACGGCACCGTCATCGGCGCGGTGCTCGATCGCAACGGGCTGCGGCCGTCGCGCTACTACGTCACCAAGGACGGGCTGGTGGTGATGGCCTCGGAAGTGGGTGTGCTCGACATCCCGCCCGAGAACGTCCTGATCAAGGAAAGGCTGCACCCGGGCCGCATCTTCCTGGTCGATACGCGCGAAGGCCGCATCATCGACGACGCCGAGCTCAAGAAGCGCTACACCTCGGCCCATCCCTACCGGCAGTGGCTCGAGGAGAACATGCTGCCGCTCTCGCGTCTGCCCGCGCCGCCGCAGGTGCCCGAGCCGGACCACGCGAACGTGTTCACGCGGCAGCAGGTGTTCGGCTACACGCACGAGGACCTGCGCATCCTGCTCGCGCCGATGGCGCAGAAGGGGGAGGAGCCGATCGGATCGATGGGCAACGACGCTGCGCTCGCGGTGCTCTCGAATCGCCCGCGGCTGCTCTACGACTACTTCAAGCAGCTGTTCGCGCAGGTGACCAATCCGCCGCTCGACGCCATTCGCGAGCAGCTGGTGACCCAGATCGAGACGCCGATCGGACCCGAAGGCAACCTGCTCGATCCGGGCCCGGAGAGCTGCCGGCTGCTCAAGCTCGACACTCCGATCCTGAAGGTCGAGGAGCTTGAGAAGATCCGCGCGCTCAATCAGCACGGCTTCCGCACGAAGACGCTGCCCATGCTGTTTCCGGCCGGGTCCGGCGGCGCGGGCCTCGCCGCGGCGCTCGACGAGCTCTGCCGCCAGGCGAGCGCCGCCATCGGCGAGGGCTATTCCTTTATTATCCTCTCGGATCGCGGCGTCGACGCGCAGCACATGCCGATCCCGGCGCTGCTCGCCACCGCCGCCGTGCACCACTACCTGGTGCGCGAAGGCACGCGCGTGCGCGTGGGCCTGGTGGTCGAGTCCGGCGAGCCGCGCGAGGTGCACCACATGGCGATGCTCCTCGGCTACGGCGCCGGCGCCATCTGCCCCTACCTCGCGTTCGAGACGCTCGACGATCTGATCGAGCAGGGAGTGCTGACGGGCGTCGATCGCGCGCAGGCGGTGAAGAACTACGTCAAGGCGCTCAACAAGGGCGTGATCAAGGTGATCTCCAAGATGGGGATCTCCACGATCCAGTCCTATCGCGGCGCTCAGATCTTCGAGGCGATCGGCCTCGACCAGAAGCTCGTCGACAAGTACTTCACCTGGACCGCTTCGCGCATCGGCGGCATCGATCTCGACGTCATCGCGCAGGAAACGGCGCTGCGTCATCAGCGCGCCTATCCGGATCGGCCGGTCGGCGTGCCGGACCTCGACTGGGGCGGGCATTACCAGTGGCGGCGCGACGGCGAAGTGCACCAGCTCAACCCGGACACGGTCGCGAAGCTGCAGCACGCGGCGCGGACCAACTCGTACGAGCTGTTCAAGGAGTTCAGCCGGGCGTGCGACGAGGGCAACCGGCAGCTCGCCACGCTGCGCGGCCTGATGGATTTCAAGTTCGCCGACGAGCCGATCCCGCTCGACGAGGTCGAGCCCGTCGAGTCGATCATGAAGCGCTTCGCCACGGGCGCCATGTCGTACGGCTCGATCAGCATCGAGGCGCACGAGGCGCTCGCGATCGCGATGAATAAGATCGGCGCACGCTCGAACTGCGGCGAAGGCGGCGAGGACCCGGCGCGCTACGGGACGATTCGCAACTCCCGCATCAAGCAGGTGGCGTCGGGCCGCTTCGGCGTCACGAGCCACTACCTCGTCAACGCGACCGATCTGCAGATCAAGATGGCGCAGGGCGCGAAGCCCGGCGAGGGCGGCCAGCTCCCCGGTCACAAGGTGTATCCGCCGATCGCCAAGGTGCGCCACTCGACGCCGGGCGTGGGGCTCATCTCGCCGCCGCCGCACCACGACATCTATTCGATCGAGGACCTGGCGCAGCTCATCCACGACCTCAAGAACGCGAACCCCGAGGCGCGCATCCACGTGAAGCTCGTCTCGGAGGTGGGCGTCGGCACGATCGCGGCGGGCGTCGCGAAGGCGCACGCCGACGTAGTGCTCATCTCGGGCGATTCGGGCGGCACCGGCGCGAGCCCGCTTTCCTCGATCAAGCACGCGGGGCTGCCGTGGGAGCTCGGTCTCGCCGAAACGCAGCAGGTGCTGGTCGCCAACAAGCTGCGCGACCGCATCGTGGTGCAGACCGACGGCCAGCTGAAGACCGGGCGCGACGTGGTCGTGGCCGCGCTTCTCGGCGCCGAGGAGTTCGGGTTCTCGATCGCGCCGCTCACGGTGCTCGGCTGCATCATGATGCGCGTGTGCCACATGAACACCTGCCCGGTCGGCATCGCCACGCAGGATCCGGAGCTGCGCAAGCGCTTCGCGGGCGACCCGGAGCACGTGGTCAATTACTTCCGCTTCGTGGCCCAGGAAGTGCGCGAGTACATGGCGAAGCTCGGCTTCCGCACCATGGACGAGATGATCGGCCGGGTCGACAAGCTGAACCTGCGGCCGGCGATCGATCACTGGAAGGCGCGCGGGCTCGATTTCTCGCGGATCCTGTACCAGCCGCCCGTCGGCCCGGAGGTGGCGATCCGCAAGGTGCGCGAGCAGGATCACGGTCTCGACCGTTCGCTCGACCGCACGACGATCCTGCCGCTGTGCCGCGACGCGCTCGAGTCGAAAAAGCCGGTCGACATCATCCTGCCGATCCGGAACACCAACCGCACCGTCGGCACGCTCCTCGGCTACGAGGTCACCAGGCGCTACGGCGCCGAGGGCCTCCCCGAGGACACGATCCGCATTCACTTCAACGGCTCCGCCGGCCAGAGCTTCGGCGCGTTCCTGCCGAAGGGCATCACGCTCACGCTCGAGGGCGACGCCAACGACTATGTCGGCAAGGGCCTCTCGGGCGGCAAGCTCGTGATCTATCCGCCGCGGCAGGCGACGTTCGTGCCGGAGGAGAACATCCTCATCGGCAACGTCGCGCTCTACGGCGCGACGTCGGGCGAGGCCTACTTCCGCGGCGTCGCCGGCGAGCGCTTCTGTGTGCGCAACTCGGGCGCGCAGGCGGTTGTCGAAGGCGTCGGCGACCACGGCTGCGAGTACATGACGGGGGGCCGCGTGGTCGTGATCGGGCCGACCGGACGCAACTTCGCCGCCGGCATGTCGGGCGGCCTGGCGTACGTGCTCGACGTCAAGGGCGACTTCGCGCGCCGCTGCAACCTCGAGATGGTCGAGCTCGAGCCGCTCAACGCGGAGGATGCCGAGGAAGTGCGCGAGATGCTGAAGCGGCACGTGCGCTACACGGGCTCCACGCTGGCGCAGAAGCTGCTCGACCGCTGGACGGCGTCGCAGCCGCGGTTCGTCAAAGTCATGCCGAAGGATTACAAGCGCGTGCTCGAGGCCATCCGCAAGGCGCGGCAGACAGGCATTCCCGAAGACGAAGCCGTGATGGAAGCCGCCCATGGGTAAGCCGACCGGATTCCTCGAGTTCAAGCGGGCGAAGCAGCCCTATCGGC
>DATCLR010000055.1:0-28668 GCA_036563785.1 Burkholderiales bacterium | reverse complement strand
CCTTGTAGGCGTTGAGACTGCGGTACAGGGCGTAGAACTCGGGCCACTGGCTGTACGCGGCCGCGTAGATGGCCGTCGCGCGCGCGTCGCCCTCGCCGCGGATGCGCTCGGCCTCCCGATACGCGTTGGCGAGCAGAACTTCGCGCTGCCGCTCGGCGTCCGCACGGATCTTCTCGGCCGCCTCCTCGCCCTGTGCGCGCAGCTCGTTCGCGATCCGCTTGCGCTCGGCGCTCATGCGCTGGTACACCGACTGGCTCACCTCGTCCGGCAGATCGACGCGCTGCAGCCGCACGTCGACGACCTCGATGCCGAAGCGGCGCGATTCGCGGTCCGCGTACTGCGTGAGCACTTCCATGATCTGCGCGCGCTCGGTCGATACGACGCTCTGCAGCGTACGCTTGCCGAACTCGTCGCGCAGGCCGCTGTTGATGATTTGCTCGAGACGCCGCCGCGCCTCCGATTCGTAGCCGCCGCCCGTCGCGAGGAAATACTGGCGCGCATCGACGATGCGCCACTTCACGAACGAATCGACCACCACGTACTTCTTCTCGCGGGTCAGGAACGGCTGCGGCTCGGAGTCGAGGGTCAGGATGCGCGCGTCGAAGTAGCGCGCCTCGTCGATGAACGGCGTCTTGAAGTGCAGACCGGGACCGTCGTCGTGGCGCAGAATCTGTCCGAAGCGCACCACGATGACCTTCTGGCGTTCGTCGACCACATAGACCGCCGAGGCGAGCGTCGCCACGACGGCGAGGAGAATGACGCCGATAGCGAGAAGCCTGCCCTGGCTCATGGCTGCACCCGGCGGCGCGCGTCCGCGCGACCCCTGTTCGATTCGCGCAGCGGTCCCGCACTCTCCGTGTCCGGCGCCGGCGGCGCCACCGTCGTCAACGGAGCGTCGGCACGGGGCGCCAGCCGGTCGACCGGCAGATAGATCAGATTGTTGCCGCCCTTCTGGTCGATATAAATCTTGGTGGTGTTGCTCAGCACCTGCTCCATCGCTTCTATATAGAGGCGCTCGCGCGTGACCTCCGGCGCCTTCTGGTACTCGCGCGCAATCTGAATGAAGCGGCGCGCGTCGCCTTCGGCGCGCGCGATGACGCTCGCTTTGTACGCCTCCGCCTCCTCGAGCAGCCGGGCGGCCGCGCCCCGCGCCCGCGGGATCACGTCGTTCGCATAGGCCTCGGCCTCGTTCTTCAGGCGCTGCTCGTCCTCGCGCGCCTTGACGGCGTCGTCGAACGCCGGCTTGACCTCGTTCGGCGGCTGCGCCTTCTGCGTCTCGACCGTCACGACGTGTATGCCGGTATCGTACCGGTCGAGGATCCGCTGCAGCAGCTCGCGCGCGTCGCGCGAGATGGCGTCGCGTCCCTCGGTGAGGGCGAAATCGAGCGTGCTCTTGCCGACGATCTCGCGTACGGCCGATTCCGTCGCCTGGGCGATCGTGGCCTCCGGGTCGCGCACGTTGAACAGGTATTGCGCGGCATCCTTGATCCGGTACTGCACGGCGAACTCGATGTCGATGATGTTCTCGTCGCCGGTGATCATGAGCGCTTCGCGCGGCACCTTGCTCTTGGTATTGCGGGCGGGATTGCTGCGGTACCCGATCTCCACCGTCGACACCTTCTCGACGTTCACCTTCTCGACCGTCTCGATCGGGTAAGGCAGGTGCCAGTGCAGCCCGCCCTCGGTGACCTTGCTGAGTGCGCCGAAGCGGAGCACCACGCCGCGCTCGCCCTGCTGCACGATGTAGAAGCCGCTGAGGAGCCAGAGTACGACGGCGACGATGACGAGCAGCCACAGCCCGAAGCCCGAGCCGCCGCGGCCGCCGAAGAGCGCCGCGACCCGCCGCTGCAGGTTGCGCACGAGTTGATCGAGATCGGGCCCCGCGGCGCTGCTGCGCTGCGCGCGCTCCACGGGTCCTTGTCTTTGTCCCCGTTACCGCCGGGTACGTTCCACGCCACGAACGGCTCCCACGCCAGAAAGCGAAGCCCGCATTCTAGGAGAGGCTACCGGCAGGGGCAAGAACGAGGCGCGCGTCGGAAACGACGTATTCGGGACGGAAGTCGCGCTGCTCGTTGAGCCACGCGAGCTGCGCGTCGTCGAGCATCAACTCGAGCAAAGAGCCGCCGGAGGCGAGAGGCGCTTCGCGCGCGACGTCGAACCGCTCGTAGACGAGAGCGCGCAGCCGCCCGGCGGATGGCGGGAGCTCGAGCACGAGCGTGCGCCGCCGGCGACGGTAGTGCTCGGCGAGCACCTCGATCAGCAGGTCGACGCCCGCGCCGGTCGTCGCCGACAGCCATACCTTGGCGACGCGCCCGCTCGCGTCGCGCTCGCTGCGGGGCGTCTGCTCCGTGAGATCGATCTTGTTGTAGACGAGAATCTGCGGCACATCATCCGCGCCGATCTCCGCGAGCACGCGGTTCACATGCTCGATGTGCTCGCGGCTCTCGGGATTGTGGCTGTCTACCACGTGCAGCAGCAGGTCGGCCTGCGCGACCTCTTCGAGCGTCGACTTGAACGCTTCCACGAGCGTGTGCGGCAGCTTGCTGATGAAACCGACCGTATCCGCGAGGATCACCGCGGCGTTCCCGGGCAGCTCGAGTCGGCGCATGGTCGGATCGAGCGTCGCGAACAGCTGGTCCGCTGCGTACACGCCGGCGTTCGTCAGGCGGTTGAACAGCGAGGACTTGCCGGCGTTGGTGTAGCCGACCATCGAGACGGTCGGTATCGGGACCTTGTGGCGCGCGCGCCGCCGGCTGCGCCGCTGCTGCGCCACCTGCTGCAGGCGTTCGTTCAGCTTCTTGATGCGCTCACGGATGAGTCGACGGTCGACTTCGAGCTGCGTCTCGCCCGGCCCGCGCAGGCCGATACCGCCGCGCTGTCGCTCGAGATGGGTCCAGCCGCGCACCAGCCGGCTCGAGAGATGCTCGAGCTGGGCGAGCTCGACCTGCAGCTTGCCTTCGTGGGAGCGCGCACGCTGCGCGAAGATGTCGAGGATCAGTCCGGTGCGGTCGAGGACGCGACAGGCGGTCGCCTTCTCGAGGTTGCGCTCCTGCGCCGGCGACAGCTCGTGGTTGACGACGACCAGATCGGCGCGGTGCGCCGCGACCGCATCGCGGATCTCCTGCGCCTTGCCCTTGCCGACGAACGTCGCCGCGTCGGGCCGATCGCGGCTGCCGGTGATGACGCCGCACACCTCGGCGCCGGCCGATTCGGCGAGCAGGCGCAGCTCCTCGATCTCGCCCGCGTCGCTGCGGCCGCCGAAGCGGACGTGCACGAGCAGCGCCCGCTCGCGGGGACGCCGCGTGTCGGGAATCGCGAAGGTGCTAGTCGTTGCCCGGCCCCTTGCTCTCAGAGGCGTCGCCGCTGCTCTCGAACTGGAACTTGACCGGACGATTGGGGACTACCGTGGAGATCGCGTGCTTGTAGATCATCTGGCTCACGGAATTCTTGAGCAGCACGACGAACTGATCGAACGATTCGATCTGCCCCTGCAGCTTGATCCCGTTCACCAGGAATATCGAAACCGGAACGTGCTCCTTGCGCAACGTGTTCAAAAAAGGGTCCTGCAACGCTTGCCCTTTTTGTTGGCTCATGACCGTGCTCCTGTTCTTATCGCCTTACTGGCTTCTAGTTCTCGCGGGACCGATCCCGACCCCGCTCGTTGAAAATTATACCCTGACTTCCCTGTCGGCCGTGCTGCGTTGCACGAGATCCATCACCGCGCGCAGCGGCAACACACCACTGCAATCCACCCGCTGTACGTCCGGATATCGGCGCAGCCACGTCAGTTGTCGCTTCGCCAACTGCCTCGTCGCTGCGATGGACTGCTCGACCATTTCATTATAGTTGACTCGATTCGTCAAGTAAGACCACACTTGCCGATATCCGACGGTGCGCAGTGCCGGCAGGCGCGGATCCAGATCGCCTCGTTGATAGAGTCTTTCGACCTCCTCGATCAGACCGTGTTCCAGCATGCGCCTGAATCGCTCGGCGATGCGTGCGTGCAAAGCCGCGCGGTCCTCGGGCCATAGCGCGATCTTGAAGAAGCGGTAGCCCGCCGGCTTCGGCGACGCGGCGCGCGCGACGACGCTCGGCGCCTGTCCGGTCACGGCATGAATCTCGAGCGCGCGCTGTATGCGCTGCGCATCGTGCGGATCGATGCGCCGCGCGCTCTCGGGATCGACCGCGGCGAGCCGGGCATGCAGCGCCGGCCAGCCGAAGCGTCGCGCCTCTTCCAGCAGCATCGCGCGCACCGCCGGATCGGCCGACGGAAGATCCGACAGCCCGAACTCGAGCGCCCGGAAATAGAACATGGTGCCGCCCACGAGCAGCGGAATCCTGCCCGCGGCCGTGATCGCCCGCATCTCGCGCAGCGCGTCGCTGCGGAACTCGGCCGCCGAGTAGGTCTCCGCCGGGTCGCGGATGTCGATGAGCCGGTGCGGTGCCCGCGCCTGCTCGGCCGCGGTCGGCTTCGCGGTGCCGATGTCCATGCCGCGATAGACCTGCGAGGAATCGACGCTCACGATCTCGACGGGAAACCGTTCGTGCAGCTCGAGCGCGAGCGCGGTCTTGCCCGAGGCGGTCGGACCCATGAGGCAGATCGCGAGTGGAAGCGGTTCCTGGCTCATGAGCGATCGCGGCGGCACCGGGCCGAATGCGGGCACGGGCAATACGGACGCGCCCCGCCCGCCTCCCGGCGTCACTCCCTGCCTTCCGGCCGCATGTGCGGGAACAGGATCACGTCCCGGATCGACGGCGAATCGGTGTACAGCATCACCAGCCGGTCGATGCCGATGCCCTCGCCGGCCGTCGGCGGCAGGCCGTACTCGAGCGCGCGGATGTAGTCCGCGTCGTAGTGCATCGCCTCTTCGTCGCCCGCCTCCTTCGCGCGCGCCTGCTGGCGGAAGCGCTCCGCCTGATCCTCCGGATCGTTGAGCTCCGAGAAGCCGTTCGCAATCTCGCGTCCGGCGATGAACAGCTCGAAGCGATCGGCGACGGCCGGATCGGCATCGTTGCGTCGCGCGAGCGGCGACACCTCGGTGGGAAACTCCGTAACGAACGTCGGCCGCCGGAGCTGCGCCTCGACGGTCTTCTCGAACAGCTCGAACAGGATCTTGCCCGCGCCGTACTCCGGCTTCACCTCGATCCCGAGCCCGCGCGCGTACCCGGCGAGCGCATCGCGCGAGCCGAGCGCTTCCGGCGCGAGCGACGGATTGAAGCGGCGCACCGCCTCGTTCAGCGTCAACCGCTCGAACCGTGCGGCGAGGTCGTACGTCTCCCCCTGGTAGACCAGCGTCGTCGTGCCCAGCACCTCCCGGGCGAGCCCCCGCAGCATCTCCTCGGTGAGGTCCATCAGATCGCGATAATCGGCATAGGCCTGATAGAACTCGAGCATCGTGAACTCGGGGTTGTGCCGCGTCGACAGGCCCTCGTTGCGGAAGTTGCGGTTGATCTCGTACACCTTCTCGAAGCCGCCGACCACCAGCCGCTTCAGGTAGAGCTCGGGCGCGATGCGCAGGTACAGCGGCATGTCGAGCGCGTGGTGATGCGTCTTGAACGGCCGCGCCGCGGCGCCGCCCGGAATCGCCTGCATCATCGGCGTCTCGACCTCGAGGAACCCCCGCCGGTTCAGGAAGTCGCGCAGGTAGTTGATGATCGCGATGCGGGTCCGAAAGGTCCGCCGCGTGCCCTCGTTCATGATGAGATCGAGGTAGCGCTGCCGGTAGCGCGCCTCCTGGTCCACCAGCCCGTGAAACTTGTCGGGCAGCGGCCGGAGCGCCTTCGTCAGCAGCCGCAGCGATTCCACCTTGACCGAAAGCTCTCCCGTGCGTGTCTTGAAGAGCACGCCTTCGGCGCCGAGCAGATCACCGATATCCCACTTCTTGAACGCCTCGTAGGTCTCGCCGAGGGTGTCTCGCTGCAGGTAGAGCTGGATCTGCCCCGACATGTCCTGCAGATGGCAGAAGCTCGCCTTGCCCATGATGCGCCTCGTCATCATGCGCCCCGCGACCTTCACGCGAATCCCCTCGGCTTCGAGGGCGGCCGGATCGCGCGCATCGTGGGCTGCGTGCAGGTTCCCCGCGAGACTGTCGCGGCGAAAGTCGTTGGGAAAGGCGTTGCCGGCGCGTCGCAGCTCCGCGAGCTTGGCGCGGCGCTGGGCGATCTGCTCGTTGACGTCGGTCTGCTCGGGTACTGTCATAACGCTGCTGCGTCCGCGGATGCGCGCCGGCGATCCCCCGACGGCCCGCGCGCTCATCGGCCGTTTCGCGGCTCCATCCTCAGAGCCCGCTCTTCAGGCTCGCCTCGATGAATTCGTCGAGATGGCCGTCGAGGACCGCATCCGGGTTTCCGCTCTCGACGCCGGTACGCAGATCCTTGACGCGCGACTGATCGAGCACGTACGAGCGTATCTGGTGGCCCCACTCGATGTCGGTCTTGCTCTCCTCGATCTTCTGCTTCTCGGCGTTGCGCTTCTGCATCTCCAGCTCGTAGAGGCGCGCCTTCAGCATGTTCATCGCCTGCGCGCGGTTACGGTGCTGCGAGCGGTCGCTCTGGCACTGCACCACGATACCGGTCGGCAGGTGCGTGATGCGCACAGCCGAATCGGTCCGGTTCACGTGTTGCCCGCCCGCCCCGCTCGCTCGATAGGTGTCGATGCGCAGGTCGGCCGGATTGATCTCGATCTCGATGTTCTCGTCGACCTCGGGATAGACGAAGACCGAAGCGAACGATGTATGGCGGCGGTTGCCCGCGTCGAACGGCGACTTGCGCACGAGTCGATGCACGCCCGTCTCGGTCCGCAGCCAGCCGTAGGCGTATGGACCGGTGAATCGCACCGTGGCGCTCTTGATGCCGGCGACTTCGCCTTCGGACACTTCGAGAATCTCCGTGCGGAAGCCGCGGCGCTCGCCCCACATCAGGTACATGCGGAGCAGCATATTGGCCCAGTCCTGCGCCTCGGTGCCGCCGGATCCCGCCTGGATGTCCATGAACGCGTTGGCGGCGTCCATCTCGCCGCTGAACATCCGGGCGAACTCGAGCTCGTTGAGACGCGCCTCGAGCCGCGCGACGTCCGCCGCGACCGCCCCGACGGTTTCCTCGTCCTTCTCTTCGCGTGCGAGATCGAGCAGCTCTCTTGCGCTCTTCAGCTCCGTACCGAGGCGCTCGAGCGTCCCGACCTCGCGTTCCAGCCGCGCGCGCTCGCGCCCGAGCTCCTGGGCGAGCTTGCGGTCGTTCCAGATGTCCGGCCGCTCCAGCTCGGCGCGCACTTCCGCGAGCCGCCGCTGCTTGGCCGGCAGGTCAAAGATACCCCCTTAGGACCTCGGCGCGGTGCTCGAGGTCTTCGAGTTTGTGATAAAGCGCGTTCGGATCTTGCACGGTGTACTGCTTCAGGCTTTCCATTTCGCCGATTCTACACGATTGCCGGCTGTAAGCTCGCGCCGTGACCCTTTCCGCAATCGCGGCGCGAACGAAGAATGTTCCCGTCTCCAACCTCGCCGTCGACCTCGCGCCGGAATGCGGGCCGCTCGCGGCGCGCCCACGCGCCCGTCCTCCGATCGACGCGTGCGCCCAACCGCCCATCGGGCGCGCGCACGGCGGGCTGCGCTCCTCGTCGCTTGGAACGGCCGACCCGTTCGGTCGGGAAGCCGCGGGCTTTCTCCGGCCGGCGTCAGTCGCGCGTCGGCGCGCGGTAACCGGGGGCCGGCAGCACCGGCTTCGGACGCTTACGCTGCCGCTCCTCCTCGTGCGCTCGCACCATCCGCTCCCGGTCCTCGAATGCCCGACCGGCCAGCGGACCGGCGTGGCAGTGGTAGTTGCCGACGGCCACGTTCGGATGGCATCCGTACGAATCGAGCGGGCCGTCGTGCGCCGCCGCCGGCAGCGCAGCGGCCAAGGCAGCGACGGCGAGCCGATGACGTCGGCGCCGCATGGTTCCCTCCCGCATGGTTCTCCCTCCTCTTATTGTCGGTTCAGATGGCCGCGTTCGCGTCGCCCGGCTCGAACCAGCGCAGCTTCTCGCGCAGTCGGACGACTTCGCCGACGATGACGAGCGTTGGCGCCCTCACGTCGCTGCGCTCGACGATGTCCGGCAGCGTCTCGAGCGTCGCGGCGAGCACGCGCTGGCGGCGCGTCGTCCCCTGCTGCACCAGCGCCGCCGGCGTTTCGCGCGCGAGCCCGCGCGCGATAAGCTGCGCACAGAGCTCGCGCAAGCCGAGCAGCCCCATATAGAAAACGAGCGTCTGCCGCGGCTGTATCAGCGCGTCCCAGTTGAGATCCATGCTGCCGTCCTTGCGATGCGCCGTCGCGAATACCACGGTATGCGCGAACTCGCGGTGCGTCAGCGGAATGCCTGCGTAGGCCGCGCAGCCAATCGCGGCCGTGATCCCCGGGACCACGGCGAACGTGATGCCCTCCTGCATCAGCGTCTCGATTTCCTCGCCTCCGCGTCCGAAAACGAAGGGATCGCCGCCTTTCAGCCGCACGACGCACTTGCCCTCGCGCGCGAGGCGCACCAGGAGCCGGTTGATGTCCTCCTGAGGAAGCGTGTGCTTCGCCCGCTCCTTGCCGGCATAGATGAGCTCGGCTTCGCGGCGCACGAGCCGCAGCACTTCGGGCGACACCAGCCGGTCGTATACGACCACGTCGGCCTGCTGCATGAGACGCAGCGCGCGAAACGTGAGCAGATCGGGATCGCCCGGCCCGGCACCGACGAGGTACACGGCTCCCGCCGCCGCAACGCTCTCCGGCGCCGCTTCGAGCATGCGCTCGAGCGCCGCGCGCGCCGCGGACTCCTGCCCCGCATACACCTGCTCGGCGATCGGCCCGTCGAGAACGCTTTCCCAGAAGCGACGCCGCAGCCGGGCCGGGATGCGCCCCTTGACCCGCGTCCGGTATTGCGCGGCGAGGGCGGCCAGCCGGCCGTACGCGGCGGGGATCAGGGTCTCGAGCCGCGCACGCAGCAGCCGCGCGAGGACGGGGGCGGCGCCCCCTGTCGAGACCGCGACCACGACCGGCGAGCGATCGACGATCGACGGCATAATAAAAGTAGAGAGCTCCAGTGCATCGACGACATTCACGGGTATTCCGCGGCTCGACGCCGCCTCGTACACCCTGCGGTTCGTCTCGTCGCTGTCCGTCGCCGCGAACACGAGCGCCGCGCCGGCGAGCCATTCCTCCTCGAAAACGCCCGGCCGATGAGCCACGCGCCCCTCCCGGACGAGGCGCGCGAGCGTCGTGCCGAGCTCGGGAGCGACGACCTCGACGCGCGCGCCGGCTTCGAGCAGCAGCCGCGCCTTTCGTCCCGCGACCTCGCCGCCGCCCACGAGGAGGCAGCGCCGCCCGCGGACGGTCATGAAAATCGGGAGAAAATCCATCGCTGTGCGCGCCGCCCGTTACTCGAGTCCGGAGAGGAACTACACCACAAGTGCCCGCGGCACGCGAAGGGGGCGCCGGGAAAGCGGCCGCCGGGCGGCGCCGGCGGCCGCCGCCCTACTTGTCAAGCGCCGCGATCAGCTCCGGCACCGCCTGGAACAGGTCGGCGACCAGGCCGTAGTCCGCGACCTGGAAGATGGGCGCGTCCGCATCCTTATTGATCGCTACGATCACGCGACTGTCCTTCATGCCGGCGAGGTGCTGGATCGCCCCGGAAATGCCGATCGCGATGTAGAGGTCGGGCGCGACGATCTTGCCCGTCTGCCCGACCTGGTAGTCGTTGGGTACGTACCCGGCGTCCACCGCGGCGCGCGACGCGCCGACCGCGGCGCCGAGCTTGTCGGCGAGCTGCGCAATCAGCTTGAAATTCTCCGCGCTGCCGACGCCGCGGCCGCCCGATACCACGATGCGCGCCGACGTCAGCTCCGGTCGCTCGCTCTTCGTCAGCTCCTGGCCGACCAGGCGCGACAACCCCGTGTCCTCGGCCGGCGCAACCGTCTCGATCGCCGCCGTCCCGCCGGAGGCCGCCGCGGCGTCGAACGCGGTCGTGCGCACCGTGACGATCTTGATGGAGTCGCTCGACTGCACCGTCGCCAGGCCGTTGCCGGCGTAGATCGGCCGCACGAACGTGTCGGCGCTCTCGACCGCGACGATGTCCGAAACCTGCGCGACGTCGAGCAGCGCCGCGATCCGCGGCAGCACGTTCTTTCCGAACGACGTCGCCGGCGCGAGCACGTGGCTGTACTCCTCTGCGATCGAGACCACGAGCGGCGCCAGGTTCTCGGGCAGCATGTCCTTGTAGTGCGGCGCATCGGCGACCCGCACCTTGGCGACGCCCGCGATCTGCGCGGCCGCCTTCGCCGCCTCGCCGCACTCGTGGCCGGCGACGAGCACGTGGATTTCGCCCCCGATCTTCTGCGCCGCCGTGACGGCGTTCAGGGTTCCGGACCGGATCTGCCGGTTGTCGTGTTCGGCAATAACGAGCGTCGTCATGTCAGATCACCTTCGCTTCGCCGCGCAGCTTCGCCACCAGTTCGTGCACGTCCGCCACCTTCACGCCGGCCTTGCGCTTCGGCGGCTCCTGTACGCGCAGCGTCTTGAGCCTCGGCGTCGTGTCGACGCCGAGGCTCTCGGGCGTCAACGTTTCCATCGGCTTCTTCTTCGCCTTCATGATGTTCGGCAGCGTGACGTACCGCGGCGTGTTGAGCCGCAGGTCGGTCGTGACCACCGCCGGCAGCTTGAGCGCGACCGTCTCGAGCCCGCCGTCGATCTCGCGCGTCACCTCGAGGCCGCCGTCCACGATCTTCACTTTCGAGGCGAACGTCCCCTGCGGCCAGCCGAGGAGCCCCGCGAGCATCTGCCCCGTCTGGTTGGAATCGTCGTCGATGGCCTGCTTGCCGAGGATGACGAGCTGCGGCTGCTCCTTCTTCACGATGGCCGCGAGCAGCTTCGCCACCGCGAGCGGCTGCAGCTCGGCGTCGGTCTGCACCAGAATCGCGCGGTCCGCGCCCATCGCCATCGCCGAGCGCAGCGTTTCCTGGCAGGCGCTCGGCCCCATCGACACGGCCACGACCTCGGTGGCGGTGCCCGCCTCCTTGAGCTTCACCGCTTCCTCCACCGCGATCTCGTCGAACGGGTTCATCGACATCTTGAGGTTCGCGGTGTCCATTCCCGTTCCGTCGGCCTTCACGCGCACCTTGACGTTGAAGTCGACGACTCGCTTAACGGCTACCAATATCTTCACACTCGAACTCCGATCGCTGTCTGCTGGTTCACCCGGGAGTCCCCCGGCTCGCCCCGGCCGTCACATTCCGACGTACACCGGGCCTTCGCCGCCCTGCGGGGCCACCCAGACGATGTTCTGCGTGGGATCCTTGATGTCGCACGTCTTGCAGTGCACGCAATTCGGCGCGTTGATCTGCAGCCGCGGATTGCCGCCGTCCGCGTCGCGCACGATCTCGTAAACGGCGGCCGGACAATAGCGAGTCTCCGGGGCGTCGTAAAGCGCGAGATTCACCCGGATCGCGACTTCCGGATCCTTGAGCTTCAGATGCGAGGGCTGATTCTCCTCGTGGTTGGTGTTGGAAAGGAACACCGACGAGAGCCGGTCGAACGTGAGCACGCCGTCCGGCTTCGGATACTCGATGCGCTTCGACTCGCTCGCCTTCTTGAGCTTCGTGTGATCGGGCCGATGATGCAGCGTCCACGGCGCCTTGCCGCGCAGCAGCACCTGGTCGACGCCGAAGAGAAAGGCGCCGAGGTACATGTTGCGGCTGGTGTACGGCTTGAAGTTGCGCGCACGATAGAGCTCCTCGTACAGCCAGCTCGCGCGGAAGGCACGCGGGTAGGCCTCGAGCTCGTCGCGCGCGCGACCCTGGACGAGCGCTTCGAAGAGCGCCTCGGCCGCGAGCATGCCGCTCTTGATGGCCGCGTGCGAACCCTTGATGCGCGGCACGTTGAGGAAGCCGGCGTCGTCGCCGACGAGGCAGCCGCCCGGGAAAACGAGCTTCGGCAGCGCCTGCAGACCGCCCGCAGTGATGGCGCGCGCCCCGTAGCCGATACGCCGACCGCCCTCGAGATAACGGCGAATGTCGGGATGAGTCTTGTAGCGCTGGAACTCCTCGAACGGCGAAAGGTAGGGGTTGCTGTAGCCGAGCCCGACGACGAACCCGACGGCGACGAGGTTGTTCTCGTAGTGGTACATGAACGAGCCGCCGTAGGTGCCGCCGTCGAGCGGCCAGCCCATGGTGTGCATCACCAGGCCCGGCTGATGTTTCTCCGCCGGAACCTCCCACAGTTCCTTCAGGCCGATGCCGTACACCTGGGGATCCGCGCCCTCGCGCAGCTTGAAGTGCTCCTCAAGCTGCTTGCCCAGATGCCCGCGGCAGCCTTCCGCGAACACCGTGTACTTCGCGTGCAGCTCGACGCCCGGCTGGTAGGCTTCGGTCGGCTTTCCGTCCTTGCCGATCCCCATGTCGCTCGTCGCGACTCCTTTTACCGCACCGTTCTCGTCGTAAAGGACCTCCTGGCCCGCGAATCCCGGATACACGTCCACCCCGAGGGCCTCGGCCTGCTGGCCCAACCAGCGGCACACGTTTCCGAGGCTTACGATGTAGTTCCCGTGGTTGCGCAGGACGCCCGGGAGCATGAACGAGGGCAGCGCGATGCTGCTGCGCTCGCGCAGCACGAGAAAGCGATCTTCGCGCACGGCGGTATTGAGCGGCGCGCCGCGCTCCTTCCAGTCCGGGAAGAGCTCCGTGAGGGCCCGCGGATCCATCACTGCGCCCGAGAGGATGTGGGCACCGATCTCCGATCCTTTCTCGATCAGGCACACCGAGATTTCCTGCCCCTTCTCGGCGGCCAGCTGCTTCAGTCGAATCGCGGCGCTCAGGCCGGCGGGTCCGCCGCCCACGATCACCACGTCGAATTCCATCGCTTCGCGCGTCACGGCCGTTGTTCCACGAATCGAGCCATACGTTTCCGGATCCGCAAACAAGACAGGCGCCGGGCCCGCCTGGGCGGCGCGTTCAACGATCGGTACAGCGTCTGAGCGACTCGCGCCCGGGAGTCGGCGCCGCCATTTCCCGGATCAAAAAAGGGCGCATAGTGTACCGTGAATGCCGTGGGCCCCCAACTACTGGAATCGCGTTTCGGTGCGCGGAATAAGCGCCGGGATGCAGAAAACATAAGGTACGGCGAACAGGCGGCGGAGCGCGGAGCCGAAGCCCCCGCGCTGCCTTCCGGTATTTTCGGTCAGGAGCGGCGCGGGGCGGCGGTCTCCGCGACCTCCCGAGCGCAGTCGCGCGGCGCGATGCCCTTCTCGCGCGCGTACGCCGCAGCCGATCTCTCGATCATCGGCCGCACCAGCGCCTGATCTCCGTCGATCCAGCCCGTCACCGGCATCCATTCCTTGCCGTTCCAGCGCTGGAACCGCACGGAGCCTCCTCCCTCGTGGTTCTCGCACGAGAGCTTGAGCGGCTGCACGATGCCGAAGGCGCCGAGCTCGGCGGTGCGGCGATCCGTGATGTGCAGGTTCTCCATCCCCCACCGCACTTCCTCGCCCGTCAGGGGGCGCCTGCCGAAGCGCGCCTGCGCGGTCCGGATCGCTCTGCAACGACGATCGCGCCCGACAGACCGCGCTTGTAAAGTGCTGCCGACGCCGGCCGGATCCGGCAGCGCACCGCGGCCGGCCTTGTACACGTACTTCAGGATGTCCTGCACGACCGGAAACTCCTTACCGGGCAGCGACAGCGCGACGGCGATGTAACCGCGCGCCGCCGCGCCCGCGGGCACCACGTCGGCCTCCGCGCCGGCCCAGGTTACGCCGAGAATGCGCGATGCGGGGTAGCGCACCTTGCCGGCCGTGACGAGCGCGGCCGGGTTCATGACGCCGATGCCGCGCAGGATCACCAGTCGGGCTTGAGCGACGCGATCTGCCGCCACTGCGCGGTCTGCTCGTGCACGACCTCGAAGCCGTACTTCTTCGCCTGAATATCGAGCAGCTCGCGGGTCTCGCGTCCGAAGGCGGAACGAGCTTGCGCTCGGTTTCGCACTCCTCCAAGGTGAGCTTGACGCCGCCGATGCCGCCGTCGCGGATATTGAGCATCGTCCAGGAATCGACGGATCCCGCGTTGGTGGCGACGCCGAGCGGATCCGCCGGCCCCTTCTTGAACGTCTAGAGCGGCAGGAACTGTTCGCGGGCCTGCTGCGCCGCTGCAGCGCGCGGTGCGATCGAACCGGCCACGAATACGAGCGCCGCCGCGGCCGCGGCGACTGTACGCACTGACCCCTTCATGACTGCCCCTTCTTGCTGCGCCGCCGAACGGCGGCACTTCTTGTCGTTACGTCGGGGCGGCGTCCGCCTTGCCGCGCCGCACGCGTGCCCGGCCGCGGCGCTTCGCCTCGCGGCCTACGCCGCCGCCCGACCGATACTTTGCCGCGTCGAATTGCTAAACTTGCGCCGCTTGTGCGCAACGATCGGCGCCGTCGCTCGTGGTATCCATGACGATCCGCGGGTGCGCGGCGCCGGTGAAAAACGGCAACGCTCGGAGATTCAGTCCTTAGATAGCAGACGGCCGCCGACGGTCAACGCATTTCGGAACGGAATCACCCGCCTGAAACCGCTGTGCAGAATCGACGTGCGGCTCTGCGCCGCTTCGCGCTGCCCGGCACCGTCCGCTGCCGCTTCCACGGAGAACTGCCATTAACAACCCCTTGCTCGAATATCCCGTTCCCGAAGTTCCTGCGCCGGCGCAGCTCCACGAGGTCGCCGATGGCGTGCGGTGGCTGCGCATGCCGCTGCCGTTCGCGCTCGATCACATCAACCTCTGGCTCCTGCGCGACGGGGACGGATGGACCGTCGTCGACACCGGCTTCGGCAACGGCGCGACGCAGAAGCTCTGGGACCAGGTGCTCGCCGAGCGGCTCGACGGCCGCCCGATCACGCGCATCGTCGTCACGCACCTGCATCCCGATCACCTCGGTCTCGCCGGGTGGCTCGCCGAACGCTTCGGCGTCGACGTCTGGATGACGCAGGCGGAGTTTCTGCTGGCGCACGTCTTCTGGTCGACGAGCGGCGGGGAGGGGGACGCGCTCGCGAGAGCCGCCACGCTCTACGAGCGCCATGGTCTCGATGCTCCGCGCGTCGCGAAGATCGCCTCGCGCGCGGGCTCCTATCGGCTGGCGATCCCCGCGCTGCCGGGAGCGTTTCGGCGGCTGCTGGACGGCGATCGCCTCGTCATCGACGGCCGCGAGTGGCGGGTCATCGTCGGGCGCGGCCATTCTCCGGAGCATGCCGCGCTGCACTGCCCGTCGCTCGGCGTGCTGATTTCGGGCGACATGGTGCTACCGAAGATCACGACCAACGTGAGCGTCCTGCCGTTCGAGCCGGAAGGCGATCCTCTCGGCCTCTATCTCGCGAGCCTCCGGCGCTTCGCCGAGCTGCCGCAGGATACGCTCGTGCTGCCTTCGCACGGGCTCGTCTTTCGCGGCCTGCATCGGCGGCTGGAGCAGCTCGCCGCGCATCACGAGGAGCGCTTCGCGCTCATCGTCGACGCCTGCGCCCGACCGTGCACCGCCGCGGAGCTGCTCGACCGGCTGTTCCGCCGTGAGCTGGACACGCATCAGCTTTCCTTCGCTATGGGAGAAGCGATCGCGCATCTCAATCACCTGATGCACGCCGGCCGCCTGCGCCGGCTCGCCGACGACGGCGTTTATCGCTTCGTGCGGAGCTGAGCCGCACGCGGCCGCGCGTGCGTGCTCAGCGGTAGAAGATGTGATTGCCGATCTGCGCCACGCGCGTGCGCTCGCGTGACCAGCGGGGCTGGATGTAGTTGGCGTGATAATGCAGCGCGTTCGCCAGGCGCGGCTCGTGGCGGCCGTAGTACACGTCCTCCGCCGTCTTCCAGGCTTCCTCCCACTCGCGCCCCTTCGGTTCCGGCACGCGGCTGAGCTCCGTCCACGAGAACGCCGCGACGTAGCGCTTGCGGATCCAGTCCCAGTTCTGCTGATACACCACTTCGCAGACGGTATCGGGATACTGGGGAGCCGCGACGCGATTCATCGTCACTTCCGCGACGGCGTAGCGCCCGGCGCGCGGCTCGCCGCGGGCTTCGTAATAGACGTTGAGCGCGAGACACGTGAGCTCCCGGCGCTCGCGCTTGGCGGCGTGCACTTCCTGCAGCGTGAAAGCGAACGCCCCGACGACGGCCGCACCGATCGCGACGAACGCCCAGGAAAACTTGTCGGCGAGACGCCAGCGCAGCTTCAGCCGGTTGAGCGGGCGTGCGCTTCGAGCTCTGCGCGGCGAACGGAAAGTCCTCTGCTGGCGGTTCTTCTTTCGCATTCGACCGGGTCCTGTTTATCGTTATCATCTTCCGCGCGCGAACCGCCGTTCCCCGAAACGGCGCACTCCCGAGCGGGAGCGGCGCATGGAAGTGGCCCGAGTATAACCGCGATCGCGCACCCCGGTCGACGCTGCACCGCGCGCGCTTGAGACGCCGCTTTAGTTCGTTGCTCTATCCGTTCGACGGAGCGACGAATTTCGTCGCCGCTGCTCTCGCGGCGCGCGGCCCTTACGGCGTTTCCTTGAGCGCCTCGGCGAGGATCCCGAACATCTCGTCGATGTGCCCCTTCTGCAGAATCAGCGGCGGCGAAAGCGCGATCACCTCGCCGGCCGCGCGCACCAGCAATCCCTTTTCGTAGCAGCGCACGAACACATCATAAGCCCGGGCCGGACCGTCGGGGCGCGGCTCGAGCTCGATGCCCGCGATAATGCCGAGGCTTCGCAAATCGATAACGTGGGGCAGGCCCTTCAGGCTGTGCACCGCATCCTCCCAGTAGCCGCTGAGCGAGCGTGCATTCTCGAAGATGCCTTCGTCGCGGTAGAGATCGAGCGTCGCGAGGCCCGCGGCGCAGGCCAGCGGATGCCCCGAGTACGTGTAGCCGTGCGCAAGCTCGATCTGGTGCTCCGGCCCCTGCATGAAGGCTTCGTACACGTGCCGCCGCACGATTGCCGCGCCCATCGGCACCGCCGCGTTGGTGAGACCTTTCGCCACCGTCATGATGTCCGGCAGCACGTTGAAACGTTCCGCCGCAAACGAGGCGCCCGTGCGGCCGAAGCCGGTGATGACTTCGTCGAAGATCAGCAGGATGCCGTACTTGTCGCAGATCTGCCGCAACCGGGCGAGGTATCCCCTGGGCGGAATGATCACGCCGTTCGACCCGGCCATGGGTTCGACGATCACGGCCGCGATGGTGCTCGCGTCATGCAGCGCCACGAGGCGCTCGAGCTCGTCCGCGAGGTGCGCGCCCCACTCGGGTTCGCCGCGCGAGAACGCGGCCTTCTCCAGGTTGAGCGTGTGCGGGAGATGGTCGACGCCGGGCAGCTCGAGCGCGAACTGCCTGCGGTTCGGGCCGACGCCGCCCACCGAGTTGCCGCCGAAATTGACGCCGTGGTAACCGCGCTCGCGCCCGACGAGGCGCGTGCGCGTCGCCTCCCCGCGCACGCGATGGTACGCGAGCGCGATCTTGAGCGCCGTCTCGACGGCTTCCGAGCCCGAGTTCGTGAAGAACACGTGATCGAGGTCGCCCGGGGCGAGGCTCGCGACGCGGTGCGCCAGCTCGAACGCGCGCGGATGCCCCATCTGGAAGGGCGGCGCGTAGTCGAGCGCGGCCGCCTGCTCACGGATCGCGCGCACGATCGGCTCGCGGCAATGTCCGGCGTTCACGCACCAGAGGCCGGCCGCGCCGTCGAGGATTTTGCGGCCGTCGTAGCTCGTGTAGTGCATGTCCTTCGCCGCGACGAGCAGCCGCGGAGCCGCCTTGAACTGCCGGTTCGCCGTGAACGGCATCCACCACGCGGTGAGATCGAGATCGGTCGTCTGCATGATCGCTCCTCCAGTCGCTGTTGCGTCGGACGGCGCGCCGCCTTCACCGCGAATCGATCGCCGCGCCCGCCGCCGGCCGCGCTTCGGGCGCGGCGCGCGGTGCGCCGTCCAGCGCGGCGCGCAGCCCGCCGAAGCGCTTTCGATACTGCGCGGGCGTGACACCCACCTTGCGCCGGAAGAGCCGCCCGAAAAAGCTCGCGTCCTCGTAGCCGACCTCGTGGGCGACGGCCTCGACGGACAGCGAGGTGGTCTCGAGCAGCTGCTTCGACTCCTCGACACGCAGGGTGTGGACGTATTCGATCGGCGACATGCCGGTCGCGCGCGCGAACCGGCGTTTGAAAGAGCGCTCCGGCAGCCCGCTCAGCCGCGCCATGGCGGCGACCGGCGCATCCTCGTCGTAGTGCTGCGCGACCCATTCCTGGCACCTCGCGATCACGGCATCGTCGACCTGCCGCCGCACGAGCGCCGCGAACGGCAGCTGGCCGACTTCGTGCCAGTGGAGCAGGTGCAGGCGCGCGACCTGCATCGCCTGCTCAACCCCGAGGAACCGCGCGATGAGGAACAGCGTCACGTCGTGCCAGGACGTCCCGCCCCCGCCGAGCACGAGGCGCTGCCCTTCCCCGGACACCACGAGCGCCCGGTTCGGGTGCACGCGCGTCGCGGGATAGCGCGCGGCGAGCGCCTCGCAGTAGCCCCAGTGCGTAGTGGCGTCCTGCCCGTCGAGGAGTCCCGCTTCGGCGAGCAGCAGCCCGCCCGAACAGGCCGCCGCGATCGTCGCGCCGGCCGCATAGCACTCGCGCAGCCAGGTGCACTCCGTCGGGTAGCGGCCGCGGATGTCCTCCTGGGGCGGGAGCAGCAGGTCGGGTACCGCTATCACGTCCGGCGTCGGGCAGTCCGCGAGTGCGCATTCGGGTTCCACCCACAGCCCGGTACCGGCGCGAAAACCGCGGCCGTCCGCGGAAACGATGATCGGGCGGATGACGGGCTCGCCCAAACGCCCGTGAATCACCAGCTCCCAGTCGCGCCCGGCCGACAGGAGCAGATCGTGCATGCCGTGGAGGGTCGAGGCGGTGGACTCCGGAACGGCGAGGAGCGCCACGACTAGCTTGTTGTTCTCGTCCGGCATGGCACATCCGTCCGTCTTTTGCCCGAAAACACTTTAGCGCAGACGCGCGCGCAGGAGTACCTTGGCGCGCACCCATTCGATCAGCGCCTCAGGAGGAAGTCATGACACAACCCGCCATTGAGCAGGGGTTCGATACGGAGCGTGCGCAGGCTTTCGCCGCACGCCTCCTCGAAACGATCAACCACGGTGCCCTCACCTTGATGGTCTCGATCGGGCATCGCACCGGCCTCTTCGACACGCTGCGCACGCTTGATCCGGCCTCGAGCACCGAGATCGCCGCGGCCGCGAAGCTCAACGAGCGCTACGTCCGCGAATGGCTCGGCGCGATGGTGACGGGCGGCGTGGTCGAGTACGACCCGGAAACCAAGCGCTACTGGCTCCCGGCCGAGCACGCCGCGTCGCTCACGCGGGCCGCGAACGCCGACAACATGGCGGTGTTCGCGCAGTACATCCCGACGCTCGCGGCCGTGGAGGACGACATCGTCCACTGCTTCCGCCACGGCGGCGGCGTTCCCTACTCGAAGTATCCGCGGTTCCACGAGGTCATGGCCGAAGACAGCGGGCAGTCCGTGCTGTCGTCGCTCGAGTCGCACATCCTCCCGCTCGTGCCCGGCGTCACCGATCAGCTCGACCGGGGCATCCGCGTCCTCGATGCGGGCTGCGGGCGCGGCCGCATCCTGCTGCGGCTCGCCGAGCTCTATCCGCGCAGCCGCTTCACCGGCATCGACCTTTCGGCCGAGGCGATCGAGTACGCCCGCGACGCCGCGCGCGCCCACGGGGCCGGCAACGTCGAGTACGTCGTGGCGGACCTGAGCGACTTCGACCAGTGGGCCGAGCCCGACGCGTTCGACCTCATCACGACGTTCGACGCGATCCACGACCAGGCGAAGCCGCTCAACGTCCTCAGAGGGATTCATCGTGCGCTCAAGCCGGCGGGAACATACCTCATGCAGGAAATCAGCGGGAGCGGTCACGTCCACCGCGACTGCGAGCACCCGATCGGTACGCTGCTTTATACGATCTCCTGCCTCCACTGCATGACGGTCTCGCTCGCCCAGGGCGGCGAAGGTCTGGGCGCGCTGTGGGGCGAGGAAAAGACGATCGAGTACCTGCAGCGCGCCGGATTCCGCTCGATCGAGAAGAACAAGCTCGCGCACGACATCCAGAACAACTGGTACGTGGTCCGGAAGTGAGCGGCGACGCGCGCGCCGGCCCTCTCGTCGGCCCGCGCGACCGCGCCGGCCGCGTTCAGCGCGCCGCCTGTCGTGCTTCTTCGAAGAGGGCGCGGTCGATCAGCGTGATCTCGATCCGCCGGTTCTGCCGCCGGCCCTCGGCGGTATCGTTCGATGCGATCGGAGCGTACTCCGCGCGGCCGGCGGCGATCATGCGCTCCGGCGGCAGGCCGAGCTCCTGCAGGTACCGCACGACGGTCGTCGCGCGCGCGACGGAGAGCTCCCAGTTGGACGGGAATACCTTCTGGTAGGCCTTGCCGATGGGCACGTTGTCCGTGTGCCCGACGACCCGGATCACCTTGTCGTCGTACGCCTTGAGCGCATCGGCCACTTTCGCCAGCACCTGTTTGCCGGATTCCTTGAGGCTGGCCTCGCCGGACGCGAAGAAAAGCTGCTCGGCCACGTCAACCGTAAGCATGTTCTGGTAGCGCCGCACCTGGAGCTGCCCCTTCTCGAGCTCCTCGGTCAGGTTGCGCACCAGCGCGTCGTACTGCGCCTGCGTCTCCTGGCTCGAGCTCAGCAGCTGCGCCTTCTGCTGCTCCAACGCCTGGATCTGTTGCCGCAGCTCGTTCTGCTGTCGCTCGAGCAGCGCCTTCGACTCCTCGAGCGCCGCCTTTTCCTGCGCGAGCAGACCGACGCGCGTCTGCAACGCGATCTGCTCCTGCTCGAGCCACGCCTTGTTCTGCTCGAGCACCTCGCGCTGCGCTTCGAGCTTGCGCAGCTGTTCCTGCAGCGCGGTCCGCTCGCGCCGCAGGGCGTCACGCTCCGACTGCAGCACAGCGACCTCCCTGTCCTTCTCGGCCTTGAGCTCTTCGTACGCGCTCTTCGTCACGCATCCGCTCAGGATCAGCGCCGCGGCGGCCGCCGCGGCCAGTGTGCTTCGCTTCTTCTTCATCGTGCCTCCGTTCGCGTGCCAGAACGGCGCCCGCGAGAGTACCGCAGTACGAGCACCGCGTGGTACTCGTACCGCCGGCTCGTCGGCCGCTCTCGCCCGGACGTCGCGTCGCGCGCCGCCGGTCCGCGTTCCCACGCATTGACACCCTGCCGGCCTCCACCAAAGAATCCCGACGGTCTCGAAAAAAAGCCGATCCCATGGACAGGACCGCCAGGAGAACCTCCGTCGCCGCACGCATTGCCGAGGCCAGGACGGTCCTCGCGCTCGCGCTCTTCTGTCTGCTTGCCCCCGCCGCAGGTCTCGACCGCGACGTACCCTATGATCCGTCCCCCCTCCCCGTCGCCCGCGCGATGCTCGAGCTCGCCGCGGTCGGTCCGAACGACACGGTTTACGATCTGGGCTCCGGGGACGGACGCATCGTCATCATGGCCGCGGCCGAATTCGGGGCGCGCGGGGTGGGCGTGGAGATCGATCCCGAGCTCGTGGCCGAGGCGCGGCGAAACGCTCGCGCCGCCGGCGTCGAGGAGCGGGTGCAATTCATCCGGGGCAACCTCTTCGAGGCCGACATCGCACCCGCCACCGTAGTCACCCTGTTTCTCTGGCCGGACGTCAACGCCCGGCTGCGACCCAAGCTCCTCGCCGAGCTGCGTCCCGGCACCCGCATCGTTTCGCATCTCTGGGATCTGGGCGACTGGAAGCCGGACGCCGTTCGCCACGTCGGACGTCGCACCATTTACCTCTGGCACGTCCCGCCGCGCTCCGAGTCGGCCGCCGGCGCCCGGTGACCCCTCCTCCCACGGTCGGATCGTCGGCATACCGGGAGCCTGCGCCCGCCGGTGCGGCGCGCCTCGGTTACAATGACTCGACCCGGATTCACGACACCCGCTCCATGCTGGGCATCCTTTTCCGCTCGTTCCTTTGCGTCTGCGCGGCGGCGGTGCTCGTCGCCTGTCAGACCACGCCGACCGGTCGCCGGCAGCTGCAGCTCTTTCCGAGCGAGCAGGTCGCGCAGATGGGCGATCAGGCGTACAACCAGCTGCGAAAGCAGGAACCGATCGCGCAGGACCCGGCGCTCACTCGCTACGTCGAATGCGTGACGCAGGCGGTCGTCGCCGTCGTGTCGAAGCCGCAGGGCGGGGGTGAATGGAAAGTGACCGTCTTCGAGAGCGATCAGGTGAACGCTTTCGCCCTGCCCGGCGGCAACATCGGCGTGTACGCCGGCCTGCTCAAGGCGGCGCGCACGCCCGACCAGCTCGCCGCGGTCATCGGGCACGAGATCGCGCACGTGCAGGCCGAACATTCGAATGCCCGGCTGTCCACGCAATACGCCGCCGAGGCGGGGATCTCGTTGATCCAGGCGCTGGGTCAGGGCACCATCGTCGAGAACCGCAACGTCCTCGCGCTGCTCGGGCTCGGCACCCAGGTCGGCATTCTGCTGCCCTTCAGCCGCGCACAGGAAACCGAAGCCGACGTGCTCGGGCTGCGCTACATGGCGGAGGCCGGCTTCGACCCGCGCGCCGCGATCGAGCTGTGGCAGAACATGGCCGGGATCGGAGGCGACGGGCCCCCGCCGTTCCTTTCGACCCACCCTTCCGGCGAGCAGCGGATCCGGGCGCTGAACGAGCACCTGCCGGATGCGCTCGAACGGTACCGCAAGGCCCAGGCCGCCGGCCGCCGCCCCGCCTGCGCGCGCTAGCGCGCGTCTCGCCGGCCAGGAATATCCCCCCGCCTGCCCTGTTTACCGGTAGGCGAGGGCTGACACCGCCCGATCCGGCAACCGGTTCTCCGGAAAAGGAGCCTCTTGGAAGACTTCGAAAGGCGCGTTACCGAATGCATCCCCCGGCTGCGCCGGTACGCGCGGGTGCTGACCGGCGATTCAACGGCGGCGGACGATCTCGTGCAGGATACGCTCGAGCGCGCCTGGTCTCGGCTGCGGTTGTGGCGGCCCGGCTCCGATCTGCGCGCATGGCTGTTCACGATCATGCACAACGTGCACGTGAACGGCGTGCGCCGGCGCCGCCCGGAGCGGGCGGGCGAGCCGTTCGACATCGCGATCGGCGGAACCCAGGAGCAGCGCCTCGAGCTGCGCGACGTGACCCGGGCGCTCGCGCGGCTGCCGCCGGAATACCGTGAGGTGCTGCTGCTCGTCGCCGTGGAGGAGATGCCCTATGCCCAGGCTGCGGCGGTCCTGGACGTGCCGCTCGGTACCGTCATGTCGCGCCTGTCCCGGGCGCGCGCCCAGCTGCTGAACCTTACGAACGGGGACACGACGCCCGGATTGCGGAGAGTGAAGTGAGCACGCTCCCGAACGAGGAACAATTGCACGCCTACGTGGACGGCGCGCTCGCGCCCGCCGAGCGCGCGCAGGTGGAGATGCGTTTGCGCGCCGACCCGGAAGCCGCGCGCCGCGTCGAGGCGTACCGGCGACTGAACCTGCTGCTGCGCGCGGCGCTCGATCCGCTGCTCGAGGAACCGGTTCCCGAGCGCCTGCAGCGTCTGCCGACGCGGCGCGCGCGCCTTACGTCCTGGCTGCGCCATGCCGCCTTCGCCGCCTCGCTGCTCCTCGCCGGTGCCGCCGGCTGGTTCCTGCGAGGTGCCGCGGACTCGCGGCCGCCGTTCGACGACGTGCTCGCTCTGCAGGCGGCCGCCGCGTATCGCGTCTACACGCCGGAAGTCCTGCATCCGGTCGAGGTGGGCGCGCAGCAGGAGGAACACCTCGTCGCCTGGCTGTCGAAGCGGCTCGGCGCACCGCTGCGGGCGCCCTACCTCGGAGACATCGGATACCGTCTCGTCGGAGGCCGTCTGCTGCCCGCGGAGGAGCGGGCCGCAGCGCAGTTCATGTACGAGGACGTGCGCGGGCGGCGCCTCACCTTGTACGTGGCGGGCAGCCCCGACCGGGCGCGGGAAACCTCGTTTCGCTATGCCGAGCAGAACGGCGTGAGCACGTTCTACTGGATCGAAGGCGGCCTCGGTTACGCGCTCTCGGGCGAGCTCGCTCGCGAAGAGCTGCTCGAGGTCGCCGAAGCCGTTTATCGCGACATCGCCATGCGGCCGCGGAAGCCGCGCGGCGAATAGGAAGAGCAAGGCGGCGCGGCCGCGAACCGCGCCGCCGGCGGGTTACTGCAGCACCTTGTAAACCACGTCCTGCGCGCGCGCGTGCTGGCTCAGGCGCAGGCCGAACGTCTGGCCGGCGTGCACTTCGTCGACGTGCACGTGGTCGACCTCGAGCCAGCCCACCGTCTGTGTGAATTCGCCGCCGTTGCCCTTGATGCGCACCATCTCCCCGACGCGAAGGCGCCCGTTCTCGAGCTGCACGGTCGCCATGGCGAGGTGCGGGTGATACTCGATGACGACGCCGATGCGCTCGCCGGAAGCCGCCGCCGGCTCCGGGGCCGGTGCCGAGCGGTCCGTTGCGGGCGCCGGCCGCTTCGCCGCCGGCTTGCGCGTCGCGCCCTGCGCCCTTCTTTTCGTCCGTGCCCTGGCTTGCGCCTTCTTGCGCCCTGCGCCGACGCGCTTGCGGACGGCCGACTTCTTCGCGGTCCTCCTGCCTCTCGTTGCGCGCTTCGTCTTTTTCGCTTTCTTGGCCTTGCTCTTCTTCGCTTTCTTTCTGGCTGCCATCGATCTTCTCCGTTGTTTGCCTGCGGCTCGGCGGCGGGCGGGCGCCCGATGTCGCTCGAGCGGACGCGAAACGGCGGAGCGTCCGTGGATCAATTAAAGCAAGAAATCAACGGATGTGAATTGAACGAGATCGTCCACCGATCGGCTGTCGTGACCAGACGATGACCGCGCAGCAAGGGACGGCGCGCACCGCCGCGCCGCAAGGAACCCGAAACTCGCATCAAGGCGCATCGACGTCTCGTCCGATGCCCGGACGGCGGACACCGAGCGTCCCGATCACTGCACGAGCCGCGCCGGACTGCCGGATTCGCCCGCGGCCGGCGCCCGCACCGTCGCCGGCACCGCCGCATCGTGCGGCGCGATGCCGGTCTCGATGTATGTCTTCAGCCGCAGCATGTCGTCGTTCATGCGGCGCTTGGGATCCGCGCCGAAAAGCTTCGCGATCCCATGACCGAGCGCGCCGGCGACCGGATGGTAGGTCATGCGAACGTGCACGATCGTCGCGCCGTCGTGGGGCTGGAACTCGACGCGCCCGGCATGCCGGACCGGCGATCCCGCCTCGGTGCGCCACGCGATCAATCGGTTCGGTTCCCATGCGGTGATCACGGTATCGAAGTCGACGTACATGCGGGTGAGCCCGCGCACGGTCCAGCGCCAGCGCTTTCCTTCGTGCCCATCGCCGAGCGCGCGCACCCGCTTGACGTGGGTCATGATGCGCGGGAGCCCCTCGAAGTCGGCCCAAACGGCGAAGACTCGTTCGGCAGGTGCATTGATACGGATGGACTTCTGCACCTCGACCACGTGGCACGTACCGATGCCGACGAGCCGCCGAACTTCGAGATTGGTCGCCGCCCGCGCGGCGAGCAGTGCACCGGCCGCGGCAATCGGCGCACGCAGCGGGCCGCGACGGCGCAGGCCGTACAGCGCGAGCGCCGCGCCGGCCGCGCCGCCGACGAGCCGCGCGGCCGGCGGCCAGTTCGCCTGGAAAAACGCCGACCGCTCACCGACTTTCGGCCGCCCGCCCTGCAGTCCCGGCACGTGCTCGGGCGAGGTATACACCTCCAGCCGATCGACGACACCGCTCACGCCGGGCACGTCGAGCGCTCCGGCGATAAGCTGCCGGACTTCGTTCGCAAGGATCGGCCCGCTCAACGTCACGACGCCGTCCTGTGCAGTCACCTGGATCGAGCCGGGATGCGATACCAGCCGGCCGATCTTCGCGTGGACGCGCTCCGCGAGCACCGGATCGCTCGCGGAAGCGCGAACGATACGGCGTCGCAGCGAAGCGCCCATTCCCTCGATGCGATTGCGCGTGTCCCGAAACGCGGCCTCGAGGCCCGTTCGCAGCTTGTGCCCGGCGTGCACCAGCTGATCGCGCACCAGCGCCCGCCGATAGCGGCCGCGTGCCGGATCGAAGTAGTACATGAGCAGAGCTCCGAGGCCGGCGCTCGCGAGCATCGGCCCGGCGCCCGTGCCGGAGCTCCATCGGCGTTCGTCCATGACTGGCACCCTCCTTGGCTGCTGAATTTCGCCGCTTCCCGTTCGTACCGCCGATTCGGCTTCCAGAACACGAAGATAAGACCGAGCCGGACGGCCGCCATTCGCGCGGATTCACTCGGGGAATGCGCCCGCGACCGACGTCGACCCGAATGCCGGCTCGAGGGCGGGGCCGGTACCCGCGGCCTCTACTGCGTGTAGCGATACACGCCCCAGCCGCTCTTCCGGCCGAGGCGGCCAGCCGCGACGAGCTCGCGCAGCATCAGCGCCGGCCGATACTTCGGGTCGCCGAACTGCTCGTACAGCACCTCCATCACGGCGAGCATCGTGTCGAGTCCGATCAGATCCGCGAGCGCGAGCGGTCCGATCGGATGATTGCAACCGAGCTTCATGCCCTCGTCGATGTCCTCGGCGCTCGCGAGCCCCTCGCCGAGCACCATGAACGCCTCGTTGATCATGGGGCACAGAATGCGGTTCACGACGAAGCCGGGGCTGTTGCGCACCGTGATCGGATGCTTGCCGATCTGCTGCACGAACGCAACCGCGGCCGCGTGCGTGGCATCGCTCGTCTGCACGCCGCGAATCAGCTCCACGAGTGCCATCACCGGCACGGGATTGAAGAAATGCATCCCGATGAATCGGTCCGGCCGGCGCGTCGCGGCGGCGAGGCGGGTGATGGAAATCGACGACGTGTTGGACGCGATCAGCGCATCCGGCTTGAGCAATTCGTCGAGCTGCGCCAGCAGTCTGAGCTTCAGGTCCTCGTTCTCGGTCGCGGCTTCGACGACGAGGTCGGCATCGGCGAGATCGGTCTGATTCAGGGTGGGCCGGATACGCCCGAGGATGGCGTCGCGTTCCGGCTCGGACAGCTTCCCTTTGGCGACCATCCGTTCCAGGCTCTGGCGCACGGTGGCGAGGCCGCGGTCGAGCGCCGCCTGGCTCACGTCCAGCATCGCAACCGAAACCCCAGCCGCGGCGCACACTTGCGCGATACCGTTCCCCATCGTCCCGGCGCCGACGACGCCGACTTTCTTGATCGACATAGAGACCCCTTGCTGTAACGTTCGTGGCGGGCCCGGACTCTAACCGGAGCGTGCGGTGGCGACAACGCCGTCATCCCGCTTCGGGCGTCCGCGAGCCGCGCGCCGCTTGGTGGAACCCCCGCCGCGGGAGTATCTTCATGCCCGGCGCAAGGCGCCGTGCTCCGGCGCCGCTGCGCCGCCACGAACCCTCGGAGGGATTCATGCGCACGCTCACCGATCACCTGGCGCAGTACGCGGCCTACCACCGCGACCGGCGCAACATCGCCACGCATTTCGTGGGCATCCCCATGATCGTCATCGCCGTCGTCGCGCTTCTCTCGCGCCCGACGCTCTTCGACGTCGGCGTCGCCGTCACGCCGGCTCTCCTGCTGGTGCTCGCGGCGAGCATCTTTTATCTGGTGCTCGATCTGCGCTTCGGCATCGCAATGGCCGTGCTGAACGTGCTCCTCCTCTGGCTCGGAAGCTGGGTGGCCGCGCAGACGACGGCGGTCTGGGCGACCGCCGGCATTGTTCTCTTCGTGGTCGGCTGGATCATCCAGTTCATCGGCCATTACTTCGAAGGACGGAAGCCGGCGTTCTTCGACGACATCATCGGTCTCATCATCGGCCCGCTCTTCGTCGTCGCGGAAGTCGCCTTCGGACTCGGACTGCGCGACGAGGTGCGCCGGGAGATCGAGAAGCGCGCCGGCCCGACGTACATTCGCAAGATCGCGGCCACCGGCGGATAGCTCGCGGGTGCCGGCACGGCCTGCCGGGTCGTGCCGGCGCCCTCGAACCGGCAGGGTGAAAAGTTGGATCTTCAGCGCTATTTCACGTTAAATGCCGGCGGGTCGGCGCGGTGGACCCGGCGTGAACATCGGAGAGGTGGCCGAGCGGTTTAAGGCGGCGGTCTTGAAAACCGTTGAGCCGAAAGGCTCCGGGGGTTCGAATCCCTCCCTCTCCGCCAACTACCTTGACTCATCCCGCGACGTTCACGGCCGTACGCACCTGATTCCCTCGTCTCTCGGCAGCGGCGCCTTGCTCAATCGAGGAGAGTGCGCCCGACGGAACGGGACGCAGCCAAAAGAGCAAGAACGCCCCGGTTGGGGCGCGCTCCTGCACCGGCGGGCCATGGATCACAAGGGCCAGCTTTTTCCGGCTACGCCGGCGGCTCGATGCGCGGCGTTCCTCCCATGTAGGGCCGCAGCGCATCGGGGATCGTCACGCCGCCCTTCTCGTCCTGGAAGTTCTCGAGAATTGCGACGACGGTGCGCCCGACGGCGAGCCCGGAGCCGTTGAGGGTGTGCACGAGCTCCGGCTTGCCGGTTGCAGGGTTGCGCCAGCGCGCCTGCAGCCGCCGGGCCTGGAAGTCCTCGAAGTTGCTGCAGGACGAGATCTCGCGGTAGCGCTGCTGTCCGGGCAGCCAGACCTCGATGTCGTACGTCTTGGCGGAGGCGAA